>NZ_JBGOGX010000002.1:0-482505 GCF_054788455.1 Pseudomonas sp. ZL2 | reverse complement strand
GTGGATCTGTGTACGCCGGACCTGTGGGAGCCGGCCTTGCCGGCGATCGAGCCCGCAGGGGTCGTAATCCTGCCAGCACCTGATGTGCTGGCTGGACCGGCCTCATCGCTGGCAAGCCAGCTCCCACAGTGGATCTGTGTACGCCGGACCTGTGGGAGCCGGCCTTGCCGGCGATCGAGCCCGAAGGGCTCGTGCTTCACTTGGCCCAGCGACGCAATTCCGAAGGCGTGTAGTCATCGGTCTTGGCGGTAAACCCCACCCGCATCGG
Organism: Pseudomonas sp. ZL2; assembly: GCF_054788455.1. Taxonomy (NCBI): domain Bacteria; kingdom Pseudomonadati; phylum Pseudomonadota; class Gammaproteobacteria; order Pseudomonadales; family Pseudomonadaceae; genus Pseudomonas; species Pseudomonas sp. ZL2. Next base: position 482,237 of record NZ_JBGOGX010000002.1, on the reverse strand, counting down.
CGCCTTCTCTTCGTTGCTCAAGCCACCCGCGTAGTACCGCCCCGAAATCAGGTCGTACGAGGTTTCCAGCACGTTGTAGGTAAAGTCATGATCATAGTGCTGGATCGCATGCAGTTCGGAACTGCGCCACAACTCGCCACGGCTGTCGTACTGGTCCACCTGGGCGATCTGCCAGCTGTCTTCGTCCACATAAAACCGGCGCTTGCTGTAGATATGCCGCGCCCCCGGTTTGAGCGTGGCTTCAACCACCCACACCCGATGCTTCTCATAACGGGTATACGCCGGGTTGATGTGGTTGGGCTTGACCAGTTCATCGAGTTTCAATGAACGACTGCCCAGGCGATAACTGTTGTAGGGAATGTACAGCTCCTGCTTGCCGATCAGCTTCCAGTCAAAACGGTCCGGCGCACCATTGAAACCATCGATGTTGTCGGCCGTGATCAGGCCGTTGCTGTAGCGCGCACTGTTGTCATACGCCAGCATCGGCGCGCGACGCACCCGGCGTTGCGCCGGCAGGTACTGCCAGGCGGCACGCGGCTCGACCACCTGGTCAACCGGCTCATGCACCAGCACGGTCTCGCCCGCCAGGCGCGCCGGCTCCAGCACCCGGCTCTTGAACATGAACAGCACGTTGGCATTGGGCTCAAGCCCCGTGACCGCTTCGGCGAAACTCACCAGCGACTGCGCGCGGATATAGCTGACCGCACCGTTCTCACGTACCAGGGCAATACTGCTGAAGCGCTCGTAGCTGCCGCCACGCCAACGGGTCATGTGGTTCCACATCACTTCCATGCCTTCGGTCGGCAGCAGGAACGGAATCCCACGGGCGTAATCATGCAAGCCGTTGCCGCCGTCGGCCAGGGTGGTCTTGCCGGCGTTGGTGCGGCTATCGGCGAGGATCGGCGCCGGCAAACGGGCGCTGCGGTGGCTGGGGTACACCGGCATCTGGTAGCTGTCCGGGTAGCGCTTGAACATCGCCAGCTGGCCGGGGCTCAGCGCCGCCTGGTACTGCCCGAGGTTCTGCGCGGTAATGGTGAACAGCGGCTTTTCACTGGCGAACGGGTCACTGTAGCCGCCGTTGCCATCCAGGCTCCCGGCCGCTTTGTCGAGGCCGCCGGTCCAGGCCGGGATGCTGCCGTCGGCATTGCCGGCGCGCTCCGAGCCCATCGGCGTGAGCGTCTTGTCCAAGAGGCCGAGGTCGTTGCTCTTGGCCTGGGCCAGGGCGCTGACGCAGGTCAGGGCTAACAACAGGGGATGAATACGCATTTTTATTGTTCTCCTTAGAAATCGACCTTGAAGCTGACCGAGGCAAAATCGCGGTCATCGAGGGTGCTGTAGTCGTTGGAACCGAAGAAGCTGTTGTAGGCCAGTTCTACGCTGTAGTCGTTGAGGTAGTTGGCGGTAAGACTCAGCCCCAGGGCCTGCTGGCCTTCCTGGAATGGCCCGAGCGGGTCGTAGGAATAGCCCTCGACGTCATGCCGCCAGTTGACCGCCGGGATCAGGTTGACCCCCGGCAGCACATCGCTGTACTCAAGGCTGGCGCGCAGGCGATAACCCCAGGACCAATCGGTGGCAAAGCCCTTGTCGGTGCAGTAGCGGTTGGTCACTCCGGAGGCAACGGTGTTGCACGCGCTGCCATTGCGCGGCGCGCTGCGGCCAAAGGCGGCATTACGGCCCAGGCGCTCATCACCGAGGCCGTCGATGTGCACCACGCCGACTTCACCGAACAGGCTCAGGCGGGTGGCACCCAGCACGTTGTCGATGGCCTGGGTTGCCGAGGTGGTCACTTGCCACACGCCTTTTCGCTCCCAGCCATCGAAGCGATCACCTGCGCGATTGTTGAAGCCCTCGGGCAGTGCTACCCACACGTTGCCGGCAGCACCGGAGACCACCGCCGTGGTGACATCCGGGGCGTTGAAACTCAGCGGCATGTTGGGCCGATAGCTGAGCTCGGCCGCCAGCGACACCCCGCTGCTGGGCTCGACACCGTTGATGCTCAGCCCGTACAGGCGGATGTTCTCGGGGAAGGCCGCAGCATACGAAGGCCCCTGTCCGCCCCCGGGGAAATTCCCCGGCAGCGCGGTGTTGCGCGCATCGACGGTCAGGTACGGCAGGCGCGAGTGGTAGTTGATGAAGTACAACGCCGCCTCGGCGTCGTTGAGCGCCGGCAGCATCTGGCGCAGGGCGAAACCGAACTGGCCGTTGTCGGACGGCGACGCGTTGCCCCGTGAACTGGCATACAAGCCGCTGGCCTGCATCTGCGGGTCGGTGAGCACCTGGCCCAGGTACAACGGCCCGCAGCCTGGCTGAATCACATCGCTTGTGGCAAAGAAGGTGCCGCAACCGTCCAGCACGCTGGCGCGCCAGTTGTACTGGTAGAAGCCTTCGAGGTTGAGGGTGTCGGACACACCGAAGCTGAACGAAAGCATCTCCACCGGCAGCTGGCCTTCCTTGATCTCGACCCCGGGGCGGTTGAAGGCGGTGATGTCCAGCGGGTTGATGACGTTGATGCCGTTCTGGATCAGCAGCGCCTCGCCCCACGACAGCACCTGCTTGCCGAGCTTGAAACTCAGCGGATGGCCGGCCAGCTCGACGTCCTTCCACAGGTAGGCGTCGAGCACTTCCAGGCCCTGGAATTTGGCCAGGTCATCCCAGCCACTGTCGTCGAAATCCTTGAAGCGGCCGTCGCGGGTTTCATAGGCATGGTCGTACCAGTACTTCAGGCGCACAAAGGCGCCCTGCCCCTGGCCGTCGAGACTGAAATCGCTCAGGCCCTTGACGGTCTGCGAGATCGGGTCGCCTTTCTTGAAGTTAAGCCGGTTGTCATCGGCGCTGACCCCGCTGCCATCGGCATGCACGCCTTGGGCCTGCAGGGCATTGGCGCGGGTCATCAGGTGTTTGTCGGGGCTTTGGGTCGACCAGCTGCTGCCCAGGCTCAGGGTGCTGCGGGTGGTAAAGCTCCAGTCTTCATTGAGATCAAAACTGCTGGCCTGGGCAGGCACGGCGAAGGAGGCCAGCGCCGCCAGCAGCCAGGGAGACGGCGTTGAGCTTGTTGTTGTCATTATCGAGCTCCATGAGGATTAAGCTCGATCAAGATGCCCAAGCGCCCACCGCCAGGCGCAAGCGGCGCACGACAAAAAACGATCATCCGCATGCTGCGAAAAGTCGCCCTAGGCCGGCTGCAATGCGCTCAGGCGAAACTGCTTGGGGGTGACGCCGAACTGCTTGCGAAAGGCGCGGATGAAGTTGCTCGGCTGACGGTAACCGAGGCGCTCGGCAATCCGCTCGATGGGCTGGTCACCGGCGGCCAGCCAGTGCCGCGCCAGTTGCAGGCTGTCTTCGCGCGCCTCGCTCATGCCTGCGCCTTGCCACTGGCGCAGCATGCTCTGATGGAGGAAGGCATTGGCACCGGGCAGGTCCAGCTCGAGGGCGCCTGGCGCCAGTTGCAGGCTCGGCCATTGAGCGCTGACCACCGCCACCCCCCAGTCCTGCAACCAGCGCCCGGCCGCCTGCTGCGGCAACACGCTGACCTGGGTGAACATCTGGGCCGGCGTGCGCCCGGCACGCCTGGCGATGTTGCGCACCAGGCTCAGCACCGCAGCATCGAGCATGTAGTAATGCGGTTGATGCTGATAGCGACGCATGTGCAGCTGTGCACCGTCCAGGCTGACCAGCACACAGTTGGTCACCAGCGGCAGGTAGCGGATAAAGCAGGCAAGGCTGTCGCGCACGCTGGCGGCCGAATCGAGCAGTATGTTCAGCCCCTGCAGCGAATGGGTGGCCATGCCCGGCACCAGCTCACAGCCGAACTCGCGCCCGGCACCGGCGAGCTCACATTCGAGCAGCAACTGCTCGACCTGCATGGCCGGGATCTGGCCGTGCCCGTGCAACTGCGCGGGCGTGAGCCCGGCACGCTGCAACAGCACATCCACAGGCAGGCCGCAGCCCTGGGCGTGAGCGACCAGGGTGCGGGTCAAGGCGGCGCAAACAAAAGGCGAAGCAAGCATGGCACGTCACGCAAAATGATCAGGCCATGAGTTATGCCAGCCGCTACACTATCGATCAAATGCATAAAAAGTATCCGCTGCATGCAAGAGGCGCATGATGGACCTTCGACAACTTCGCCACTTCGTGGCCCTGGCCGATTACCGTGGCTTCGTGCGCGCCGCCGATGCCGTCAACCTCAGCCAGCCCGCGTTCAGCCGCAGCATCCAGACCCTGGAACGCGATCTGGATTGTGCCCTGGTCGAGCGCGGCAGCCGCGAGTTTCGCCTCACCGGCCAGGGCCAACTGGTGCTGCAGCACGCCCGGCGCCTGCTGGCCAGCAGCCAGAGCCTGCACAACGAGCTGCTGCAGTACAACGGCCTGGAAGGCGGCGAGCTGAGTTTCGGCAGCGGCCCCTACCCGGCCCAATTGCTGGTGCCCGAGGCGCTGGCGCAGTTCATCCACGACCACCCGCTGGTGCGCGCACGTTTTCATCAGGGTGACTGGGAGCAACTGGGCAGTTGGCTCAAGGAGCAGCAGATCGAGTTTCTGGTCGCCGACTCGCGCTACTTCAAGGACGACCCGCGCTATCAGGTGCAGGCCCTGCGGCCCCGGCGCGGGCGCTTCTTCTGCCGCGCCGGGCACCCGCTGGCAGGGCGTGGCCCGCTCCAGCTCAGCGCCCTGCTCGATTACCCGATTGCCGGCACGCGGATCCCGCCGATGATCCGCAAGATCCTCGCCCGCGCCCAGGGTACCCAGGACTTTGTCACCAGCGTCGAGTGCGCGCAGTTCGATGCCATACGTCGGGTGGTGATGCGCTCGGACGCCATCGGCCTGGCCACCGCCGAAGCCCTGCACGAGCGGGTCGAGGCCGGTGAAATCCGCTTGTTGAGCTTTGCCGACCTGGATGCCGACGACCCTGATCTACAGTTGCAGTACGGCATTGTCAGCCGCGCCGGCGACAGCCTGACACCGGCAGCGCAGGCAATGATCGAAGCCATTTTCAAGGTGGATCAACAGCTGCAGGTGAACCCGTCATGACCCTCGTGCCGCCCAACGCGTTCTACGCCCCGACCCTGCTGCCGGCCATCGAAGAGCTGCAGGGCCGCGGGGTATCCCTGGAACTGATCGAGGCCGTGTTCCGCCGCAGCCTGTTCGAGATGCGTACACCGTTCCTGCGTGTGCCGCTGGTGCTGTCGCGGCGCTTCTGGACCCTGGCCCTGAGCGAGAGCAGCGACCCGTTTGTCGGCCTGACTGCCGGCAGGCGGTTCGTCTCCACCGCGACCAATGGCCTGACTTACCTGTTCGATGCCGCCGCCTCGCTGGACAGCGCCTGCGCCTACTTCGTCGAATACTTCCCGTTTTTCAACGGTCACTTTCGCGCCCGCATCGAACGCAGTGATGGCCAGGTCAGCCTGCGCCTGGAGGATTGCGGCAGCCTCAAGGCCACGGCACCCATCACCGACTACATGCTCACCAGCCTCTGCAGCCTGCTGCGCCGCAAGCTGCTGGCCAGCGGCCTGGAGCAGGACCCGATCCTGGCCATTGAACTGGCCCACCCGGCGCCGGCCGACATCAGCGTGCACCCCCACGCCTGGCGCGCGCCGGTGAGCTGGGGGCACGTTGAACATGGCATCCGCCTTGACCCAAAGCTGTTCGAGCAAGCGCTGACCCCCGGCAATCAGGCACTGGAACTGATGCTGGTGGAATTGCTGCAACAGACCCAACGCAACAGCCAGCCAACGCTGCTGGAGCTGGCCAGCGATCACCTGGCCGTGAGCCTTGCCGACAGCAACCGCTGGCCGGCCTTCTGCAGCCGCCAGCACCTGCTCGAACGCACCGCGGCCCGGCGCCTGAAGGCACTGGGCTGGAGTTATTCCGAGCTGCTGGATGAGTACCGCCGCTACCGCGCGGAAGACCTGCTGCAGGGCAGCGAACTGGAGCTGGTACAGATTGCCGATCAACTCGGCTACAGCGACGTGCAGAGTTTTCACCGCGCCTGCCTGCGCTGGTTTGCCTGCGCGCCCGGGGCCTACCGCGGGCGCTGACGGCTCAGAGCACCTCGAACAAACCGGCGGCGCCCATGCCGCCGCCCACGCACATGCTCACCACCACGTACTTGACGCCACGGCGCTGACCTTCAAGCAAGGCATGGCCGACCATGCGCGCGCCGCTCATGCCGTAGGGATGACCGATGGCGATGGCGCCGCCATTGACGTTGAGCCGCGCAGGATCGATGCCCAGGGTCTGCGCGCAGTACAGTACCTGGCAGGCGAAGGCCTCGTTGATTTCCCACAGGCCGATATCATCGACGCGCAGGCCGTGCTGACGCAGCAACCTGGGGATCGCCAGCACCGGGCCGATGCCCATCTCTTCCGGCGCCAGGCCGGCCACCGCGATGCCGCGATACAGGCCCAGCGGCCTGACCCCGGCACGCGCCGCCAACGCCCCGCTCATCAGCACGCTGGCGCTGGCACCATCGGACAACTGGCTGGCGTTGCCGGCGGTGATGCAGCCGCCTTCGCGCACGGGCGCCAGGCCTTGCAGGTCGGCCAGGGTGGTGTGCGGGCGGTTGCCTTCATCCTGGCTCAGGTGCACGTCCTGGTAGGTGACCGCCCCGCTGAGCTTGTCGACCACCTTCTTGCGCACACTGACCGGCACGATCTCATCGGCAAACAACCCCGCGGCCTGGGCCGCCGCCGTGCGTTGCTGGGACTGCAGGCTGTAGGCGTCCTGGGCTTCGCGGCTGATACCGTAGCGCTTGGCGACGATCTCGGCAGTGAGCAGCATCGGCATGTAGGCATGCTCGGCCATGCGCACTACGCTGGCATCCTGCTCCACCGCTGCGGCCTGCATATGGGCGGTCTGCACCAGGCTGATCTGCTCCTGGCCAGCGCCAATCGCCACCTGCATGCCGTCGACCATGATCTGCTTGGCGGCAATCGAAATCGCCATCAGCCCCGAGGCGCACTGGCGGTCGATGGTCTGGCCGCTGACCGATAGCGGCAAGCCGGCCGCCAGGGCTGAAAGGCGCGCCAGGTTGGTCGAGGCGGTGCCGCTCTGCATGGCGGTGCCCATCACCAGGTCGTCGATCTCGCCGGGTTCGATACCGGCCCGTTCGACTGCCGCGCGAATGGCCACGGCACTCATCGACGGCGACTTGAAGTCGTTGAAGGCGCCGCGAAAGGCCTTGGCGATCGGCGTGCGGGCGGTCGAGACAATTACGGCATCTTGCATGGCAAAGCACTCCAGTCAGTCACAGCGCAAACGGCTCAATGCCGCCCGCAGGGGTTCAGGGATAGCGACCGGGCGGTTGCTGGCGCGCTCGACGAACACGTGGACAAAGCGCCCCGCCGCGCAGGCCTGCGCTTGCCCGGCCTTGAAGATGCCCAGGGTGTAGTGCACCGAGCTGTTGCCCAGCTTGCTCACCGCCAGGCCCACCTCGATGCACTCCGGAAAGGCAATCGAGGCAAAGTAGTCGCAGCTGGAATTGACCACGAAGGCGATCACTTCCCCCTGGTGGATATCCAGCCCGCCCTGCTCGATGAGGTAGCTGTTCACCGCGCTGTCGAAGAAGCTGTAGTAGACGACGTTGTTGACGTGGCCATAGAGATCGTTGTCGTGCCAGCGCGTGGTGATCGGCTGGAAGTGGCGAAAGTGCTCGCGCCCGGGGTGCTCCATCAGAACGCCTCCCGGTAGATCGCCAGGGCATCGGCCTCGCTGACCTCACGCGGGTTGTTGACCAGCAAGCGCTGCTGTTGCATGGCGTCGCGGGCCAGATGTTCGAGGCTGCTCTCAGGCACGCCAGCATCGCGCAAACGCGTCGGCAGGCCGCAGCGTGGGTTCAGTTCAGCCAGCTCGTTGATCAACTGTGCAGTGAGGCTGTTTACGTCACCGGCGCGCAAGCGCGCACCCAGCAACAGCGGCGCCAGCTCGGCATACAAGGGCGCCGCCGCTTCGGCGTTGAAGCGCAGCACATGGGGCAGCACCAGGGCATTGGACAGCCCGTGGGGGATCTGGAAATGCCCGCCCAGCGGATAGGCCAGCGCATGCACCGCCGCCACCGGTGCGTTGGCAAAGGCCTGGCCGGCCAGGCAAGCGCCGAGCAGCATGGCCTGGCGCGCCTCGCGGTTGCGGCCGTTGTGCACCGCCTCGTCAAGATTGCCGGCCAGCAATTGCAACGCCTCGCGGGCCAGCAGGTTGGACAGCGGATTACGCTTGAGCTTGCTGGTATAGGCCTCGATGGCGTGGACCATGGCGTCGATGCCGGTGGCGGCGGTGACCGCCGGCGGCAGGCCGAGGGTCAGGTCGGCATCGAGCAGCGCCAGGTCCGGCAGCAACAGGGTCGAGACCACGCCCATCTTGCTGTGCTCGCCGGTGGTGACGATAGCGATCGGCGTCACTTCCGAGCCGGTGCCCGCCGTGGTCGGCACCTGGATCAACGGCAGGCGCCGGCCACGGGCCTGGTCGACGCCGTAGATGTCGCCGAGCAATTGCGAGCACTGCGGGTGCGCCAGCAGCGCCACCAGCTTGGCCACGTCCATGGAACTGCCGCCGCCAAAGCCGACGATCAGGTCGGCCTGCATCGCCCGCGCTTGTAGCACCACCTCCAACACACAGGCTTGCGGCGGGTCGGCCAGCACCTGGTCGAACACCGCCACAGTCAGGCCCTGCGCCGCGAAACCCGGCAGCAATGGCTCGAGCAAACCCAGGCGGGCGATACCCGGATCGGTGACGATCAACACCGCCCGCGCACCGCGTTCGCGGCACAGGCTGGCCAAGCGCAAGGCGGCGCCGGCTTCGCAGAGGATCTGCGCGGTGGTAGCAAAACTGAATGACTGCATGCGGCGTCCCTCGTTGTTGTTGTGATGTCCGCAAGGTGAAATCAGAAGGCGAAATCGGCCTCTGGCAAACTCATCAGGCAGCCGGCGCCGGCCAGCAACGCCTGGCGATGAGCGCCTGCACGCGGCAAAAGCCTGCGAAGGTAAAAGTCCGCAGAATGCAGCTTGGCCTGGTAGAACGGCGCTTCGCTGCTGCCGGCCGCCAGGGCGGAACTGGCACGCTCCGCCGCCTGCAACCACAGCGCCGCCAACAACACATAGGCCGAGTAGGCGAGAAAATCCACCGACACCGCGCCGATCTCTTCGGGGTCCTGGCGGCAGGCTTGCAGCACCGACTCGCCCAGCGCCCGCCACTCCTCCAGGCACTGCCCTACCCGCTCGGCCATCGGCGGCTGATGGGTAGCCTGGGCCACCTGCGTTGCCAGCTCATCGATCAGCGCATTGAGCTCACTGCCGCCATCGCCGAGCAGCTTGCGGCGAATCAGGTCCAGGGCCTGGATGCCATTGGTGCCCTCGTACAGCTGGGTGATGCGGCTGTCGCGCATCAGTTGCTCCATGCCCCACTCGCGGATAAAGCCATGGCCGCCGTACAGCTGTACGCCGAGGCTGGCGACTTCCTGGCCGCAGTCGGTGAAGAAGGCTTTGACGATCGGGATCAGCAAGGCGGCGCGACGTTTGGCAGCGCTGCAATCGTGTTCAAGGTCGAGCTGGCGGGCGGTGTAGGCGGCGAGCATGCGGCAGCCTTCGCTCAGGGTTTTCTGGGTCAGCAGCATGCGTCGCACATCGGGGTGGACGATGATCGGGTCGGCGGCTTTGTTCGGCGCCACCGGGCCGCTGATGGCCCGCGACTGCAGGCGCTCACGGGCATAGGCCAGGCCGCCCTGGAACGCCGCTTCGGCGATGCCCAGGCCCTGCAGGCCGACCTGAAAGCGCGCGTCGTTCATCATGGTGAACATGCAGGCCAGGCCCTGGTTGGCCTCCCCCACCAGCCAGCCGGTGGCGCCGTCGAAATTCATCACACAGGTGGACGCGCCCTTGATGCCCATCTTGTGTTCCAGCGCACCGCAGCTCAAGGCATTGCGCTCGCCGAGGGTGCCGTCGGCATTCACCAGCACCTTGGGCACCAGGAACAGGCTGATGCCCTTGACCCCGGGCGGTGCCTCGGGCAAGCGCGCCAGCACCAGGTGGATAATGTTGGCGCTCAGGTCCTGCTCGCCGCCGCTGATGAAAATCTTGCTGCCGCTGAGCTGGTAGCTGCCGTCGGCCTGGGGCAAGGCACGGGTGCGCAGCAAGGCCAGGTCGGTGCCGGCCTGGGGTTCGGTGAGGCACATGGTGCCGGTCCATTCGCCGCTGACCAGTTGCGCCAGGTAGCGCTGCTTGAGCTCGGCGCTGCCGTGGCGCTCCAGCGCCAGCACCGTGCCTTCGGTGAGCCCGGAATAGATTCGGAACGACAGCGACGCGGCCATCAGCATCTCGTGAAAACTGGCCGAGACCATCTGCGGGAAACCCTGGCCGCCGAATTCCAGCGGCCCGGTCATGCTCGCCCAACCTTGCTCGACGTACAGCTTGTAGGCCTGACGAAAGCCATCCGGGGTAGTCACCTGGCCGTCCTGCAAACGGCAGCCCTGCTCGTCGCTGTTGCGATTGAGCGGCGCCACCACTTCGGCGGCAAAGCGTGCGGCTTCTTCGAGCACGCCATCGATGGTTTCGCGGTCCAGGCCATTGCCCAGTTGCTGGCAATGGCCACCGGCATCGAACAGCTCGTGCAGCACGAAACGCATATCGCGCAGCGGTGCCTGGTAACTCATACACGGCCCTCCTGTACAGCGGCAAAGCCTTTGCCAGCGGCCACCAGCCGGGCAATCAGCGCGGCTGGCCGCCAATGTTCGCCGAGCATGCGTTGCAAACGTTGCAGACGCTCCTGGATCGAGGCCAGGCCCTGGCCATCGGCCCAGTGCAGCGGTCCGCCGACCGCGGCCGGGAAGCCGTAACCGTTGAGGTAGACCAGGTCGATGTCGTGGCTGTTGGCGGCGATATTCTCCTCAAGGATCTTCGCCCCTTCGTTGACCAGCGCCAGCAGGCTGCGCTCGACGATTTCCGGGTCGCTGATCAGCCGGCGGCGATAGCCCAGGCCGGTAGCGATTCGCTCGATCAGGGCATCGACCTCAGGGTCGTGCTCGGCTTCGCGGCTGCCCTCGGCATACTGGTAATAACCAAGGCCGGCCTTCTGGCCGAAGCGGCCGAGGTCGCACAGGGCGTTGTCGACCTGCACCAGCGGGCTGTCCATGCCCTGCCCGGCCAGTTTCCGGGCGCGCCACTCCAGATCGACGCCAACCACGTCGTACATGCGAAACGGGCCCATGGCAAAACCGAACGCCTGCAAGGCGCCGTCGACCTGCTGTGGCAGCGCACCTTCAAGGAGCATCTTGCGCGCCTCGTCGGCGTAGGTTTTGAGCATGCGGTTGCCGATAAAGCCGCGGCAGTTGCCGGCCACCACGGCGATTTTGCCCAGGCGCTGGCCCAGGGCTTTGGCCTGGTCGAGCACGGTGGCCGAGGTCTGCTGGCCGCGGACGATCTCCAGCAGTTTCATGATGTGTGCCGGGCTGAAGAAATGCAGGCCCAGTACCTGTTGCGGACGCTGGGTGACAGCGGCAATCGCATCGATATCCAGCGCCGAGGTGTTGCTGGCGAGGATCGCACCGGGCTTGAGGGTGCGGTCCAGGGTACGGAAGATTTCCTGCTTGAGCTCGAGGTTTTCGTACACCGCCTCGATCACCAGGTCGACATCGGCCAGCGCCGCGTAGTCGTCCACCGCCTGAATGCGCGCGAGGTTTCGCTCGGCCTGTTCCTCACTGATGCGGCCCTTGACCACCTGGTGGGCCCAGGTGTCGGCGGCCATCTTCAGGCCTGCGGTGACCATCTGCGGGCTGGCATCGAGCCACAGCACCGGGATGCCGGCACTGGCCAGGCTGATGACAATCCCCCGGCCCATGGTTCCCGCCCCTACCACCGCAGCCTGTTGCCCATCGAATGCATTGCTCACACCGGCACCCCTAAGTCGAAAAGAAGGATTGCCGACACCGTAAGCAGCTGCCTACTATTTGAGAAATTTCATTTTCATATGCGTGATATTTGCGAAATGAATATAAACACCTTCGACCTCAACCTGCTGCGCATCCTCGACGTGCTGCTGCGCGAGCAGAACGTCTCACGCGCCGCCGAGCGCCTGGCCCTCAGCCAACCGACGGTGAGCAACGCCCTGGCGCGCCTGCGCGAATTGCTCGACGACCCGCTGCTGGTGCGCATCGGCCGGCGCATGCAACCGACGCCCAAGGCCCTGGCCCTGGAAGGGCCGATCCGCTCGGCGCTGCAACAGATCGAGCAGACCCTCAACGTCGGCGAAAGCTTCGACCCGCGCCTGAGCCGGCAGACCTTTCGCATCGCCATGACCGACTTCGTCGAGCAGTTGTGCATGCCAGGCCTGCTGCGCCGCCTGCAGGACCGTGCGCCGAACCTGCGCCTGGACATCGCCCCGCTGGCGCCGAGCCTGCCGGTGGATGCCCTGGACCGGGGCCAGCTGGACCTGGTGCTGGGGCGCTTCGATGAGATTCCGGCGCGTTTTGCCCGTCATCACTGGCGCAGCGAGACCCTGCAGATTGCCCTGCGTAAGGAGCATCCGCTGGTGAGCGGCGCACTGGACCTCGACACGTTTTTGCGCCTGCGTCACCTCTGGGTGCATGGCGGGCAGACGCGCGGCATGGTCGATCAATGGCTCGGGGAGCAAGGGTTGGCGCGGCAGATCGTCTACACCACGCCCAACTACCTGCAGGCGGCGCACCTGGTGGCGGCGTCGGATTTGTGCGTGGTGCTGCCGACGCAACTGGCACGCCACTTCGCCACGCTGCTGCCGTTGCAGCTGCATGACTTGCCGTTTGCGTTGGAGGCGTTTGAGCTTGAGCTGGTGCACCTGGCCCAGCGCGGTCAGGACCGGGCGCTGGGCTGGCTGGTGGGGGAGATTTTGCGGGTGGTTTGAGGGCCTCATCGCTGGCAAGCCAGCTCCCACAGGTCATGTGTACAACACAAATCCTGTGGGAGCGGGCTTGCCCCGCGATCGGGCGCTTCAGGACAACGCTTTTTTCGCCGCCCGCACATGCAACACCGCGCCCATCAAGGCCACGACAATCGCCGCCGCACCGGTGGAGAACACCAGCACCTGGTAGTCCGGTACAAACGCCATGGTCACCAGGCAGCCGATGATGAACACGATCACCAGGTAGGTCAGCCACGGGAACAGCCACATTTTCAGGCGGATCGGCTTGCCTTCGGCTTCCAGCTTGCGGCGCATCTTCAGTTGCGAGAAAGCAATCACCAGGTACACCAGCAAGGCGATCATGCCGGTGGTGTTCATCAGCACATCGAGCACGTCTTTCGGGCGCAGGGTTTCGCTGAAGTTGATCAGGGCCACGAACACCGCCACCGAGCACGAGCCGATGATCGAGAACACCGGCACGCCGGTACCGGCACGGGTGATCTTGAAGAACGACGGCGCATCACCACGGGTCGACAGCGAGAACAGCATGCGCGAGGCGGTGTAGTGCGCCGAGATCAGGCAGCTGCTCACCGAGGTCAAGACCACAAAGTTCATCACCAACTCGGCACCGGGAATGCCCAGCAGCTCCAGAGTCCGACGGTACGAGCCATAGCCCGAGGTGCCCATCAGCGGGTCGTTCCACGGCACCAGGGCAACGATCAGGAAGATCGAACCGACATAGAACAGGCACACCCGCCAGACCACCGAGTTGGTCGCCTTGACGATCTGCTCCGAGGGGTTCTTCGACTCGGCGGCAGCGATGGTGACGATTTCCGCACCGAGGAAGGCGAACATCACCCCGAGCATGGCCACCACCACCGCCTCCATGCCGTTGGGCATGAAGCCTTGCGCGGTGAGGTTGCTCAGGCCGTGGACTTCACCGGTGGGCCACAGGTTGACCACCGCCAACCCGCAGACCACCAGGAAACAGATGATCGCCACCACCTTTATCAAGGCGAACCAGAACTCGAACTCGCCGTAGTGCTTGACGTTGAAGAAGTTGACGCTGATCAGCACCAGGGTGGTGGCCAGGACGAAGACGTTGACGCTGATCGAGGGGAACCAGCCGTGCAGGATCTTGCCGGCGACATAGGCTTCCCAGGCCATCAGGATGACCCAGAACCACCAGTACAACCAGCCGATGGTGAAACCCGCCCAGCGGCCAATGGCGCGCTCGGCATAGGTGGAGAACGAGCCGGTATCGGGCGACGAAGTCGCCATTTCACCGAGCATGCGCATGATCAGCACCACCAGGATGCCGCCGGCCAGGTAGGCCAGAATGGCCGCGGGGCCGGCGCTGTGAATCACACTGCCGGAGCCGACGAACAATGCGCCGCCGATAACCCCGGCGATCGACATCATGGTCAGGTGACGAGACTTGAGCGAAGCGCTGAGCTTGCTCTCGTGCTCCACCTTCGCTGTGGAAGTGGATGTGGATGTTGCGTCCATCAGTAGCTACCTCGTGTTCTTTTTATGCAAGGAAACTCGAGAGACCGCCTGCTACAGCGGTCTCACCCATTCGAATCGGTAAACGTGCGGGCAGCCGAAATCGCCCGGCCCAGGTCATGGGTCGGCGACGCTGCTCACGGGGCCAGCGGAGTGCCTCTGGTCGGATTGAACGGTGCAATGGCGCGATGGCGGGTCAGTGCCATCTGTGCGCAAGGAGCGGTTGGGCGGCGCCCAAGGGTAAAAGCATCAGTGTCATTGTGATTATTCATACTGCTTCAACGTGCTTTAGCTAGCGATAACAGACCCCTAATGTAAAAATGTCCGACAAATAGAGCCATGCACAGCGCGATGAAAAATCCACTGCACTGTACAGGCCGCCGATGCAGTACACCGCGATTTCCTGCAGGCGCCCGGCGTTACGCACACCTGAAGGCACAGCTTCCCCATGCTTGAATTACGACCCGACGCATCGCCCCCGCTGGTCAACCAGATCATCAACGGGCTGCGTGAGTTGATCGAGAACCAGACCCTCAAACCCGGTGCCAAGGTCCCCTCGATCCGCGCCTTCGCCGCCACCTATTCGGTCAGCACCTTCACCGTGGTCGAGGCCTACGACCGCCTGGTCGCCCAGGGGTTGCTGGTCAGCCGCGGCAATGCGGGGTTCTTCGTCAACCGCTCGGCGGTCGAGCTGATCGAAAGCCAGGCCAGCGAACCTGCGCCAGGCAAGCCGGAATTCAACTCCGAGTGGTACCTGCAGCAGATCTTCGAAAGCCGCCAGCTCGAGTTCAAGCCCGGTTGCGGCTGGCTGCCCAACGACTGGATGTTCGAAGACGGCCTGCGCCGGGGCATGCGCCAGGTCGCCAGCAGCGTGCTGGAACTGAGCGGCTACGGCGACCCCATGGGCCTGCTGGAGCTGCGCACCCTCACCGCGCAAAACTTGCAGCAGGACCTGCGCATCGTCGCCAACCCCAACCAGCTGAT
Source organism: Pseudomonas sp. ZL2 (assembly GCF_054788455.1). Classification (NCBI taxonomy): domain Bacteria; kingdom Pseudomonadati; phylum Pseudomonadota; class Gammaproteobacteria; order Pseudomonadales; family Pseudomonadaceae; genus Pseudomonas; species Pseudomonas sp. ZL2. Next base: position 466,892 of record NZ_JBGOGX010000002.1, on the reverse strand, counting down.
GCTCACCCACGGCGCCAGCCAGGCCCTGGACCTGGCCGTGCGTACCCTGGTGCGCCCCGGTGACGTGGTGCTGGTGGACGACCCCGGCTACCCCAACCTGATGAGCATCCTGCGCTTTCAGGGCGCGACCCTTTTGGGCGTCCCGCGCACCCCGAATGGCTACGACCTCGACCACCTCGAACGGCTGCTCGAACACCATCGCCCGACGGTGTTCTTCACCCAGCCGCACCTGCACAGCCCGACCGCCTCGCGCACGCCGCTGGCGCAATTGCACCGTCTGCTGCAACTGGCGGCGCGCCACGGTTTTCGCCTGGTGGAGAACAACCTCTACGCCGACATGATCAGCGAACCGCTGCCGTGCCTGACCAGCCTCGATCATTTGCAGCAGGTGGTGTACGTCGGCAGCTACTCGAAAAGCATCTCGCCGAACGTGCGGGTCGGCTTCATGCTGGCCAATCCCGAACTGATGCAGCAACTGCTGCAACTGAAAATGCGCTCGGGCCTGACCACCTCGCAGGTGATGGAACGGGTGGTGTACGCCGCCATCACCGACGGCCGCTGGCGCAAGCACCTCAAACGCCTGCGCCAGCGCCTGGCCGAGGCTCAGCAGCAGGTCAGCGAACAGCTCACGCGGCTGGGTTTCGAGCGCTTTATCGAAGGCGACGAAGGCATGTACCTGTGGACCCGCCACCCGGCCATCGCCGACAGCGCGGCGCTGGTCGATGACGCCCTGGCGCAAGGCATCATGCTCGGCCCCGGGCAGTTGTTCATGGTCGATTCACAGGCGACCGGGTGGATGCGTTTCAACGTGGCGTTCAGCACCGAGCCTGCGTTGTGGGAGAAGCTGGAGAAGTTGCTGGTCAAGCATGGGCGGCGGCAATAGGTGCAGCGGATATTGTCGATGTAAATCGGCGATCTACAAAAATTGCCTTAAGGCCGTCTGTTTTTATAAACAGGCTAATTTCGCTGAAACCGGCAAACTAGAGCCACCCAGATCAGAAACCCCGTAAAAGCTCGACATAAGCCTGAAACACTTCGTGAAAATTTAATTGACACGCCTCTGTCACTCTTCTTATTTTCACAGACAAAACAAGGACACCCCCATGCTGCTGCGCCGCCTGCTCATTCAATGGAAGATCACCTTGCTCGCCGGCCTGTGCCTGCTGGCCATCGTGGTGGTGCTGATGGCGGCCACGCTGATGCAGTCGAGCCGCAGCGCCGCCCTGGTCAACAGCGCCAACACGCAGATGCTCGACCACAACGCACGGCTGCGCCTGCACACCTCGGCCCAGCTGCAGGCGGCGAACATCCAGCGCTACTTTCGTGACGCGTATTTGTATGGCGATGGCGTCGCGCAATTGGTGATGTTCTTGAAGGCCCAAGGCAACGACAACCTGCGCCAGGACCTGACCGAACAGGCGCGCAAGGCCCTGGGCAAAAACCCCGACCTGCTCGGCCTGTACCTGGTGTTCCTGCCCAACGCCCTGGACAGCAAGGACGCCGCCTTCGTCGACCAGGCCGCCGTGGGCAGCAACGAAAACGGGCGTTTCTCGCTGTACTGGTCGCAGCCCAAGCCCGGCGAGCTGGAATCCGAAGCCATGCCCGAATCGATGCTCGCCGACACCAGCCTGTCGGCCAACGGCTCGGCCTACAACCGCTGGCTCACCTGCCCGCTGGAAACCGGCGAGGCCTGCGTAGTCGATCCGTACTTCGACAGCGTCGGCGACCGCACGCCGCTGATGACCAGCGTCGCCTTCCCGCTCAAACAGGACGGCAAGATCGTCGGCGTGATGGGCCTGGACATCAGCCTCGACAACCTGCAGCAACTGAGCCTGGACGGGCGCAAGGAGCTGTTCGACGGTAACGGCCAGGTCAGCATCGTCAGCCCCGCCGGCTTGCTGGCCGGGCATAGCCGCGATGCCGCGCAACTGAGCAAGAAATTCGAAGAGGTGTTCGGCCAGCACGCCAGCGCCCTGGCCGCGCAGATGCGTGCCGGCAAGGCAGCGGAGTTCAGCGATAACAGCTTGCTGCAGGTCAGCCAGTCGTTCGCCCCGGTGCCCGGCGCGCAGCCGTGGAGCGTGTTGCTGGAAGTGCCGGAACAAGTGCTGCAGGCTCCGGCGATTGAACTCAACGCGCGCCTGGACGCGCACAACAGCAGCGCCAACCTCAGCAGCCTGCTGATGGCCCTGGCTGCCGCGGTGCTGGGCCTGGTGGTGATCTGGCTGACCGCCCGTGGCGTCACTCGACCGATCTTGGGTGTGGCGGCGATGCTCAAGGACATCGCCAGCGGCGAAGGCGACCTGACCCGGCGCCTGGACTACGCCAACAAGGACGAACTCGGCGAGCTGACCAACTGGTTCAACCGCTTCCTCGACAAGCTGCAACCGGTGATTGCCGACGTCAAAGCCTCGGTGCACGACGCGCGCAGCACCGCCGACCAATCGGCGGCAACTGCCAGCCAGACCAGCGCCGGCATGCAGCAGCAATACCGCGAAGTCGACCAGGTGGCCACCGCCTCCCAGGAAATGAGCGCCACCGCCCAGGACGTCGCCCGCAACGCCGCACAAGCGGCGGAAGCGGCGCGTGGCGCGGACCTGGCCAGCCGCGAAGGCTTGAGCATGATCCGCAACACCACCCAGGCCATCGAACGCCTGGCCAATGAAATGACCGCCGGCATGGAAGAAGTCCAGCACCTGGCCAGCCGCAGCGAGCAGATCGGCTCGGTGCTGGAAGTGATCCGCGCCATCGCCGAGCAGACCAACCTGCTGGCCCTCAACGCCGCCATTGAAGCAGCGCGTGCCGGTGAAGCCGGGCGCGGCTTTGCCGTGGTGGCCGATGAAGTGCGCAACCTGGCCAAACGCACCCAGGACTCGGTAGACGAAATCCGCGTGGTGATCGAAGGCCTGCAACAAGGTACCCGCGAAGTGGTCGAGGCCATGCACAGCAGCCACCGCCAGGCCCAGGACAGCGTGGCCCAGGCCGAACAGGCGCTACCGGCCTTGCAGCGTATTGGCGAAGCGGTGACGGTGATCACCGACATGAACCTGCAGATCGCCTCGGCGGCCGAGGAGCAAAGCGCCGTGGCGGAAGAAGTGAACCGCAACGTAGCGGGGATTCGGGATGTGACCGAGTCGCTGTCGGGGCAAGCGGAGGAGTCGGCGCAGATCAGCCAGGCGCTGAACCGGCTGGCCAATCATCAACAGGGGTTGATGCAGATGTTCCGGGTGTAGCGCTCTCCTGTGGGAGCGGCGGTGCGACGACTCGACTTGACCCGCGATGAGGCTAGGATTGCGACCGCTGCGCGCTCGATCGCTGGCAAGTCCAGCTCCCACAGGTCGACGGCATGCACAAATCCACTGTGGGAGCTGGCTTGCCAGCGATGAGGCCTGCAGCCAATGCACCCTCTCACCGCCGCCGATAACTCTTCTTGCCACTGGGCGTCAGGCAATACACCCCACCCCGCGGCCCGGTACAAAACGACCCCGTCCCACAACCACAGCCCTCACTCGCCCCACGCAACGGCTGCAGCGCAGGCCGTGCAGCACTGCCGCCCATGTACGCCGTGCAACTACGTTTCGACGCACTGATCGACCCGTCATTACACAAAAACAGATCGCCATCACACCCGGCAATCCCACCCTTGCGCCCGGAGCAAGGCTTGTTGGCCGCCAACGCCGTGGACGCCGCCAACACCAGTACCAGGGCCAACCCTACCCGCCCGGAAAAACAACGCGCCACAGCATTCCCTCCCTAGAATATGGCCTAATGCTATCAGCCTTGCCATAGCACAGCAAAACTCACCCATCCGTGCCCCCAGCGCAAAACTGATTGTCCCCAACCCGGCTGTTTCCCCGGCCCCACCTTGCACAGAATCGGCCCCCTCAATTGCACAGGACCGACTCATGAAGCCTCTCAAGCCCCTGCTCCTCGCCACCGCTCTGGCCATCACCAGCCAAACCACCCTGGCCGCCGACTGGTACCCTTCCGCCTACGGCGCCAACGACGAAATCGGCGCCGCCAACCTGCTCACCCCTGAAGTGGTCAAAAACGCCATCGGCCTGGTCACCACCGGCAAGACTTACGCCCTTGGCGTACCGGTGAGCAAAGACCTCCCGGCCTTCCGCCACCGTAGCTTCCACCTCTACAACATCCAGCCGGGTGAACAAGCCGGGCAGACCCTGGGCAAAAACAAATTCACCTTCAACGACGAACTGGTCAACGGCTGGACCGGCGTCGGCACCCAGCTCAACGGCATCGGCCATATCGGTATCGACAACGTCTACTACAACGGCCACAAGTCCGCCGACTTCGTCACCGTCGAAGGCGTCACTAAACTCGGCATCGAAAAAGTCCCGCCCATGGTCACCCGCGGCGTGGTGCTGGACATGACCGCCCACTACGGCAAAGCCATCGTCCCGGGCGGCACGGTATTCACCGTGGAAGACGTCAAAGCGGTGCTGAAGCAACAGAACATCACCCTGCGCAAGGGCGATGTGGTGCTGTTCAACACCGGCTGGCTGGAGCTGATCGGCAAGGACCACCAGCAGTTCCTCGCCACCGAACCCGGCATCGACATGCCCGCCGCGCAGTGGCTGGCCGACCAGGGCATCGTCGCCTTTGGCGGTGATACCTGGGCTTCGGAGGTGTACCCGAACCCGTCGGGCGAAGAGTTCCCGGTCAACCAGTTCATGCTGGCCAAACGCGGCATCTACAACCTCGAACTGATCGACACCCGCGCGCTGGTGCGCGACAAGGCCTGGGAGTTTCTGTTTGTGTTGGGCCAGCCGCTATACAAAGGCTCGACCCAGGTGAATATCAACCCGGTGGCGATCCGCTAAGGAAACGCCGAAGCAGTTGCTCAGCAAACGGCAGTGAGCGGTTTGCTGATTCAGGCCAACTCGCTTTCGGGCGCTGAGCGTCAGTTGGACAAACTGGTGCATCAAGGTGATTTCGTACAGCGCTTCCTGCCGATTCAGGATCGCGGAAATGACCTTGCAAAACGCTGCGTTGCACTTATTCTATGAATTCAGGACGTTTATTTCCGTTTTCTCTAGCGCCCCCAATAGCCTAGCGCGTGTTTCTGTCAAGCGCTAGAAATGGAGGCATTTACCAGGGTAAGCCGGCGATATATCCCCGATGTTGCTCAATACAAGTGAAGGAACACTTATGTACATTGAGTCAGATGGTGCAAGGTACGAGTTTGCAAAGTCACGCTCCGATAATTATAGAGCGGCCGTTGGGTCGATAGGGCGTGTGTGGGATGAGGATCTGGATGCCATGTATGCGTATCTCGATCCGGAACCTGGTGACAATATTCTGGAGGTGGGAGCAGGCTCTGGATTCTTTAGCTTCCCCATCTCGCGTGGGATTGGCGAGCAAGGGCTGTTGTATGTAACAGACCCCTCCATTGAGCAACTTCAATCTGTGCTGGAACAACAATCGGCCAACATGATCATTCTGGCGCAGGGCGCGGAAGAGATGGGTTCGTCGCGAGGTCTTGCGTGACGGGCCATGAAGTCTCTTACCTGAGCAAAGACTTCGCGACCAGCCTGTGTGCAAATACCGGCTGGCGTGAACCCGAGTTTCATGACATCGACTTGAAGTGGAGCTTTGAAAACGAACAGCACCTGGGGCGTTTTCTGGGGCTGCTGTTGGCCAATAAAGCTTCCTTCTCCGAGGCTGACTCGGTCGCTGCGGCCAAGCACTATCTTGGCGTGCGGGATACCGATGACGGCTTGAGCCTGGATTGGCCGATGACGATGATGACCAGCTCTGCGCTGCCAGGTTACGAATGATGCTTGCGTCAACACTTCTGACCTACTTCCTGACCTGTGCAGTGGCGGCAGCCACCCCAGGCCCTGGGACAATCAGCGTGATTACCTACAGCGCCTTCCTCGGGTGGCGTAGAACCCTTCCGGTCATCCTCGGTATTCAGGTTGGCATGCTGGCCATGGCGGGACTGGCGCTTTCCGGTGTTGCCGCTGTGTTGATTTCGTCTCCGCTGTTGTTCGTTACCCTGCAACTGGTGGGGGCCTTGTACATTGCTTATCTGGGCGTTTCCTCCATCCGCTATGCCCGGCAGGGTGTTGAAATCATTGCCCAGCATGACGACAGTGGTAACTGGCGAAATTTCAGGCACGGAGCGGTTGTAACCTTTGCCAGCCCGAAAACGCTGTTGTTCTTCACGTCGTTCTTCCCGGTGTTCATCGATCCGACAAAAAGTGCGCTCTCGCAAATGCTGTTGCTGTTGGCGCTACTGTTGCTGATCACCTTGCTGGTTCATCTCGTTTATGCGTATTTCATGAAGTACCTGAAGGACATATTGGTACGTTACAGTTATACGTTTAACGTGGTGGTCGGCGTGACGTTCATCTCCTTGGCGGTATATATGGGCGTGCAGTCGTTGAAATGACGTTCTCTCGGAAATGGGTCGAACCTTGCCAATGATCGCTTTTTGGCGGTGTCGGGGTCATGCAGCACAGGTCAGATGGCCTGTGCTGACTTGATCGGCGTATCCCTAAAGGCGTAATGAGTAACGTTCACAGCAAAGTCCAGCGAAATATTCAACTTTATTCGCTAAGCGATTGATCCATATCAATATTTAACTAGTTAACCAGTTAAGAGATGTCCGCAATTGCCCACTTAATGTCGACAATGTCTCCACCCTTTTCGGTGGAGAGTAGAGTTGAAGCGCATCAAGATAGTGTTGTGGACGTTGTTCATCGGGTTAACCCTGCTATGGGCACTGGCAGATACCTTTGTGCCCACCCCACTGACTTATTTCTCGCTACGTTCGGTACTGGTGCAATACACCGGCGTCATCGCCATCGCCGCCATGAGCGTGGCGATGATGCTGGCCGTGCGCCCGCGCCGCCCGGAGCCGCTGCTGGGCGGGCTCGACAAGATGTACCGGCTGCACAAGTGGCTCGGCATCAGCGCCCTGCTGTTCGCCAGCGTGCACTGGGTCTGGGCCAAGGGCACCAAGTGGGCGGTCGGCTGGGGCTGGCTGGTCAAGCCGGCCAAGGGCGGCGGTGCGGCGCCGGAACTGGGCGCGATCGAGCAGGTGCTGCGCAGCCAGCGCGGCCTGGCCGAAACCCTGGGGGAATGGGCGTTCTACGCCATCGGCGTGCTGATCATCCTGGCCCTGATCAAGCGCTTCCCGTACCACTGGTTTGCCAAGACCCACACTGTGCTGGCGGCGCTCTATCTGGTGCTGGTGCTCCACACCGTGGTGCTGCTCAAGTTCGACTACTGGCTGCAACCCATCGGCATCGTCACCGCCCTGCTGCTGATCGGCGGCACGCTGGCGGCATTGCAGGCGTTGTTCAAGCGCATCGGCAAGCAGCGCAAGGTCCAGGGCCACATCCAGACCCTGATCCACTACCCAGAGGCGAACCTGCTGGAAACTCATATCGCCTTGCAAGCGGGCTGGCCCGGGCACCAGGCCGGCCAGTTCGCTTTTGTGACCTCATCCGAGTCGGAAGGGCCGCACCCTTACACCATCGCCTCGGCCTGGGACCCGCAAGCGGCGCAACTGCGCTTTATCACCAAAGGCCTGGGCGATCACACCCGCCGGCTGCCAACGCGCCTGAAAGAAGGCGACCGGGTGACGGTGGAAGGCCCGTACGGCTGCTTCACCTTCGAAGACCAAAAGCCGCGGCAGGTCTGGATCGGTGCCGGCATTGGCATTACGCCCTTCGTGGCCCGGCTGAAGCAACTGGCGCTGGAGCCGGACCGGCAACACAGTATCGACCTGTTCCATCCGTGCGGCGTGTATGCAGCCGACGCCATCGACAACTTGCGCGCCGACGCAACGGCTGCGGGCGTGCGTTTGCATGTGCTGGTGTCGGGCCAGGATGGCCGGCTCAGTGGCGAACGCCTGCGCCAGGAAGTTGCCGACTGGCAGCAGGCGAGTTTCTGGTACTGCGGGCCTGCGGACTTTGGCCAGGCCCTGCGCGAAGACCTGGTGGCCCATGGGCTGAAGCCGAAAGACTTCCATCAGGAACTGTTCCAGATGCGCTAGGCCACAAATCGCACACCGCCCTGATCACCTGCCAGCCTTACGCAACCGCAACCGACGAACCACCGCAAAGCGCTTACAAAACTGCCGATGGTGATGACTGTTCAGCAAAACCAGCGCCACCAACGGCAGCGCAATTGACGAAGCTGTAAACAACGGATGGATTCCGGCTGCAACACTTGCGATGGCCATGAGCAGACTCGTCACCGCAACCGCGACGAGACACCACACTCCCCAGGCAAAACCGTTGGCGATCAGACCGGCGCCTACGCCACACACAGCCGCCCCGACCAAAATCACAATCACCACATCCCCCATGTTCTCGAGATGCTGGGCAAAATAGGCGTACTCCACCTGCACAGTTGCCAGCGCAATGGAGGCCATGGTCAAGAAAAAAGCAGCGCAGAAGCGGCCCATGTAACGCCTTGAAAACGCCGCCATCCCCGGATACCGCAGCACGTCCACAGGTTCACCCGGCAAGCGCTTGGCGCGGGGCGCCTTGCTGATCTCGACGAGCCTTGCATATATCCGTCGATAACCCTGGCTGTTGAGCACCAGCAGGCCAGCCAGGGGACAGAAAAGCGCCAGGTAATAAATCAGCCCAGGTGGACGCTGGGTATACAACCCCAAAGTGATCAGCAAGCAACACACCAGCAGTGCCGCCAGCCACCAGATCAACCGGGTGCTCCCCCACACCAGCAAGAGGTGCAGCATGGTCGGGATAACCACGCCGTTTTTCACGTTGCGCAGGATGTCGGATGAACTCATGGCGCTCGGTGAGTGTGTGCCGTTAATCACCAGCATCAGGCTCATGAGGGAGGCAACTGCCAGCAACCAGCTCAAGGTCAGGAGCGGGAAATTGCGGCGTAGACAGGCGTTGATTTGTTCTTGGTGATTCATCCGTGAACCTTTGTTGGTGGGGTTCGATTTTATCGTTTGCCAGACACAGGCTTGAAGTGATTGCGCCGGATATCCGACAGGGTTTTGCTCATCTCCCGATAACGGCGGCTGTTATACGCCAGCAACGACAACAAGGGGGCGATCACTGAAACCACTGCCAGGAGTGCATCGTGAGAAAAGGGATAGGTCAGCACGCCGGCAATCAGGCAAATGAGCAACAGCCCAACCACTGCCCGGTTCCCGGCTGAATAGCCGCGGATTACGACGAATTGGCCGATGCCGAGGGTGAATGAGCCCAGCATGATAAAAGCGACGATGTATCCGGGCTCGGCGGGGTTGCCTGCGAAGATGGTCTCACCTGCGCGAATGGATGCGCAGGTGAGGGATATAACTGCGAGGAAAAATCCGGTCCACAGCGTGAGGTAGTAGCGACGTATAAAAGCCGGCAATTGCGTTAGATCTAGCACTAGCTCGCTCTCCTTGCCGGACTTGCTAAGTGGCCCCGTCCCTTCATCGGTTTTCCCTCTGCCGCAACCTCATCAACCGCCGCCGCATCTCGCGGTGTCGTTCACTGTTGAACAAAAGCAGAGCCAGCAAGGGTGCTAACAGCGCCAATGTAAAAAGTGGCATGGGCGTGCGGGGGCCATATGTGGAAAGGGTTAGCAGCATGCACGCGCCAAGCACCATGACGACAAGCCACATGCCGGAGCGCCGCCCTCGAAGCTGAAGCATGTTGCCCACGCTCAGCAGCAAAGAGCAGACCACGATTGAAGAAATGATGTACTTGGGTAGGTCGGGATGGGTCTTGAAATGAAGCAGGCTCGCGAGTGCTATCGCCAGTGCGAAGGAAAAGCAGCTCAGCATCAATGCTGCGGCGTACACGGGAAAGTACCGATTCAGAAATTTCTTGTTCCTCACGGGATAAGTCACGATTCAAATTCCTCATACAATGCAACGACTATGCTGTACAAAATCGCGCTCCCCGGTACTGCCAAGGCCACTCCAACTGCGTCTCTGATCATCGAAAGGGTGGTGTTATTTAGCTCTGTATTGGAGTAACGCTTCGGAAGCGATTCCAAGTGCTTTTTCAGCTTCAACTGATTAGCAGTCAATGACGGATGGCGAATCGATAGAATTTCCTTGGTCAACGCTTTGCGTTGTTGACGACTCAGCGGCCTACTAAGATCAAACCAGCTGTTCCCTGTGGCAGCCTTTCGCATTTGAAGGTATCGCAAGATCACATGCGTTGAGACGGCAGCCCCCAACAAAGAAATCGAATCGAGCAGAGGGACTATCGTTCGATACCACTCCTGCTCCATCATCTTGTCATTGAGCTCAGGATCATGAATCTCTAGAGCAGTACTGACTGAACCAATGCCACACAGTATTAACCCAGCGCCCGCGACCACCGTCCCGACGATCTTGATCGCCAATGCAATAGGGGGCGAAAACAACTTCACTGCCGGACCATCAAGTACAGCCCGTAACGCTATTACCGCCCCAGCGCATGTCGCGGAAGCTTTCAACGCTTCCGTTACAACCTGTGACTCTCTGGGGTGATGCACCAATTGATCCACGTATTGCATTGGTGCCAAGTGTCGCTTCACCTCCCGCAACACCACCCGCTTGGGCAACACACTACAAATCGGCCGAAACTCCCGCAACGTCACCACGTTGTAGTCCGCATCGATGTACACCACCCCTGCCCCGACAATCCCGGGGTCGGCATCAATCGCTGCAAACAACCTCGGCACATTGACCAGGCTTTCAATCCGCTGGCGCGCAAAGTACTGCGACGGGCTCGCGCCAAGCCCGCTCATCCTTGAGTCGTTCATGGGGTCTCCTGAAACGTGAAAGCGCCCGCAAACCCGAAGGTCGCAGGCGCTTGAGCGGCCTAGTTTTAGCAGCTAAAAATCAACGTTTCAGAAGCGTATTTTTGCCGGGTATGTCGTCCTACACATTCAAAACAAGAATAAAAACAATGCCTTGTAGGAAGAAACCATTGAGGCTCTTGTAGACGTATTACCCAGCCGTTGTTTCCACCGGGTCAATCACCCGCAACGCTACGTTTGAGCTCAGTTCGACCAGGCAGAGCAGGTGCGAAGTTCCATCACCGCCGAAGAACTTGTCCGCTCGATCGCCGGTCAGTTTTTCCTGGAACTTGAACGGTGTAGTGATAATCCGCTTGATATCCTCCTTGAAGCTCTCGGTATTCCCCTGGGCTTCGGCAAGGCCGAACAAGGGCATATCCAAGCAGCGCGATCCGTCCCAGGGCAACTTGCAGTTCCCGCCGTTGCAGGGCGGTACGCTGCACGCGCAGTGGAACATCCGGGCCAGCCAGATACTGGCGGCGGTACTCGCCCATGACAATGCAAAGCACAGCGGCTTCAACAAGGACGACGGTTCGGGCAGCAGCCCGTTGCGGCGTCTGGAAGCGGCGTTGTTCATGATCGGCTATGACCTGGGCGGCGGCACTGCGACCGCCGCTATGCCAAAGGTCACCAGCCAAAGCGCGATGACAGCGCCAACCGTCGGCTGGGTCCAATGCTGGACGCCGACCCATCGCAAGCCTTTTCACTACCGCGTGACCAACCAGGGCTTCGAAGCCCGCGGCACGAGCATCACCCGCTACCCGCTGCAGGTGGTCAACGATACCCTCAACTACCTGTGGCGGCAGTTCGGCCGCGGGAAGTTCCCCCTGGCCAACAGTGCCGACGGTGTGCCGGCCGGCACCAGCGAAGAAGGCATCGGTACCGCTTACTACCATGCAATCAACCGGCAACAGCGGGTGCCGGAGTCAAGCCGCCTGGCTGCCATCCTTGAGGACCTTGGGGTAATTCAGCTAGTGAGCCATGGGAAAAAGCACTGGGTGTTGAACCTGGCGTTGCTGAACGCTACCGACAAAGGCACCCTGGATATCGAGCCGCTGTTGCTGCGCCTGCTTGAAGACGAGGCACAGGACTAACCTCTCGCAGGCCTTTGTGGGAGCGGGCTTACCCCGCGATGGAGGCTACAACCAAAGCACATTGCCATCACCCACTGATTCACTCACACTCCCCCTTCGCTCGCTGCTCAGGGATGACCGCGACGCATGGCCGCCGAGCCCACGCTGCACCCGGCGCCCATGCCTGCACACCCTCGACCGGGCTTACCCACCTGTCGACTACCGCACCTAAGGTTCAAGAATGGAAGCTGCCCTCCCACCCAAGAAGATCTCTGGCCTGATTACCCGCATCATGGGTGGCATCAGCGCCTTGCTGGCCACCATGTGGGGCCTGATCACCTACGTGTTCCCCGACCCGACCGTGTTCGGCCTGAGCTTTTTGAACTGGAAGAACCTCATCCTGTTCATGAGCGCCTTCGTATTCTTGTGCGTGATTTTTCTCGGCTGGTGCGCCAACCGCCTGCCGCAGATGCTCAAAGGCGCGATGCTGGTGATCCTGGCTGCAGGCCTGGCAGTGATCTTCTTCGCCCTGGGCGGGGAATACGCCAAGCCCAGCTTCGACTTTGCCCGTGACCAACAGAAGTTCATCGAAAACGGTGGTGCCAACCTGCTGGGCAAACGCCTGGAAGTGATCGATGGCGTGCGCATCGAACTGCTGGGCTGCGAAAAAATCGGTCGCCAGCCCAACTGCGCCTTCGAGCTGACCAACACCCGGCTGGACAGCGAGTTCCGCTTCGAATCGCAAACCACCCTGTTCGAAGAAAGCGGTGGCGCCCTGAGCATCGACAAGATGCAGGTTGGCTCATCCAAGTTCACCTACCGCGACGCCTTCCCCCTGGTACGTGGCGTACCCACCCGCGTGACCCTGGCCTTCGAACAAGGCCGCGGCGACCTGCAACAGGCGCCGGCACTCAAACTCAAAGTGCGCGTAGGCCGTGGTGAAGAAAGCGTGGTGAAATTCAACGAAGTCGACATCAAGTAAGCAACAACGCCCCACGCCGGCCTTCGCCTGCGTGGGGCGCTTTCCTAGCGTCCAGCACAAAACGCCTTAACTGCGCACTCCATGCGCCACATCCTCCACCAGCGCCTTGGCCATGCCGCTGAGGTAATGCGCCGCCCAGACCAACGCCGCGTCATGCTCAATCCCTGCTTGCAAGGTCAGCCGATGCACGCAGCCCATCAGCACCGCCGATTGCTCCAGAGCGAACGCCGCACTGTGGCCGGGCTCGACGCGGAACAGCCTTTGTGTGGAATGCCCACTTTCGCCTTCACCGAAGGCGGCGATGCCGGCTGTCTCAAAGGCACTGGCTGCATTCAAATCCTCATCCATTGATAGGTCCTCCTGCTGAAATCGCTAGCCCGCGTTGCTGAGCGGTTTCGTCAGCAACGCGGGCGTCTGCTTATTGGCAACTCAGTGGCGTGACTGACTTGCTCAAGGCCATTTCGACCAGAACACGGGCGTGCTCGATTTCATGCATGGTCGCCAAGGTGAGGACCTGGTCGGGAGCTTTGGGGTGGAGCAGAACGGTTTGTTGGGCGATGGTCAGGGCGCGGACCAGGTATTCGGAGGTCTGGACCAGGAGCTCTTCGAGGGAATGGTTGGGGTTGAGGGGTGGGTCGGGAACGATTTTTAACATAGCGAACTCCTTTGCTTTAGGGAGCCGCCACACGCCTGCTGTCAAACAAAAGGTGGCAGCTATACGCGGGTTGACAGACCGGCAAAGCAAAGGAAAACCCGGCGCACACGAAGGTGCCCCACGTACAGCCGCCATAACGCGTGCACATGCGGATTCACTTTGAATTCGGTCTGTCAAAACCGGTCGTTGAATTGGCAACGACTGGGGGAGACTAGAGCTCGATTGGAAGCACCGCAATGGCTGGAAAGCCGCGGAAGTATGATTGGGAAATGGACTACAGGGAATCAGGAAATTCTGAAGAATTTGATGGGGCGGATGTTCATCAGCAAGGTCATCGAAAAGAACGGCAAAAGCCTGCCAGAGTGCTGAGGCCGTTCGCCATCTACTAGCGTTTTGCCATAAAATGGCCGGTTGCCGAAAGAACCGTCATGGCCATAGCCATGAAGGGCTTTCATTCTTTCCAAATAACTGTGGTGAAGATGAACAAGCCTTTCATTTCGCTGTGCCCGGAAATTACTCGGGCACACGCACTGACGCTCATGGATTGGTTGGAAGATGAGCGCGTTACCTGCTACTTGAGCGATTCGCGTCATGTCTCCCGCTCCATCGAGCAAGTTATCGATCGAACTCAATTGCCGATCCTGACCCATCTATTCAACCGGGGCGGCCGATTCTTCATGGCCTACGACCGGCATGATGCCCCGGTGGGCTTTGTCCGCCTGATCAAGACCGGCTCCAATTGCGAGATCGTCCTGGTCATTGGAGACAGCGACAAATGGGGCCGAAACCTTGGTGCGCGCACAATCCGCGAAGGCATGAAACTGGCCTTCCTCGACATGCGCGCCGAGAAGCTCATCGCCAAGATCCACTCCGACAACACCCGCTCGCTGAAAGCCTTTGTGCGCAGCGGTTTTCTGCTTGAAAGCGAAACACCGACATTGAAGTCATTTTCCATGACGGCGGCGCGCTATCTGCAGTTCTTGCGCGAAGGTGCCGTTGCCGACTCCACTGAGATCTACATCACCGAAATCGACAAGGCCAGGCTCGAGAGCCTGATCGCGCTCGAGCAAGGCCCGGCCGTTGTTGAACTCGAACATGAGCTTGAGCGAGCCATCGTCGTCACGCCGCAGCAGGTGGCGCGCAATGTCGTCACGATGAACTCCAGGGCCTTGCTGTAGCTGGACGACGAAGAGATCGAAGTGGCCCTGGTCTACCCTGAAGACGCGGACAGCAGCGCCGGAAAGTATTCCGTGTGCTCCGACATCGGCGCCGCCATCCTGGGCTATCAGGAGGGGGACGCCATCGACTGGCGAGTTTCTGACCGCACCCGCCGGATCGGGATCAGGAAAGTGCTTTACCAGCCCGAGGCTGCGGGCGATTTCCACCTGTAATTGCGCCTTTAGCTAAGTGCTCCATCAGGCACGAAGATCGCCAACGATTTCCGTGCCTGATGCAGACATGGTGGACAAGGTCAGGACTTGGCCAGAGGACCTCCTTCCTGCGCTCAATTTGGTAACAGCAAGTAGGACCAATCCTTCATTTTCGTAGGATCTCGCGGTATGGTTGCTGGCGATATGCCAGACCTGTAAGGACGCGAGATGCAATTTTTCTGGGTGAACCTAGGTACAACGCACAAGGAGGCCAGGGCCGGCAATTTTCTCTGGGCACCGCTGAGTTCGCGTACACAATCCGGCAAGGTGCAAACCCGTCGCCACTGGGACAACGTCGGTAAAGTTAAAGCCGGAGACTTGATCTTCTGTTACCACGACAACTACCTACGCGCGATTGCCAAAGCCGAGCGCGATGCCTACCAAGCCGAACGCCCTCCAACTCGCTCATTCAACGAGTGGAGCAACCAAGGGCACCGAGTCGATATCACCCTCACCGACCTCAAGCACCTCTTGCGCAGCGACGACATTGCACCCACCTACCAGGCGCAATTCGATGCCCGCACAGAACCATCGTTGTTCAACAACAAAGGCAGTGTGAATCAGATCTACATGGCGCAGTTGCCTGCCGATGCTGCGCTGTATTTGTTGGAGCAAGCCGAGGTAGTTGCTGACTACGAAGACCAGCTCGTAGATGCTGGATCGCCTGGAAAAAGTCCTTCCGTTACGACTCGAGAAGCGCTCGTAAAGGCTCGAGTTGGCCAGGGCGCGTTTCGAACAGGGCTGCTCAAACGCTGGGAGAAAAAGTGCGCGTTGACCGGGCTAAAAAATCCCAACCTCCTAGTCGCCTCGCACATTCAAGCTTGGGCCTTAGCCGACAACAAAGCCCGACTGGATACAGACAACGGATTGCTGCTGGCCACCCACATTGATCGACTCTTCGACTGTGGGTTGATTTCTTTTGGTGAGGATGGGCAACTGCTGATCAGCGACGAGTTGGCAGTGGAGGAACACAAGATTTTGGGACTGGACCAGTACACATCGATTCCCACCTTGAGTGAGGGCAATCGCCACTACCTTGAGAAGCACCGCAAGCGATTTAGTTTTGCGTAGGGGGCGTTTTCCAGATCGAGTAAACTCCGCGCTATAGACTTTCTGACCTGCACGGCCCCAGTGACCTGGCATCAAAATCAAAAGGCAAATGATATGACACGGATGTGGATGGTTCGCGGCGAAGGGGGAAGCTTGTACGACGCTTTCCGCGAAAGAGAAGTAGCGGCCATCGGATGGGTCCAGTTAGCGCCACATGCCAAACCAGGCGTCGGACGCAAACAGTTGATGTCCTTATATCAGTCAATCGAACCTCAGATGAAACAAGGCACCATTGTCTCAGGTGCATCTCAGGTTTGGCGTTTCGTGAACGAAATCCAGAGTGGTGATTGGGTCATCACCTACTCTCCTGCAAACCGCCTCTACCTGGTCGGCACATTCACCGGCGCGGCAGAACACCACCCAGAGTGGGCAGAACAAGGCATGGCGCTGGCTCGAAAAGTACGATGGCAACCGCTAGAACTGTCACGCGAGAAACTGGGTGTAACCACCAAAAACAGCTTGGGCTCTACTCTGACCGTTTTCGAAGTGCCTGCCCGAGCTGCAGAAGAAATCTTGGCTGCATTAAAAGGTGGCCCAGTTCCAGAGTCAGAGCCAGATGACGTCACCGATGAAGCCATTGCCGACCCACTCGCTGACATCGAATCTCAAGCAATCGAGCGAATCAAAGACCGGCTGAGCGAGATTGATTGGGACGAAATGCAGCATCTGGTTGCGGGGATTCTACGGGCGATGGGCTACAAAACTCAGGTGTCACCCCCGGGTTCAGACCGAGGGAAAGACATTGTTGCTTCCCCAGACGGATTTGGCTTTGAGAACCCTCGTATCGTTGTCGAGGTGAAACACCGCAAAGGGCAGATGGGTAGCCAGGATATTCGTAGTTTCCTCGGTGGCCGGCATAAAGACGATCGAGGCTTGTACGTCAGTACGGGTGGCTTCAGTAAGGATGCACTTTACGAAGCGGATCGTGCTTCGATTCCTCTATCGCTGTGGACGCTGGATCATGTGGTTAGAGCGTTGATTGAGCATTACGATGCTACGGATGCTGAGACTAAGAGGATTGTCCCCCTGAAGAGACTCTATTGGCCTGCTTAGCTCTGTGCGAGAAGTGGTTTGCTTGGGCTCTCGTAGAGTAATTAGCTGAAGACGGGGGTTCAAATCCCCCCGGCTCCACCAAATGATCAAACAAAGACGTCCACGGACGTCTTTTTTTGTGCCTGCGAACCAGCAAACACGCGGCTTCCAGCGCTTTTGCGGTCTTTGGAGAGTTTTTGAGTTCCAGCCGTTTAGGTATTCCAGACGGTATTCCAGTCCATCCGGTGCTAATCTTTGGAATACCGAATCAGTGCCTGAGGACAATCTCATGCCTGCTCAAAACCTCCGCCTCTCCGATCGACAGCTCAAGGGAGTCAAACCCGCGTCCAAGGACTACGTCCTTACTGATGGTGACGGTTTGCAGCTCCGAGTACGCAGCAACGGTTCGTTGCTGTGGAATTTCAACTACCGTGAACCGGTCACCAAGAAGCGCATCAACATCGGCTTCGGGACCTACCCCGAACTGTCATTGGCGAATGCCCGAAAGATGGCAGTCGACGCGCGCGAGCTGCTCGCACAGGGCATTGATCCCAAGGTACAGCGCAACACTCTGAATGAAGCCAAGCGCGCAGAAACGGAACACACCTTCGAGAACGTGGCTACCGCCTGGTTCGAGCTCAAAAAAGACTCGGTTACCCCGGCCTACGCCGAGGACATTTGGCGGTCGCTCACGCTGCACGTGTTCCCCGATATGAAGACGACCCCACTCGCGAAAATCACTGCGCCGATGGTGATCGGACTGCTTCGCCCAATCGAAGCGAAAGGCAGCCTGGAAACGGTCAAGCGTCTCAGCCAGCGGCTAAACGAGATCATGACCTACGGCGTCAACTCCGGCCTGATCTTCGCCAACCCGCTCACCGGCATCAGGGCAGTATTCAAGAAGCCCAAGAAAGAGAACATGGCTGCGCTTCCGCCAGAAGAGCTCCCCGAGCTCATGCTGGAGATCGCGAACGCCAGTATCAAACGCACCACCCGCTGCCTGATCGAATGGCAGTTGCACACGATGACGCGCCCCGCCGAGGCGGCAACTACTCGCTGGGCAGACATCGACTTTGAAAGGCGTGTCTGGACTATCCCACCGGAGCGGATGAAGAAGCGCCGTCCACACAGCATCCCGTTGAGTGATCACGCGGTCGCACTGTTGGAGTCACTGAAGACTCACAGCGGCCATCGTGAATACGTCTTCCCGGCAGACAGAAATCCGCGCACCCACGCCAATAGCCAGACCGCCAACATGGCGTTGAAACGCATGGGGTTCCAGGATCGGTTGGTCAGTCACGGCATGCGCTCGATGGCCAGCACCATCTTGAATGAGCATGGGTGGGACCCGGAACTCATTGAGGTCGCACTGGCGCATGTCGACAAGGATGAGGTGCGCAGCGCCTACAACCGAGCCGACTACATCGAACGCCGACGACCGATGATGGCCTGGTGGAGTGAGTACATCCAGAAAGCCGCCACCGGCAGCCTGCTCGCCTCAGCGTACGGCCAAGTCAGAGACAAGAACGTGGTGCCGATTCGCTAGCGCTGGTCAGGCGCAAGTAGTGCAGCAGCAACAACCGAACGTTCAAGATTCGGGGCAAGCAGCCTCGCTTATCCGCTTCTAAGCGCGGGTCGATCCAAACAGGGCTGCAAAGCCGCCCTGTTTGGATCGACCTTACTTTGAAGAGCTAAAAGCAACCACGTTGTCCGGGGTTTGCCACGGAATTCCACCGGTGGACAATCGTTCTTCAAGTCCAAAGTGGCCCTGAATTTCGAACCTTGACCGGGTTTATCCACAGGCGTAGAACTGGCCGTGCAAGCGCTGTCGATGACAGCAACCCAGGTGACCCGAACCTTGAAGGTCACGCCGCTCTCGCGGTGGCTCTCCCCCCAAATGGCGATTCGCATCCGGCAGCTCGCCCGGTCACCTCCCCGGTGATGGATGCCTACTTCAGATCATGGCCCTCGTGCGCCAGACAACACCTCCTACTTCGCTGCCCTGCAGCAACCTATCCGCTTGGCCGAATCTTGCGCCAACCTGCGCCCGTCTCTTTCTCCTGGAAAGAGACGGGCGCTCCTAGCACTGCTGCAGCCCTCATCGCATTTGGCTTTGCGGCAACTCCCCTCGTGACAATCGGCGTGACAACGCCGATGTCACCAGCACAGCCATGCAGATGATGGTGCCGCAGACCAGGGAACGGACTGCACCTGACTGACAGTCAGGCATGCCCCGGTCATCGCATTGCTGCTTGCACCAGGCTCAGGATCTCGCGGCACTGGTCTCGTCAGCCAATGCAGCCTCCACCCGCCCACCGGTAATGGTGCTCAGGAGGCCAGATCATGAGATGCCCTTGCTCTTGGTCGTAAAGAGCCGCCAGTCCCGCGTTAGAGGACATCCCCACAGGTCGCAGGGGCCTTGATCCCTGATAACACTCAGCATTCTTGGCGGGATGACGTGGGGCGAGGATTGGAGAGCGGAAGATGAGGTGACCGAGATGGCATTGGTGGGTAGGCGCGAGGGTCGTAATTTTGGTTACGGCAGGCAGTTGAGCTACGCAGGGCCGCAGGCGCTGAAAGACATGTTCGGCGGTGGCCATTACGGCACGGTCAAAGCGCACTGTGACCGGTGGTTGGCATTCGTGAAGTGGTGCCGCTCCGAACAGGGACCGGGTATCAACGATGCGCGACAGATTGATCGGAAAGTGTTGACCGACTATGCAGCGTATCTGCGCGACGTGGTTAGGTGCGGTGAGCTCGCCGTCAGCACCGCACAAAACCGGTTATCCAGCGTTAACAGGACCATGGCGGCGCTTCGCGGTGATCAGTGCGTGAAATTGCCAAGTCCGAGTAAGGCGTTGGGTATGCAGCGCACCGGGGTTCGACACTCGGTGCCGCAAGGCCAAGACCGCGAACAGGTTAAGCAGATCGTCGACGCACTTTGCAGCCGTCATCAGCTACGAGCCGCTGCGATCGTTCTGTTGGCGCGCGCCGCCGGCATGCGCTTGCGTGAAGCCATCTTGGCTGATCTGCCACGGCTAAGCCGTGAGGCTAACGACCTAGGCAGAATTAACATTCAGGATGGCACCAAAGGTGGCCGCGCCGGGGCCTCGGCGCCACGTTGGATTGGAGTGAATGACCAAGTTCGCGAGGCACTGAGGTTTGCATGGCAGGTGTCGCCTGCGGGTAGCCGCAACCTGATTGCGCCACACGAAAGTTACCTGATTTTTCTGCAAAAAATCATCCGCCCCGCGCGGGACATCCTGCATGCCCACGACCTCAAAGGCCTCCATGAGCTACGAGCGGCGTACGCATGTGAGCGCTATGAACAAATCACCCAACACCGCGCACCTATCAACGGCGGTCAATACTGCCAGTTAGCTCAGCACCTTGATCGCGAAGCCCGGAGGCGAATCAGTTACGAGCTTGGGCACGGTCGGATCGACGTGGTCGCAGCCTACATTGGAGGACGGACATGACCAAGCCATTCGATATGGAGTTGTTCTTGGCTGGCGTGCTGACCGGATCGCATGCAACGCGGCAACGCCATTTGCGACAGGCCGCGATTATCCAAGCTGCAATCGCAGCACGCTGGCAGCGAGATACGCCCTGGGCTTGGCAGAGAAAGCATGTTGCGTGGTTTCTCGATCATTGCCTCGATAGGCGAAGTGAGGCGACTCGGTCCTACTACAGGCTGACAATACGGCTGCTCGCCCGTCGTTTAGAGAAATCATGGGTATTCAGGCAATTTCAGGACTAGACAGATTATCTGCTTTTTTCATCCTAAACGCCGTCATCTAATCCACCAAGGCCGGGGGCGTATAGGAATACTTCTGCGTCCTTCTCGTACGCCGCGAGCATCGACTGCCACGCACTCGTCCATCCCACTGATTGCAAAATGCCTTTATTAAGCTAGAGTTCACGTTTGCGCAAAGAAACTCGCTAAACCCTAGAGGTCAAGGATGCAGATAATTATTCTAGGATTGAAATCCTCTATTTCGAATCTGGCATTTCGTGAACCCCAAGAACAATCGCCCTCCGACACCTACGCACTTTATTATTAATACTATCTAGCTTAGGCCACTGTAAAAGGCGAAAACATGAAGCTTTCGAAACGATTCAAACTCTCCAAAACTCAATTCGAACTTGACTTTGTCGATATTGATACTGATTTTGACACGCGATTATTTGTGGATCCTTATCTTCTTGGATTAAGACCGGATCGCTGGTCGATAAAAGCTGCCAGTTCAGTAAGGTCCTTTTTTTCTCATTTCTTAGATCTAGTTCGCCAAGGGAAAGAGGACGATGCTTTTGAACTCTTCTCACATCTTCATGAGCCTAATGAGACCTGCCTCGGGCTTTCTGCAGGGAAACCTAGGGGTAACGGAATTGGTAGTGAGGACGCAAAGAAACTTTTCGAAAGCATCATGGGAAGTAAGGCAATACAGTCCGGAAAAATTACCGACCTAGAAGACTTTCGACTATTTATTCCAGGAATCGGCAAAGATAAAGTTTCAGATATGACTACCAACCTCATACGAGGCAGCCTCATTACCTATACGCAGGCCCAATGCAAACTACATAAA
This sequence comes from Pseudomonas sp. ZL2, assembly GCF_054788455.1. Taxonomy (NCBI): domain Bacteria; kingdom Pseudomonadati; phylum Pseudomonadota; class Gammaproteobacteria; order Pseudomonadales; family Pseudomonadaceae; genus Pseudomonas; species Pseudomonas sp. ZL2. Next base: position 445,233 of record NZ_JBGOGX010000002.1, on the reverse strand, counting down.
ATAAAATTAACAGCTGGTGTTTCCGCCGGACCTATATGGGATGTATCCCGAAAAAAGTGGATATTTACTCACGAAGACACACTGCTTGTTGAAGGAAAAAAAATCCTTCTCACCCCGAAAGGAATCGTTTCTTATAGCAAGGCTTATGCCCCTGAGAATTACTATAATAAACATGTACTTGAGTATCTCCAACATGAGCACATAAGAACAGGTAGCATATGGGTCGAGCATCGCAAGGATGGAACTCCTTACATTTCAAAAAAGAGCCTAAAAGAAAATGTAGTAAAAGATTTTACCAAGGAATGGTTATTCGATTTCACAGAAAAACACCCACTGGTTTTTAAATCCTTCAGAGATCAGCAAGCGCAGCAGGTTAGATCTCTCCCATCTGATTCAATTGATCCCGAGCTCAATTTGAACTCAGTAGTAGAGCACCTGATTGCGAAACTACGCTCGATTAAGCAGGGGCCATCAACGGCATCAGATTATCACAAAACAATAGTTGGCATTCTTGAAATGCTACTTTACCCAAACGCCTCATCACCTGTACTCGAAGCCGAGATAAACCAGGGCAGAAAGAGGATTGATATATACTTCGAAAACTCAGCTAAGGAAGGCTTTTTTCATACACTCCATATGATTCACAAGATACCCTGCCCGTATCTAATTATCGAATGCAAGAACTACTCAAAGGACATACAAAACCCCGAGCTTGATCAAATGATTGGACGATTAACCGTTAATCGAGGAATGCTTGGAATCATAACATGCAGAGAGATATCTAAAAAAGAATTATTCATTGAAAGATGCAGAGACTCATTTAAAAATGGCCACGGCTTAATTATACCATTAACTGATACAGACCTAATATCAGCACTTGAGAAGCTAAAGCTCGAACATAAAACCCCACTAGAAGAGGTGCTTAACGAAATAAAAAATACCATTATTATGTCCTGACAGAAAAAATTAGTAGCGGCAACAATTGGGGGGGTGTTCCGATTGTTGCCACCTTAGATCCATTACTCTCGTCTCTAAAAAATCAGCTGAAAAGGTCCTCACTTCCTCCGCCGACGCGCTTCCCGTCGAAGAAGAGCAAAGGTGTAGTTTGGTGCAATCGATTCCTCTTGCCGGAGGCCCGCTCAGGGCTGTTGCTGCTGACCAGTTCGGGGAGGAAGTGTCCAGCCCCATCAATAATTTACGTCACGGCCAACATCCGTTCGTCTGGTGCCGATTGCCATCACCTGCTAGCCCAGAAACGGCCCATTCTGCAAACTAACGAACAGAGGGAAAAAAGGCCGCTAGTCGGTGGGCATGGGGGTCGTCGCGGCCTACTTAGCAACGCTCAAAGTACCTAGCGAATACTGGCAAGCAATGCGGCCTGCAGAGAGCGTGTGAGAAAAACACAAAAAAGCTGCGAAAGCGGCGAAAACTCTTACAATCTTACGCCAGATTTCCTACACATTTTTTTGCCCCCCCCCCGATACTCAAGAGATAGCCCCGTGAGTGACTCAGACAGCTCATCCGCGCCACTGGTTGACGTAGTGAAGCTTGCCGCATCCCTTCAGCGTTTCGCAGATGATCGCGACTGGCAGCAGTTCCACTCCCCAAAAAATCTCATCTTGGCGCTCACTGGCGAGGTAGGAGAGCTGTGCGAGATTTTCCAATGGATGAGCGATGCCGATTCGCTCTCCGTAGCTAAAGATCCCGAAATCGGCCTAGCCGTAAAAGACGAACTGGCGGACGTACTGATGTACCTGGTTCGCCTGAGCAGCGTGCTCGGCATCGACCTCAACGAGGCGGTGACACGGAAACTCGCCTCGAACGGCCAGAAGTACCCCGTGGATAAAGCCAAAAGCAGCAGCAAAAAGTACGACCGACTCTGAACAACTCGAATCTAAGGACAGCCCGTGATCGTCTACGCTGCGACCAAACAGCAATTTCTTAAAGACAACGATAACGATGACATTGAGGAGGTGATCCTCAGGCATTTCAAGGAAGCCACCGGCAAGACCGTTGGCAGGTCGGAAATCAGGTCGTGGCAAGGATCTCTAACGTATATGGCCAAGGTCCTTAGGGATGAAGGCCTGCCGAGCGACGCGGGCCTGGCCATTGAGCTGCACATTCCGCAGTCGTCGAAGCGAATCGATTTTCTTCTCACCGGTCGCGACGAAAATCAGGCAAAAAAAGCCGTCTTGATCGAATTGAAGCAATGGAGCAAGGCCAGCGCCACTACCAAGGATGCCATCGTCAAAACGGCATTGGGTGGCGGCCTCGTTGAGACCATTCACCCGTCCTATCAAGTATGGTCATACGCCGCGCTGCTGGAGGGCTTCAACGAGGCGGTGTATGACAAAAGCATCGAGATCCGTCCGTGTGCCTACCTTCATAACTACGTCAGCGACGGCATCATCGACTCAGCTCACTACGAGCCCCACATCAGCAAAGCCCCACTGTTCCTGAAAGGGCCGGATGAGCTCACCAAACTCAGAAGCTTCCTGAAAAAGCATATTGCTCACGGCGACAACAAAGAGGTTCTCTACGAACTGTCCGATGGAAAAATTCGCCCGTCCAAGGCGCTAGCCGAAGCCCTCGGTGGGTTGATGAAAGGCAAACCCGAGTTCGTATTGATTGACGATCAGAAAGCAATTTTTGAGTCGGCGCTGGCGGCGGCAAGCGAGGCCTCGGACCAAGCCCCCAAGGTGATGATCATTGAAGGTGGACCGGGCACCGGGAAGACCGTTCTGGCTATCAATCTGCTGGTGAGGCTCACCGAATTGAAGCTGATGAGCAAATACGTCTCCAAGAACGCAGCCCCGCGCAAGGTCTACGAGAGCAAACTGGTTGGCACCATCAAGCGCAGCCATTTCTCGAATTTCTTTTCAGGCTCTGGGGCATTCATCGACACTGAGCCCAACACATTCGATGCGCTTATCGTGGACGAAGCTCACCGGCTGAATGAGAAAAGCGGGCTTTATGGAAACCTTGGGGAAAACCAGATCAAGGAGCTGATTGATTCAGCGAAATGCTCAATTTTCTTCATTGATGAAGACCAGCGTGTAACCTTGAGCGATATCGGCAGCAAGCAGGCGATACGCGCCTTTGCAAAAGCCAAGGGTGCTGTGGTTGAAGAACACGTGCTTTCTTCGCAGTTTCGCTGCAGTGGTTCTGACGGTTACCTGGCATGGCTGGATGACACGCTAGGCATTCGCTCGACGGCAAATCCGACGCTTGAGACTCAAGAGTACGAGTTTAAGGTGTTCGACTCACCTCGGGCGATGCATGAAGCAATCAACGAGAAAAACCACGGAAACAAAGCTCGTGTGGTCGCGGGCTATTGTTGGCCTTGGCTGAGCAAGAAAGACTCAACCGCTGCTGATATCGTCATTGGTGACTACAAACGCCAATGGAACCTGGATCAGGATGGCAGCCTCTGGATCATCGCTGAGAACTCCATTGAGCAGGTTGGCTGTATTCATACCTGCCAAGGTTTGGAAGTCGACTACATCGGTGTAATCATCGGGCCAGACCTAGTCGTACGTGACGGTAAGGTAGTGACATCCCCGGATGAGCGCGACAAGCACGATAAATCGATTCGCGGCTGGAAAAAAATGATGAAAGAGCAACCTACCCTCGCGAAAAATGAAACAGACCTGATCATCAAGAACACATACCGAACCCTGATGACACGCGGGATGAAGGGTTGCTACCTGTACTGCACCGACAAAGAGACTGCGCAATACTTTGAGAGTCGGCTTAGCCAAAACAGCAATCATTGACGCTATCGTTTGCTAGAACCCCCTGTTCATGCGAGTGGGGACATCGTACGCACAGGGACGACAGTCTTAAGCGTCCACCCAGCTCAACTTACGTAAGTTAGGTCGGCACCCACTGATGCGGCAGCAGTTGCCCGATCTCGCTGGCCCGCTGTGTCGGTAGTGCTTCCTTGCTGGCCTGGGAGAGATAGCCAGACTCTGGCTGGTGGAGGGTTTGCACCTCAACGATGCTGAACCCGCTGGGGGCGGTTGTGTGCTACCGAGGGAGGATGATTTCGAAACGCTCGAGTTACCGCCCTCCATCGTGATCGTGCAGTGTCCACATAGGGGGATGTGCGACCGCCCGGAGGACGGCCAGGGCAGGAGACCACATGGCCAGCCTGGCCCAAACGACGGCGTCGTTACCGACGCACCTCGATTTTGTAGAAATAACCTTCGATGCTCAGGCGCCGGCGATCCGAGGTGATTGCATCGTTGATCGCGTTTTTAAGTCGAACGTAGTGTCGGCAGTTCTGAGCACGACTGAGATCGGCAATAGGCTTTACCGCTCGCAGGAACTCGTTATAACTGCTCACTGGCCGACTCATTACCTGATCGATGTTAGGCAGGGCTTTGGCATCCGCCTGCCGGCTTTCAGGCCACGCAGACTCAAGGCTCAAGTCGCTCTCTCGCAGCTCCAGCGTGAAGAGCATTTGCACCTTCCCAGTCTTTTCGTCCGCCCAGCACGGGGGGAAGTCCATACCACCATTAGCCTCCAAGCGGTGCTTGAGGTAGAGCAGCTGGCCTTTAAGGTCTGCGTTTTCTTTCTTCACGGCGATAGGGTTGCCCGGATCAGCTTGCATCGCCGTGAAGTGCTGGTACTCCTCCGCCAGTTTCTGCATCTTCTCGAGGCTGCTCTTGCCTTCAAGGCTGGCGAGGGCCGGGGATTTATCCAGTAATTGCTCCAGGGCGTCGAGCTTGCCAAGTGATGCCTCGACTTGCTCTTTGAGAAACTTGACGTCATTGGCTTTGTCGACGTCCTGAGGATCCTTCAGCGACTTCTGCACCGCCTCTTTTAACGATGTTGCTAAGGCCATAGCATCTTCGACCCGTTTCTTCACGAGCTGACCGCCGTCGCCGCCCGCCGCCTCCACCATTTTCTGTAGCTCACCAAGGGCTGTAATCTTCTGTTCCTGCTCATCCAGTAGCTGCTTCAATCGCACAACGTCCTGCTTTGCCTGACCCGCCTCGAGTAACTGGCTGATCACCTCGTCAGGATTGCGCGAGCTGTGGGCTTTGATCTCATCGATGAGATGAGTCTTGGCCTTGTCCAGCTGCGCCATCTTGGTATCGATCCCATCGATGGCGTGGAGCTGCTCTTGCAACTTCTGGTTCTCCTGAGTCTTTTGAAACACCATGAAGCCGAGCAGAAGCATCAGCATAAAGATGAGGGTCAGGGCGATCTCCGTCAGCGATAGCTGGAAGATCTGGTCATTGTTCGATGCCATTTCAGGCTGCTCCAGGACTCAGTGTCAGCTGCTGCTTGATTCCGGTTGAATCTGCCGATCATCAGTTCCGCCTGCTGGCGGGCTGAATGGCACCACGTTCTCGCCGCCCAGCGGCGTTTTCTTGAGGTGATCACTGATGACGTCCAGCCTGCGCTGTACATTATCCAGTTGCTCAAGTCGGGCCAGACCACTATTGGACTCAAGGTGAGAAGAGCTGAGCTCCACCAGCCGGCTAAGACTTTGAAGAACCTGCTGGCCCATAGCCTTGACCTGTTGGTGCTCCTGATTCGCTAGCTCGGCGTGCTGGCTCGATTGACTGACCACCGTCAGCAGTTGCGGGACGCTGTGTTGGAGCGTTGCCACCAGTTCCTGGCTGGCCTTTTTGATCTCTTCAGTACTACTGCCTTGCTGCTCGGCTACGTGGTGGATCTTGGTAACCGATGCCACGGTCTGGCCCATCGCCTCAGCGAGCAACTGAATGGCACTGGTGAGTTGCGTGGTGGCCCCCAGTTGCGAGCCCAACTGGGCATTTAGCGACTCTTGTTGCGCATCCACGACGGCGATCAGGGACTGGGATTGCTGGCCCATTTCCTGAAGCACAGATTCTTGCTGGGTTTGCAGCAACCTGGTCAGTACCTCCAGGCTGGCACCGACCTGGTGCACGTCGTCCAGCACGCTGCCCATGCTTTCCAGCTTTTCGTTGATGCGCTTGATGGAGTTGTTGACCAAGCGCGCAGAGCCTTGCACATCGAGAGTCACCGACTTGAGGCTGTCGGTTGCAGTTTCGGTGACTACGCCCAGCTGCGTCACGGCGCCCTCCAGTCGATTGGAGAACAGGTCATCCGGGAACTGTACCTCATCCAGACGGGTAACCAGCCCATCAACAAAAGTCACTACCGACTGATCAATTCGTTCAGTCGCATCTTTGGCGACTGCTTCATAATCCGTGATGATCTGAGTCATGCCCAGCGCAGTAGTGCGGACGTCTTGCATCAACCCCAGCATCATTTCCTTGTTGTGCTGAGTCATGGTTGCAAAGAATTCCGTGGTCTTGGCCTGATGCGCCTCCGACATCGCGAGGATCTGCTCCTTAACCGCTGTCACCGTCTCGTCGGTGGCGCGCATGACATCTGCGCGGAAGTCGACCAGCCGCTCAAGAGACTTCTGAAACTCCTCAGCTAACTTCCGCGAGGCATCGATCACCTGATCTTCAACATTGCTTAAAGCATCGTCAGTACTCGGCCGGAAGCTCACCAGGGTCACGCGTACGGCTAAGCCCAGCACGGTACTCACCATGGCTGCGCCGAAGCGCACGGCAATGGCGGTCAGGTCGGTACCGATATTCGGCAGGTCGAAGAGCGAGAAGATGATTGAGGCGATAGTGAAGATGAAGCCCAGGTAGTAACATGAGTCCGCGAACTTCTCTGCCGAAATGTCGCTATCACGCAGCCGATAACCAATGATCATGTACGCTGCCATGAAGCACAAGGGCAGCAGAAGGCCGAAGATCCAGGGCTCATGCAGATACCAGCCAACAAACGAGCTACCGACTTTTAAGGCGCAAGTAAGGACGAACAGTCTCTTCAGGGAGATCTTTATTGGCATGACTCAACCCTCCATTGGCGTAACAGCAATGAGCCGGGCGCCCGCTTTCTCGAAATAGCGTTCCCAGAAGGTCAGCTGCTTCCGTGTCTGTAATTTGGGGTAGTTCATTAGGTAGTTCAGCTTGACCTGAACGCCTTTTAGACGGGTCTGTGTTTTCTGCCCATAAGCACTGGTAGCGAAGCCATCGAAGTCAGCTTGCCCTTTGAACATGCTGAAGTCGGCGGTATTGACCAGCATGTCTGAATAGACAATGAGGGTCTTAGGGCCTTTGATGTTTTCCGCTTGAAAGCTATTGATCGCGACCAACTGAAGCATCTCAAAAATTGGTGATTTGTCAGCTGGCTTTTCCTGCATCAGGACGTTTTCCAGCTGAGTCACCGGCTCGCGAAACTCACGCTCGAAGCGCTCTTGGATGCGCGCGGGGTTGGAATCAAATTCTGATTTTCCCGCAGCGGTACCCGGGTTGCACTTCTCAAAGAGCGGTTTGGCGGTCTGAGTAAAGTCCTCACCGAGGGCATACACCGACAGTAGATACCCTTCAGGCACGACATTGTCTGCCAGGGCTTTTAAGCCTTGAGCGAAGGCTTGGCGCTGGATGAAGTTGTAAGGGTCGGTATTGTCGACCAGCACAACATAGTGGCCTAACGGGCCAGACGTGGGGCACAACGTGAGTTTATCTGTGGCTGTGGGCCTATGGAGGAAATACCAGACTATTGCGCCCGCCATCGACAGGAGGGCAATCACCAATAGTGCAATCGTACGGAGTTCCTGACGGCGCTTTTTTTCCGCCATGCTCGTCTTGCGCATTCTAGGGTTCCTGTGTCAGATCTGTTGGCGGATGGGTTCAAGTTGACTGAATTTGACGTCGTAGGACGATTGAATTCGGCGACGGATGTCTTCGATTTGATTCAGGAGGTCACCTAGCAGTCCTTCCTGCTCCTGCAGAGCTCGCTCATCCGCAGTTGTGTTGAAGTCAGGCAAGGTCAATTGCCGTACCGGTACGGGCTGGCGGAAGTAAGCGGGAACCGGGACACCCGTGACCTTTCGAGATATCTCGTTTTCGGTTCGGAAGATTTTTACCAGTGCACTCATCATGTGCTCAGCCTTGTCCAGCGCTCGTTGTAGGCGCTCGGGCGCGATGCGCTTCTTATCGACTTCTGCACGAAAGGCGACAACGTCAACTTTGGCTTGCTCAAGGCCCTGCTCCAGCTTGCCGACATACTCTTCTTTCAGGTGCTCCAACTCGTCCCGAATCTGAGCAATCTCATGGTCGTAGAAGGCTTTGGCTTCATCGGCGACTCTCTGGACGCTGGCATATCCTGGGTAGGGATCTGATAGCTTGTAGCCTTCACAGAGTCCGGCAAGCGCGAACACCACGCTCACGACACACAGAATTATTGAGAAGACGTCATGGAATCCGAGCGGGTTGCTTTGCAGAGCTTGGAGCGCGGCAGCGGCCATGACACTAATACCCACATCGCCAGCCTGTCCAAGCGCATCGCGGAAATGTGCGATGATCAGACCGAGCACTCCCATGATTACCCCCGCCACGATCACGCCCAGGTACCCGGCAAGACGGCGGATGGGGCTGATGTGATTGATGTTCGGCACAAGGAAACGACCGAGCGCAACGGCAATGCCGACGTTTGTCGCCGCCAAGGCTCCGGCAAAAAAGAAGCCCTGGAACAATCCGCCATCTAAACCGGCAGCAAAAAAACCGGCGTTTAGAATGCCTTCGACTGCCACGGTGAATATCGCCAGCAGGATATAGATAGCTTTACGAGTGCCGGAAATCACCCGCGCATGGCGGGTGAGCTGATTCTCCTCGCGGAATTTGAGTAGCTCTTGTTCACGTTGGTGCGCCGAGCTCCGCAGATTGCGCAACTCGATTTCACGATCGGAAACTCGGCGATTCGCCTCGCGCTCAAATTCATCGGCCAGATTGGCGGTGCGATTTACTGTCTTGGTGATGTCATAGGTCACCAGGCGCTCTTGAATGCGTTGAACATGGGTCGTTGCCCAGTTTTGATAGCTGAGGCGAAAACCTTCCAGTTTCTGGCAGATCGACTCTTCAATGCCGGATAGGTGAGTTTCGTCGGGAGCAGGTGCGCCAGCGGCACCGAGACGCTGTGCTTGAGCTTCAATATCCAACTCTTTGAGCAGCTCATCCTTGTCGAGGACATGCAGGTCTGGATGCTCGGGATCACTCTGCCGGCGCGGAGCCCTCAACCAACCAAACAACATCTTAAATAGCTTCATCGAAACTTCCTTGAGAGCATTGCGTCAACGGCAGAGGCTTTCACAGGGAACGCCATCACGATCCCGATCCAGGCTGGAAACTCCGCATTGCTGCAGGTAGAAATTGGCTTCTTGGCAGTTGCTCATCTGTCCGCAGTAGCGCTTGGCGCCACAGACATAACCGGCAGACGTGGCATCCCGAGTTTTGCGCTCGGCTACCAGAGAGTTGAGAGAACGCCCAGTACTCCTCCATTCCCAAGGGGGAATAATGTCGGACTCGGGAAGCGCCCAAAGGCCCAGGCGTGCTGCTCGGGCAGTTCCTTGCAGAGCAGGCAAGGTGGTATCGCGGTTGTAGCGATCAAAGACCCAGGCGGCGCCACGGCTAACCATTTCTCGGTTGACGCTAACCCCATCGACAGCGGCTTCGCCGATGTGCCGGCCGTACTTGTCTTCGCCACTTAAGGTGAGTTGGATGACTCGACCAAAGATCAACTTGGCGAGTTGATCCTTCGCCTGACGACCGTAGGGCTGGCCACTTTCGGGAGTGTCGATGTTGGCCATCCTGATCTTTACCTGTTGGTTGGATTCCGTTAGGCAGGTGAAGGTGTCTCCGTCACTGATGGCCACCACGCGGCACTCTACCTCGTCGGCCAACGCCTTGAAGGTCACGGTGACTAGCAGCACAACTGTCCATGGGCTGAACCGCATTCGTCCCTGAAACTCCGCGCAAAGGATCGTGAGGATCCCAAGAGATAGGTAATACCAAAAGGCCATTGTTTGCGCGGAATCTTAACGGGAATTTTCAGAAAAAGCTCATTGACAGGATGACCGGACGGTATTTTTCAAGATGTGCTGAAGGCCTGTATGTCTTCAGCTAGCTGTCCGATTGGCGCCAAGGGCGCAAGGATTACCGTGTTGGATGTTTTCCGGTACCAATCTGTCAGCTGGCGCACAGAAAAGTGCTCAAAAAGCACCTTCCATCGGAATCCAGACCACGCTGCGTTCCAACTGGTATTCCAAGCAAGTTGACTCAAAAATTATTAACTAGAAAAAACAGATAGATACCAACTTGTTTCAAATTACCCCGGCGCTAACAGACATTGATGACCAGGCGCTTGAGCCTTTCATCAAGGCTCGTCATACAGCCTAAGAAGCCAGACACCCATTTAAGCGAGGACGAACTGTTCACCCCAAGCCAAGCGCGGCGGGCAGCCGAAGGATCATGTTCATGATGCGCGAGGACAGTATAGCGATTAGAAAACGAAAGATGCGCTAGCTGATGAGCGAGATGAAACTGATCAGCAAGCGACCTAGTTCGCATACCTACAAAAAGGCCTCGGTGGAGCAGCCGATATTCCGAACGTGCTGGGTCGAGAGTTCAACGTGCCGGCACCGAATGAGGCCTGGTGCGAGGACATCACGCATGTCTGAGCTCAAGGTCGCTGGCACTATGTGGCGGCTGTGATCTATCTGTTTGCCCGTCGCGTGGTAGGCTGGGCGTTTTCATCGGAACCCGATGCCGACTGGGTGATCAAGGCTTTGGACATGGCGTATGGACAGCGTGGCCGGCCCCAGAACGCGCTGTTTCACAGCGACCAAGGAAGCCGATACGGCAGCCGGAGCGCTCGCCAGCGATTATGGCGTTATCGTTTCACGCAAAGCATGAGCCGGCGCGGAAACTACTAAGATAACGCACCGACGGTACGGTTGTTTCTCAGCCTGAAAACGGAATGGATACCGACCGTGGGCTACATGAGTGCATCGCTGGCGCAGCAGGAGATCGGTCGGTTTTTGATGCACTAGGTACAACTGGCAATAACCACATCAATTCAACGGCGGGCTATCGCCCGCTATGGCCGAGGAAAAACTTAACGCAGTGTCCGGGATTAGTTGACCACTACAATCAGCAACAACATAGATCTACACATCAGTTTCTATTAACTTGGGTTCGCTCGACAGCGAACGGACCGCTCGTTGAGCTGCAATTTTTTCAACGATCGAGTCTCTATGAGTCAAGCTATGCTTGATAATCGAAGATCTTGGCAAAACCAACCGAACTGGCGCCGGAAGCAGTTCGAAAGCCTTTTCTACTGCGAGCAGGAAAAACTCATCGTCTTTCAAGCGATCATGAGTAACAGTCAGCAGCCCATCAACTAAAACCTTTTCAACAGCAGGCCAATGCTTCTCTACCCGCGAGACCGCAGCGGTAGCCCCCTCCCCAACGCTTTCAAGCACCGCACCCTTTGCAGAGGCTACAGCATCGCTTGCGGAAGACACTTTCTCCGTGACCACCTCTGTCAGAGCTTTCGCTTTATTCGCAATAAATCCAAACATACCCATCCATTCCTTGAATAGTCGTTACGTATAAGAAATCGGCGCCCAATCATTGAACTTTAGCGCTCCGAAGCGCTATGCCGTAAACCGCTGGGCTAGCGTTAAAACAAAATCTAACCCGTTAGCCTTCGAATTTTACTCAGACGCTTTTGAAGAGGAAAATCGAATGATGTCCCGAAAAAGTCCCACGCATGAAAAAGCCCAATCTTTTCGGATTGGGCTAAGTCATTGAATTTAATGGTCGGGACGGAGTGATTCGAACACTCGACCCCTTGCACCCCATGCAGCGGGCGAAAGGTCAGTAAGTCGCTGATTTCGCTCACATTCAACCCTAAACCGGACCGCCAAAGTATCGGGTTTTTCGTGGTTTTGCAAACGGAAACACGCGGCCTGGACGGGTGGTTTTGCGCAGCTACTCCCCCTCCTCCGGCGTCCTGCCGACCGAACACAATCCCTCTCCCCCTGCAGCTCGTCACCCTGAGCTGGTCAGAATTGCCCTGCCTCGATTACTGTATATCCAAACAGTATTGGTAGGTGACACCGTGATCATCGAAGACGACAGCTTCGCGCTGGGCATGCCCACGCCTGTACAAATGTTGCGCCAGCATGCGCGCCTGGTCGAAGCCGAGTGCGAGCAACTGCGACACGAACTCGACCGGGCCCGGGAGAACATCGAGAAGCTGGTGGCCATTCACCAGGCCCAAGCCGCCGAGATCACCAAGCTGAATGCCAGGATCGAGCGCATGACCTGGGAGCTGTCCGATGCCCTGGTAGAAAACACCGAACTGAAGAATCGACACATTGGGGGCTGCCCTGCCACCTACGGCGGCATGCCGCCGGCGCCAGACGGATAGAGGTGAAGCGAGCTTAGTGGCGCGTCACACCATCACCGCCCAACGCGCGCAACTGGTACTCGGTGACAGCCTGATACAGCGACTCGGCCTCCAGCCGTAGGCGCTCGACGTCCTCTTCTGGTTGACCAGAATCCTGGGCTGCATGGTAGCGGCGCAGCGCATCGATGGCCTGCTGAATCAGTGGCTCGCCGGCCTCTACGAGCCCTTGGATCGTGGATTTCATGAGCACAGCTCCCTTGGTCGATTAGCGCAGTATAGGCATCCGCATCCACAGCCTTTCCTTTCAAGTTTTGAACTTTTCAACTAGAATGGTTGACAAGCCAGTCTTAGGACGGCTTAATGCAACCATTCTCATGAAAAAGCAGAAAGGGGCCGTGACCATGTCGCTTTCCAAATTTGGCGCAAAGGTACGTGAGTATCGCCGCGCATACGGTGTAACACTTAGCATGATGGCTAGCACACTTGGCGCATCTACTGCGTTTTTGAGTGCAATGGAAACAGGCCGTAGCAAGATCCCGATGGACTGGGTTGAAAAAATTGCCAGCTATTTCAACGAGCTTGGCGAACAAATCAACGTTCAAGAGTTGAAGGCGATTGCTTGCGACGACAACGAATCAGTCTCGCTTGAAGGGCTGCGCCCGCAGCATCGTATGCTTATCGCTGGTTTTGCCAACTCAGATCTTAACCAGGAGCAGCTGACTCGTCTGGGTCGCTTACTCGGGGAAATCTACGGGGAAAACAGCGATGACCACTCCAAGTGAAGCTGATCACTATGACATGCGCGGGCATCGTGTGCCCGCGCTGAGCCCGACCGATATTGACTTCATTGCTGGCAGGATCTGCAAAATCTTCAAGCTAAGTCGTCAATCATTCTCGGTACAGAAAATCGGGATGTTCATCAACGACCTCGAAGAAAATGGAATCTTCATTGACTCCATCGAGAACGATGAGTGGATGATGGAGGACATCGCGAGGGCGATGGTGGACCCACAGAAAGGCTTCATTTACATGCCGGAATGGATGTACGAGAAGCTGAACAGGAGCGACCCTGAGGCTATCAGGATTTTCCTTCACGAGCTGGGGCACATCTTTTTGTGTCATCGAGCGATGCTTCACTTTTCAGACACAAAAGGAATTCTCGAAGAAGATTCCGAATGGCAAGCTGACGAATTTGCTGACTCAATCATCAGAAAGCTCAAACTCAAGCCGCCGAGCGCTCAGCTTGAACTGAAATATTTCTGATTGACCATGCCGCAAACATGATCAACCAGAAATTGGCAGTAGGCCGCAAACCTACTGGGGGAGTTCTCCACTCGCTCTCCGCTTCCGCAGAACCGCTAGTGAAAGCACTGCCTAGAACAGGTGCGAACTCTAGTCCCGTTTGGTGGAGTTGTCCAGAATTAATGAGTAGTGGCCACCTCTTTAGGAGAGTCGCTATGACCTATACCGACGAACGTGGCACGTTCATCCTCCGCTGGAGCCGTCGCCTCAAAAACGGCCACATCCAGCGTGCAGTGGGCAAGCCATTCAAAATTTATGTTAGCAAATGAGTTGAACTGAGCGTCCATGGCGCCTCAGCTTCTACCCACCAACCGGACGAGCGGCAGCACCTGAGGAGGTGCTGCCGCTATTTTTTTGGAATCACCTCAACTGAGTCACTCAACAATATTGAGTACGTAGCCTCACACGACAGCCCGGCTATTCGGGCTCGGTCATACGCTTTCGCCAACTCTCCCGCTCGAGCATCAGCCCGTGCGAGCAGGTCGGAGAGCACCATGGCGGCGCGGATGGCTGCCTGGCCTCGGGCGGCAGCGGCGGAATCTGCGGCGCGCTTGCCTGCGGCGGCGGCATATCGGGCAGCTTCGTCGCGCATCCGCTGGCCAACAGCATCAGCGCCAGTGCCATCAACAGCTGCAGTGTTTTCTTGTTCCCGGGCATTTGCTCTCGCCTCCTCCTGTGCCGCGGCGCGGCGTTGCTCTTCGCTGCGGGCCCTGGCTTCCTCCAGCGCCCAGGCCTGCTTGTCACCGGCGTCACGATCAGCCCAGCGCGCCTTCCATTCGGCATCCATGGTCGAGCGGCCGTGCTCGTAGGTGCCCCAGAACGCCCAGAGCACCAGTGCCAGCGATGCCGCTGCACCTATCGTGCGCGCACTGATCACGCCAGCACCTTCAACGCCCGGTCATACAGTGCCTTGCGCTCAGCAACGCCGTGCGGCACCCGGCCCGGCTTGCCCGTGTTGATAATGCTACCGATATCCTGGAAGCGGCCGGCGTCGGCCAGTTCGTTCAGCCCGTGAGTCGACCACCACCAGGCGGCGGACATGGCGGCGTGCTCCGGCTGTTCGAGCAGTTCAGGCTTCTCTTCCAGCGGCAGGGCCAGGCCGGCGCCTGCGGCAGCATAGTTCGCCCGACCAGTGAGTTGGATCAGGCCGCGCCCACGGAACCGCCAGCCGTCACCCGGGCGAGTGTTTCCCATGCGCCCGCTGTATACGGTGTTGGCGATCTTCTCCGGCTGTCGAGCGCAGGCGGCCGCCGACTCCGGAGTGAACCGGCTGGGCCAGGTGCGCACCAGCGCCTCAACGCTGTAGTTCAGGTTCTCCACCAGGTTGCGCAGCTGACCCGACTCATGCCCGACCTGGGCCAGGAACGCGGCCATGCGCACCGGGCTATCGATCTTGTAGCGCGCCATGGCCCGGTTCAGCGCAGGCAAAAAAATGCCCGCGACTGGGCGGGCGTTCGGGAGGATCTGCAGCAACTGCTGCTCGGTCAAAAGGGGCATGCGTTTCTCCAGGCAAAAATAAACCCGCTCGCTGGCGGGTGTCGGTGTTCGGTGGTGGCAGTCAGGCTGGGGCTACCGGCCAATCGATGGTCGCCGGGTAGCCGGCCTGGTCCGGCAGGCGGATCAGCGCCACGCGGTACTTCTTCCAGGCCTTTAGCGCGGCCACCTCTGCCTCGGTGGCGTCTTCGATATCGACGGCGTCCTGCAGCGGATCAATGGCGGCGTCGGCAGTGGCCCGCCGGGCAGCGGTCTCGGCGACCACGGTAGCCAGGTGCTGCTCGGCGGCCGCCTGTGCCTTCATCTCGACGGTGACCATCTGGCTCCAGTCGATCACGCCGGGCGTTGTGCTGGCTGGCGCGCTGGCCGATCCGGTTGGCAGGCGCACCACACCGTTTTGTGGATTGACGATATCCGCGGGGAATCGCGCCGCTTCGCTGGCATCTGGGCCGTGCGGCATTCGAAGCATCACCACCACGCTGCCGTTGGCGCGCTCGACGTCACCGATGATCCACTCGCTACTGATTGCGGCAGCAGGCAGTGACGCACCGTCGGCAAGCCGCGAGAAATCCAGCACGGTACCGTTGAGGGTCAGGGCTTCGTCTTGCTTCGAGACGGACAGCTCGGCATCAGCCCGAACCGGTGAGAGCTTGATGAGCATCAGAACCACCTCCCGATGGCAATCAAGTGGCACGCGTAGATGATCTGGGTGTTCGTCGCCGTGGTGTTCTTGATGTAGAAGCGCCAGCCGTCAATCGACCCGCCATTCATGGGCGAGTCATCAATGAGCGAAATCCCCGTTCGCGCGCCGCCGCCATCCGACACGTAACCGCTGAATGACTTCGCGGGAACATCAACGAATGGCGCGGGGAATGGATAGAGGGACGAGCCCCCCATCGCACCTGGAGCAATGACGAAACCGGGGATGTTGAAGTTCCGCTTGATGCAGATCTGCATGCCGCAGGCGTACTTGAAGTACTCGCCATTGGCATTGCTGCCGACTTCCATCAATGCGCCAGACGGCACGCCGCCGGCCTGCGAAACGGTGCCGACGATGGCTGCAAATGCTGCGGACTTCAGGTTGCCCGTCACGCCATACAGTTCGTCGAAGTTAGCCTGGGCCTTGCCGAATGCACTTCGCGGCGTATCACCGCCCACGCCCGTCGGGGGCGTGCCCAGATTGATTGTTTGTTTTGCCATTACTGTCTCTTTAAATTGGGCGCATAGGGCGCGCGGCAAACAAGGTGCGGCCGTTAGCGGTGAGCGGGTTGATTCCCGAGCCGTTGCTCGCGTACATCTGCAGCATCCCGCGGTTACCAGGCCAGAAGCCGCCGAAGTTCGCCCTTATCGGTTGCGCGGTTTGGGCGATGTTCGTGCAGGAGAACAACGCATTCGCCAAGACATAGTCGTCGTAGCTCCCCGTCCAGGGCATCTGCTGGCTTGGCGAGTAGCTGCCAGAACCGGAGATCGGCGGGCCGGCCTGCACGAACGAGCTGGTTGCAGGTTGACTGTTCAGGGAGGTGAGGTTTGCTGAGGTCACGAAGAGCCGAATACCGTTCGCGTCCCTCACGGAGATGCCGTAATCCCCAGCAGGCGAGCTGTCGACCATGTAGCTCGAGCAGAACCACTTGATCGTCATGAACTGGAGCCAGGCGTCTCCGTGAATCGGGTTCATCCAGGCCTTCAACCTGAAGCCGGTCCAGTTGCCCGGGCTGCCCTTGACCGAGAAGTTGCCGACCATCATGTAGTCGGCCGCATTCAAGAAGATCAGCGGCCTTTCGTAGGTGGTAATAGCAGCAGGGAAGTTGATGTCCGCCCACTGAATTACCTGCGCCTGCTGGCCCGGCGACCACTGCTGGCCGAACTGGAAACTACCGCTGTAGCGAACGGTTAATGCTCGGTTCACAGCATCGATCTGCGTTCGGATGGCGTTGTTTCTCGTCCTGATTCCGTATGACCCAAGAGCGGCGAAAGGCTCGCCCCCTTGGGAAAGAATCATCACCTGCCAGGTATTGGTGA
Source organism: Pseudomonas sp. ZL2 (assembly GCF_054788455.1). Taxonomy (NCBI): domain Bacteria; kingdom Pseudomonadati; phylum Pseudomonadota; class Gammaproteobacteria; order Pseudomonadales; family Pseudomonadaceae; genus Pseudomonas; species Pseudomonas sp. ZL2. The sequence goes on along the minus strand of NZ_JBGOGX010000002.1, from coordinate 428,148 downwards.
GCGGCTGCCTCAGCTGCAAGGTTCCCGTCGAATACCAGGCGGCAGGGGAATAGGTGAACTCCCCCTGGTCCGCGAGAGTGTCGACGACGACGAAGGACTGCGCTTGAATCTCTGGAATCGAGATGTACTGATCGAAGCTGCCGTCGCCAGTTACCGTCATCATCTTCAGCGAACGAATCGGGGTGATTGACGTGTCGAGCGTAACCACCCCCGCAGCATCCCGCGTTCGCATCCCATATTGAGCAGCCATCAGGTCATCCTCCCTATTGCCGTCCTCTCGACACCGTTCACGTCGTACGTGTAGATACCGCCGTTATTGATGATCGTCTGGCCATTGGCGTCCTGGCCGCGAAGCACGAAGGTGCCGGCCTCGAAGTTGATCTCCAACAGTGGCAGCCCCTGCGAGTTCACTGCAGCCGAACGGATGCTCATGCCGGCGACGATCTCCTTGATGAACGCCGTGTTGATGATCGCCTGGTTGATGAACACCTGGCCGTTCTGTACAACGAAGGGCAGCATCATCTGACCGCTCGCCTCGTCGACGATGGCGAAGCGCTGAGCAAACGCCAGGATCTCGGAGGTTTCGCCGTCACTGCCCAGGGCAAGCCCGGCCATCACGGTCTTTCCGTTCAGCGTGGTCTGCGCCTTGATTGTGGTTTGCGCCGACACGCGGCCGTCGATATCAACCACTGCCTCGCTCACCTGCTGGACCAGTGCACTGGTTTCACCCTGCTGCACCTGGACTGCATCTATACGCCGGCCGGTGGCCACGCCATCCTCGATCCGGGCGGATTGCTCCGACCAGACACCAACAAAGGCCTGCTGCGATCCGGCGAAGCCTTCTTCGGTGCCGGCCAGGTCAGGGTTGACCTGGGCATAGACACCGTCCAGCTTCTCGGCGGTAGCAGTGACCTTGCCGCCGATGGTATCGACCGTGCCCTTCAGCGAGCTGAGGCCCGATGCGGTTGCTGTCACCCCGGTTACAGGGTCCTCAACCTCGGCGATAACAGCGTTCAGGCTTTCGGTGTTGGCGGTCACCCGACCGTCAATTGACTGCACCGTGCCGGTCAGTGAATTCAAGCCTGACGCTGTCGCGGCCAATCCCGAATCAGGATCTTCAATTGCGGTTTTGACTGCGGCCACCCGCTCCGCCACAGCAGTGATCTCATCGTCATGGATGGCAATCTTCGCTCTGTTGCGCTCAACTTGCGCTGCGGTGGCCCCGGCTTCCTGAACCCCCTGACCGACATCGATCCAGTAGTTCGCATTCGGCGGGGCATTCTCCCCATCAGGTGCAGCCGGCACGTCAACCTTGGCCTGATACAGGCGCTGGCCCTGCCTGACGCTATCGCCGGCCAGGTAGGCGCCCTCAGGGTTGTACTCGAGCGCGTCGACGATGCTGTCGATCTCTTCGCGCAGCTGATCAAAGCGCTCGTTGATCGACCCCGGACCATCGCCCGAGATCTTCTCGATCTCCTCACGCAGCTCCGGATACAGCGCGCCATTGCCGATCTTGTCCTTGAAGTACTCCTCATACGCACTCTGGTCGGTGCTGGATTGGCCGTTGATGCCGACGCCAGCCGGAAACCACGGGCCGATGTTGCCGGTACGATCGATCAGCCGAGCCCAGAAGAAGAACGACACACCGGCAGCCAGGCCGTGCATCTCGTGCTCAGCCTGCGGATAGGCGAAATCGCCCAGCTTGGTCGCATCGTCCCGCGAGGTGGTTTTGCTGTACCAGATCTCCGTGCGCTGGGTGTCTTCGACGCCAGCAGGGAAGCCCCAGGCCAGCTTGATGCCGTAGACCAGCGGGGTCGCCTCCAGTTTGGTGACCGCCGGCGGCGGCGTGGTCTTGCCTGCGACATCGGTAAGCACCGAGTTGGTCGGCATCGATGCCACATCCATGGCGCTGACGGCGCGCACGCGGGCCAGGTACTGACCGGCATACACGCCGCGCACGTCAGCCGACAGTTCGCCGGTACGCGGCAGCTTGATCCAATCCCGGGCGCCCCAGCGCCATTCCACGTCATAGGCCACCGCCCCGGGCGCTGCGTCCCAACCGATGACCATGGTGGTAACGGCCATGCCCTGCTCTACGGAGCTGTGACTGGTGATCAGCACGCGCGCCGGCGCGGCCTGCACGCCAGGCGGCAGCACGCTGATCGGACGGTCATCGATCACGGTGCCGTAGTCGATGGCGTCGAACTTGCTCGGCTCGTGCTGGATCAACTCCAGCTGGAACTGGTGCCACTCCGGCCGTGTGACGTTGCGCACGTAGAACTGCATCAGTTTCAGGTCGTCATAGTCCAGCGCCCAGCCGCATTCCGCCTCTGGCACCTCGCTGTAGTCGGCCATCACTGTGACCTGCCGGCCAGACACCGAGCGGATCTGGCGGGCCTCGGCCTTGCCGCTGGGCAGGTTGACCTGCAGGCGCGCGCCGGTAGGCACCTCAGCATCGCGATCCAGGGTAATGACCCGGCCAGCAACAGCAGCAATTCGCCCGCCATTGGCTCGGCCGGCCAGCATCGAATCTGCGACAGAGATCACCTTGCCCGGCTTTGGAATGTAGCCATCAAGGCCGACGCGCATGGTTGCACCGCGCACCTGCAGTTGCTCGGTCAGCAGCGCCCATTGGCCGGCGCGCTGGGCCTGGCCGCGAGACGTGCAGCCCACAGCTTCGACCGAGGTTTCGCGCACACCGTAGTCGGCCATGGCGTCCTCGTCGAACACGGGCTCCTTGTCGGTATCGAAGCCCTGAGCGGGATCGTCGAACGAGACCATGGCCAGGCTGTGCCGGTCGCGCCATTTGCTGCCGGTGTACTTGATGGCGCCGTCACCCAGGATCTGGGCGCCAGTGTAGGTGTAGGCTGAATCCTGCGGCATGTCGGCGTTGACGACGATCTGGCTTCCATCCCAGAAGGCCAGCCCGTGAAAGATCGCGGCCAGGTCCTGCAGCACCGCCCAGGCCGCGGCCTGCTTCTGCAGGTACAGGTTGCAGGTGAAGCGCGGCTCCTGGCCGCCCTTGCCGTCCGGCACCAACTGATCGCAGTACTGGGCAATACGGTACAGGGACCAACGGTTGATCATGCTGGCATCGACGCTCTCGCCAAGGCCGTAGTACGGATGCAGGGCCAGGTCGTAGAAGATCCACGCCGGGTTGTTGGTGTAGGCCTCCTTGAAGGTGCCATCCCAAACCCCATTGCTGGTACCGGGGCCCGCCGTGGCATAGGTCCGGGTTGCCGGGTCATAGTTCATCGGCACGCGGATAATGCGGCCGCGCATCAGCACCGCCACCTTGGCGATATCGCCACCGAACTGCTGGGCGTCGTACTCGAGGCAGCCGACCGCCGTCAGCGGGTACTCCTGGTCGCTGTCGACGACTTCGGCGATGGCCTCCACCACCATGCCATCCTGCACCAGTGAGCTGTTGGCCTCAGGCGTCAGGCGCCGGGCACGAATGGACCAGCGGCTACCGGCCGGCAACTCGATGCGGTGGGAGCGCTCGTACTTGGTGATGTTCTTGCGGTCGACTTCAGAGGCCAGCACCTGCAGGTAGGGGCCGCCATCGGTCGAGACATCAACGGCGTACTCGATGCGCACGCCATTGATGTTGCCGCTGGCATCTTGCGACTGCAGTTGCGGCCAGCTGAAGCGCAGGCGCACGGCATCGACCATGGAGCTGGTGATCGAATGCAGCCACGGGGTGGTGCTTCTCAGCTCCTGGTCGACATCGATCTCGTTGCTCGACTCACTGATACCCGCCAGGCGCTCCTGGTCCAGCTCGCCCGCGCGAAACTGCCACTTAACGCCGGGGTAGTTGAGGGTGCCATCCTCGGCCATGATCGGCGTGCCGGCGAGCTTGACCGAGCGCAGCCCGTTCACTGGGCCGACGATGGGGCCCCAGCTCCACAGATAGACAATCCGCGCCGTGGAGATCGACGGCACGCTGTTCGAGGCGATGCTGGGTTGTTTCTGCTTCTTCTGACCGCCCTTGCTGCCGACTACCCGCCGGCGGCTGCTCGCTGCCCGCCGCGGCTTGCGCTTCACTGCTGCACCCATGCGTCCCTCCAGAAACAAAAAAACCCGCCGAAGCGGGTCAGGAATTGCCAGCCGTCAAAGCTGGTCTTGCGTGTAGATGCCGCCCGACTCGGCGGCGCCGCCGATCTCGCGCTCGCCGTACAGCACCGGGTACGGGTTGCCCTGGGCGATGGTGGTCACCGCCGAGCCGAAGCCATACGAAGGGTTGTTGCCGTCCTCGTTGCGGTCGAGGCTGCCGGTCTTGGCTGTCGGTGACAGCATCTGCACCACCCCGCCCAGGGCCAGGGCGCCACCACCGGCCAGCAGGGCCAGGCCAGGGCCGGTCGTCGTGCCACCGGAGAAGAAACCCGCCACCACTAACACCGCGCCCAGCACGACCTGGAACAGGCCGGCCTGCTTGCTGCCCTGAATGATCGGCGCGATGCGGATAACGCCGTTGTCGTCGCCCACCAGGTCGAGCTCCTGGTTGTCCAGGTTGCGCGTGTCCGAGAACACCGTGAACACCAGGCCTCGCTCCTCGCCGGTGGTGATGAACTTCTCGAAGCCCGGCACCATCGCGCAGAGCGCCCCGATCGCGTCACGCACGCTGTGCACGTCGAGGATGTACTCACGGCCGAAATTCTTGCGCAGCACCCCGTAAAGCTTGATGGTCCGTTTCATGGGCGATAGTCCTTGTGGCGCAGCACCAGCCGGCAGCGGTTGGCCATCGACCAACCGTAGATGTCGCGGGAGGAAGAGCGGCCGGCCATGTGGTGGTAGATGAATGGGCCGCTCCCGCCCAGTGTCGGCGCGTCCTCGCTGAGCAGCGCCGGCTCGTCGCCCAGGTAGATGGCCGCATGGTTCGGGTGGTAACACGGCCTGCCCGGGGACGGAACCATGAACACCAGCATGTCGCCGCGCTTGGGCGTGTCGACCTGGTAGAAGCCAGCGCCAGTAAAATTGTCCTCATAGAGGCTTGCCCCGTCCGGGTCTTCCCACCACAGATCCTGGCGCTCGAAGTTCGGCAGCTGCAGGCCAGCCTCACGGGCGTACCAATCGCGGCAGGCGCCCCAGCAATCGAGCAGGCCATGGGCGAACTCGCGGCCCAGCAGCGGAGCCTGGTAACCCGAAGGCTTGAACCACTCCATATCGCCGCCGGGCCAGCCCACAATGCCCCAGGGCACCTCGTGCAACTCGCAACTGACACGGTCGGCCATGCTTGGCGTCGGTGCGGCGTCCGGGTGGCTGTGGATGATCGCCAGCAGTTCCCCGCGGTCCTCGGCCTGGGCCAGGTCCTCGTGGTGCAGAGAGAAGTGGTCGCGCGGCGTCCTGGCCAGGTTCCGGCACGGCACGTATTCGCGGCCCTGGTCGGTTTTGATCAGTACACCGCAGGCCTCGGCCGGGTGCTCGCGCTCGGCATGCTCGCGGATCGCGGCCTGCAGCTGTTGGTTGATGCGCACGGGTTACCTCGAACTGGCAATGAGACTGGCGCCCATGGAGCCGCCAAAGCGCCGGGTATTGCCCCGGGCCTTGCAGCTTTTCCAGCGGCCGCCGCAACGATCGAGCGCCGGGTTGTCGGTGGGCTCGTCCTTCTTGGTGAACATGGCCGACCCGGTATAGGCGCAGGCCTCCTGCCGGTACTGCCCACGGCAGGCCCAGCGGCAGAGCTTGGTGATCTGCTGGCTGGGCAGCATCTGGCCGCCCAGGTCCAGCGGACTGGAGAGCTGGAACGTCACCTGCTCGCGGTCTTCGTCGGTCTTCTGCTCGATGTACCAGAGGTTCTCCCGGGCCTGGTTCGAGGCGTCAGGGTTGCCGTCGGGAAAGTTGGCCGCGTCCAGGAAGTGCCGAAAAGTTTCGATCACCTTCACCTTCGCGCCGGCCAGGTCCTTCAGGTGCAGGCAGAGCGCGGTGACCGCGCCGCGCACGCCAGCAATCTCGTTGGCCAGCTGCAGCGTCGGGCTGGCCGGCCTGCCATCGCCGCGGATATCGAAGCCCTTGGCGTCGAGCTGTTGCGGCGAGTACAGGTTGCCCTGCCAGATGATTTCGCCTTCCTGGGCGTGGCCGTGGAAGCGCATCAGGTTGCCACCCAGGCGCGTGGCGTCCACCTCGAACAGCCGGATCTGGTTACCCGGCTCGAGCTTTTGAATGTCGGTGTTGAAGTTCATGGGGCCTCAGAAAGAAGAAACCCCGCACAGGGCGGGGTCAGTAGGGAGTGAATCGCTGGTCGAAGGTCCAGCTGATCGTTACCAGATTGGGGTCACCTCGGGTCCTGAGCTTGTAGCCTTTGACGCGGTACCGGCCCTGCGCCCCCCCAGGGGGCGTCCAGAAGAATGTCTTGTAACCTTCGTGGCGGTCGAGAAAATCGCGGATGGCCAGGGCCTCCTCCCCCTGCTCGAGCAAACCCGTGTGGGACGCACCCCAGGATTGCGACTTTGTGTTGATGCCTGTGCCGCCAGACTGCACATAGCCATCGCCGAAGTCGTTCTCCCAGGTGCGCTGGTTGATGTCGCCATCGGCCTCGGCCTCTACGTCGAAGCTGAAGGTTTCCGTCATTGCCGTCTCCACATAGAGCCGCCCTGGCTGAACTCTTCGTTGACCACTTCGCGGATTGTCTGCCGCAACCCCTCGCCCATGGCCTCGCCTTGGCGTCGAGCGGCGTCATCGCTCATGCCGGGCTGGGCCTGCACGTTGATGGGCGCATTGATGTTGATCTGAGGTGGGCCTCCTGCCGCAGCAGCATTCGCACCAACTGCCGCCCCGTTGCTTCCGACCATGCCGATACGTCCATCACTCAAGGCCTCAAGGTTACCGACACCAATCCGCGCAGTCGCTTCAGCGTCGAACACGTACTCGCCACGGTGCACCGGCCCCGCCACTTCATCGCGACGACCGTGGCCGGTGTAGCCACCATCCATGAAGCCGGCGCCAGCCATTGCCGAGGTTGTTGAAACCGCTGCAACCATTGGCGCGGTGGCGGCAGCCGCTGCTGCGGCAGCTGCTGGTGCCGCAGCCGGGCCTACCAGCGGAATAGCTGCAGTAGATGCGTAGGCCGCCAGTTGAGCCTGGAAGGACATTGCTTGCGCGTTCGCCACCATGCCCAAGCTCGCCACCGATTGCGCACCCTTGCCGACAAGGGCTTGCACCCCCTGGTAGATCAGCCACTGGGCAGCCATATCCGAAAGGGCTCTGACCATAGACTTAGCCATGCCAGCAGCTGCATCCGCCACCGCATCGTCGGCATCCTTCGACTCGGTGATGATGTCGTTGAAGGCCCCGCCGAGCTCGCTGGTAGCCGACCCCAATGAGCCGCTTACGAAGTCCGCAGCCTGGGCGGCGTAGTCCTGTGCGTAATCGACATAGTTCTGCCAGGCGTCTTGGGCGCCGCTCAGCCAGTTCGACTCTGCTTCATCGACCTTTTCGTAATAGAACTGCAGGGCAATCAGGCGCTGGTTATAAGCATCCTGTAACGCTTGCGTCTCGCTCGCGTAGAGCTCCGGGCTGATCTGTCCTGTGTTGCGCTGCTCATTGAGCGCGGCCACGTCAGCGGCGTACTTCTGCCGGACGGCCAGGTCGGCGCGCATCCGGTCACGGGCTTTCTCACCCATGCCGATCCCGGCCAGTTCCTGCGAGTAACCATCAACATCGGTCTTGGTGCCAACCGCCAGCGACGCCTTGAACGACTCCAGCTTCAGCGCATCTTCGTTGGCTTTCTTCAGCTTGTTCAGCGAGTCGAGCTCGGCGGCCATGCCCAGCAGCCGCTTCTTCTGCGCCTCAGTGAGCTTGCCGAGTTTTCCTTCCTGCAGCTCAAACGAAAGCTTGGCCACCTCGGTGGCGTCCTTCTGCTTGTCGCCCGTAGTGTTGATCAGCTCGATCTGGCGCTTGTAGCCTTCCTCGGCTGACTCAAAGTCTTTGAGCTGCTTCTTGGCGGCAGACTCGCCATCGGAGTTGTTCTTGCGAGCTGCCTTTGCTGCCTCGTCGTCGGCCTTCTTCTGCGCGTCACGAGCTGCTGCAGCAGAGCGGATGGCGACTACTTGCCCTTCGGTGAGCAGGGTGTTCTCTGCTATGTACCGGTTGGCTGCATCTAGACTAGTTTTGTCCTGAGCGGTCGCAAGCTGCTTAAGAAGTTGATCGAGGTACTTCTGGCCTTCTTTCTCAGCAGCTGCCTGCTCGGCCTTGTTCCTGCCAAGCGCATCACTATGTAGATCGGTTTGCTCCGTCAGTCTCGCGAGAGTGGCGCGCTGTTTTTCAAGAGTTTCGCTCAGGTCAGATACCTTAATCTGACCTTCCTCTATCGCTTGAGCCATCTCTTCGGTCACACCAGGTATTTGCCTAACCTGGTCTGCGAGATTCTTCCAGTCGACCTGTTGCCCTTGAGATGCCTCCGCGACGGTTTTGTTTACCAGATCCATTGCTGACTGAAACTCAGCAGGCAATGGAGCGATACCACCCATGAAGCCAGAAGCGCCAGCGAGCCCGGCGTTAGTCAGACTTGCCTGAAACTCAAACGCAATCGCGCCTGCTGCGCCTGCAAGATCCTCCTGGGTGTCCTGGATAGCCTCCTTGAGCTCGCGCAGTGTGACGGACTGGGTTGCACGATTAAGCTTTTCAAACCGCTCAGCCAATTTGTCGACAGGGTCGGCAAGGTCGCCCAGCTTTTTTTCGAGAAAGCTGGTGTTGTCTCTCAGCGTCAGGAATGCGGTGGCGGCACCGACCACAAGCGCGATAATTCCAGCTGGGCCGCCAAGAAGCCCCAGAAGGCTGAAGCTGGCGCCTTTGACTGCATCCTGCGCCACACCAACGGCAGCCGTCGCGCGCGCCTCCACCATCCTGGCCTCAGCGAGCTGCAGCGACAATTGCGTTTGTACTGCCGTACCTCTTGCTGCAATCGCCTCCTTTTCCGCCAGGAAGACCGTAGTCTGAGCTTTTCGCTGTTCAGCTTGAGCGGCCAGCAACACCGAAGCCGCTTGAGCTTTGCGCGCCGCACTATCCTTCAGCGCTGAGTACACTGCGGTCGCACCTGCACCCGCAGCAGTCGCTCCGTACTTTGTGAGCGCCGCAATCGCGGCTATCAGAGCAATATCTGCCAAGTCACCGAAGTTATCACCAACAATCGAAATGCCCTTGGCGAGCGTCCCGGTGAAGTCCGCCGCCTCGTTAGCCTGGCCAATGTAGACGGAGAAGGCATTGCTCAGGTTCTGCATGGCGTCACGAACTGCAACGCCCATGCTGTCGGCCAACTTACCGTTGGCTTCGGCAGACTTTTGCAAGCCTTCGGTGAGAACATCGAGGCTGAGCTTGCCTTCGGCGCCCAAGACTCGTATCTCTTCTGCACTCTTTCCTGTGGCCTTGGCGAGTGTTTCCACCACCGTGGGCATGGCTGACAGAATGGATTGCCAGCTATCTCCATCTACCTTGCCAGTCTGCAGGGCTTTTGAGTAGGCGTCGATGGCAGACGAAGCTTTGTCGGCACTCGCCGAGTTCGTCACCAACAGAAAACTGAAGCTATCCATCACATCCAGCGCCTGGCTGGTGTTCTTGCCCATGGACTTCAGGCTGTCAGCGGTCCCGATGTAGAGCTCTTGCGCTTCGCTCAGCGGGCGATAGGTACGCTTGGCTGTTTCGAGCAGACGCTCTTGCACCAGGTTGTATTCGCCGAAACTGCTGGTCGCAAGCCCTATCCGATCAGACATTTGCGAGTAGGAGTCAGCGGCATCAATGACTGACTTGACTGACACAACTCCCGCGGCAAGCCCCATGGCATTTCGAATCAAGGCACCTGCGGTTTGAGCGCTCTCGCCAACACGATCAAAACCGTCATCAATTCGCTCCAGGCTTTTGTCGATCTTTCCCGAAGCCTGTGCAACAGACGAATCGGCGCGAGCCATCTCGGCGCGAAGCTGTGCAGTAGTAGCCTCGATGCGGACCAGCATCCCCTGGATGTCGGTGTCTGCCATGCTTATCTCCAGGCATTAAAAAGCCCGCTTAAGCGGGCTCAAATATAAAACCAATCGATTATTCCAAGTAATACTTCTGCTCAACTCCAATTATCGGCATAAGCAAGGTTAGCTTTTTGAAGTATCCAACATCAAAAAAGCCATTCATTACAAGTTGAATATCGGAAATTTCTTGCAGGTCAATCTGAGCATACTCAAGGGAAACCCCTGTATATCGGCCGTCCTTCACCCAGTGAGTGGCATCATAGGAACAAAGCGCCTTGTGATTCCCCATACGAAAATCGAAATCCACAAGAACCTCTGGGTGCAAAAGAGTAATCCGCCCCTTTTCGACAAGGCTCTCTATGATACGCGGTAGCTCCTTTGTTCTACTTTTATCGTCATCGCCCGGTGTAACGGATACGCTCACGATACTAATGCCGTCACGATTTGACAGTGCTCTCTCAACTAAGCCAATGCAGTTTCTGGCCACAGCAACAGCAAGGAATCGCTGAGGCGGTACAAATACCGGCGCGACCAGAATAGCTGTCAACAACAAGCAACCGGCCGCTACTGACCATTTAACAGACTTGCGCATCCCTGACCTCCAGCGTAAACGTCGAAGAATATCAGACGTCATACAGCCTTGCGCCCAGTCAGCGCTTGCCGCAGCTTGTCCGCCACGGTCGAGGCTTTGGGTTTGTCCTTGGACCCTGCAGCCTTCCCACTGCCGAAGGGGTTGGTCATCTGCACCCATTCAATCCGGGCATCCAGAGCCAGAAATAGCTCAGGAAGCGGTGTGCGCCAAGCAGCCTTGGGCGACCAGCCAAGCCAACCCGTGGCGATCGCGAACAGCCGGTCAACGTAGCTGCCGTCTTCGACGACGCTTACGCCTTCCCGGCTTCCACGTTTCCCTTGTCGGCACCCCGAGGGTTGTACAGCGAGACCAGGTAGGCATTTACCTGGGTGGATACTTTGAGAACACCGGCCTGCCAGACCTTCTCCGGAATGGCCTCGGCAGCCTTGCCTTCCAAGCCCGCACCGGCGGCGATGATGATCGCGACGCCATCCACGCTCAGGGCAGTGATCACCTGCGACGCACCGCGCAGGCCACCAAAGCGGGCTTCGATGGCGCGCACTGCCTTAAGGGTAGGCACCAGTTCGAACGACTCTTCGCCCACCTTCACGGTGACGGAGCCGTGCAAAGTCTTGTTCATGGATCGCTTCCTGTGAAACCGGGGCCGAAGCCCCGGGCATTATGGGGTGACCGGCGCCGGGATCAGTTCGATGATGTCGGAGTTGATCCCGATGGTGACGTTGCGGCGTACGACGTTGTCGGCGCTGCCAGCAGCTACGGTGTTGTTCATCACCTTGCCGCGGAAGTAGAACGTGGTCGGATTGACGACCGGGCTGGCATCAGGGTCGCCATCGTTCAAGGTGATCTTGATGTTGTAATCGCCCTTGCTGCGGTCCTTGTGTGCACCCTTCAGTGCTACCTGCCCGGCGTCGCCGTTGTCCAGGCCGACAGTCACGGTCAGATCGCCAGCATCGGCGGTGCCTTTGTACTTGCGCACGCGGCCATCGCGCAGCGAGGTGAAGGTGACGCTGCTGAAGGTATCGCCGAACTCGCCAAGGTCTTCGACCTCGCCAAGCTCGATGTAGGTATCAGCCTTGTACTCGGTTTCGGTATCAGCACCGGTCTTGCCGCCGAGCGCAATTCGGCAGCCGGCGGCTGTGTTGAGGTTGTCTTCGGCCATGGGGGTTCCTCCAAAGGCACATTGGATAAAAGCCGCGGCGCGGCCGGTGTTGAATTCAGTGGGTGGTGATCACGCGAACCGTGACCGAACCCTGGTATGTCACGCCGTCAGCATCGCGCTGGGAGTCGGCTTGTTCGACCCGGACGGAAACAGCCCGCCCTACCGTCAGCGGCAGGCGGCGCTCGTCGAGGGCGGCGACTACCTCGCCATTGATGCGCTTGACCTCGGCTTGGCCGATGGCATCGGACCACACCGAGAGATAGATCAGGCGCTGCTCACGCTTGCGGCCCGCGAGGGGGCGAATGTTCGTGGAGATTTCCCGATCGATAGAGACATAGGGCTTTGCCGTGTTCATCGGCGCCCCGTCGAAGATCGGGCAACTTACCTCTGCCTCCAGGCGCGCGAACAGCGCCTCCTGGAGTGCGACGGATGGATCAGCCATCGGTGACTCCTTCGCTGGCCTTGCGCAACGTCCTGCGTACTGCCTCGGCAATGTCAGCCAGGACTACGTCCCGGTTTACGTCCATCGCCGGCCGCAGCCACGGGTGGGCAGGCCTGGCCGGGATATCCGGGTACTTACCGAAGAAGGTGGTGCCGTCGCTCTTGTTCTTCGTGTCGCGCCGTCCGAGGCGGTTCTTGCCGCTCAGTTGCGAGCGATCGCGGTTGGTGGTGTGTGAGCCTGATACAGCATCGGCGTCACTCCGATGGTAGAGCTTGCCGCTATATCCCTTGGTGCCGTACTCGACAAAGCGCAGATAGAAGAAGCGCCGGTTATTACGCTTGCCGCGCAACCCAATCTGCGCATCCAGGCCACTCGCCGAGACGAACGCCTCCAGAGCTGCGGCTGCTGCACCAGTGTCTTTCGGCACTAGGTTGCGCATTGTCTGCAGTATCTGGTCCGCGCCGCTCTGCATGGCAGGCTTGAGCTCGTTATCCATCATGGTGTGGATGTTGCGCAGTGTGCGCCGAAGCTTGAAGTCTCCGGACATCCTGGAGCGACGGGCCATGACCTACTCCTTCGCCGAATCAGCCTTGGCTGGGGCGGCAGGTTTAGCGGGGACCTCCTCGGCGTAGCCGCGGGCAATCAGCCCCTTTCCGACTTCGATGGATACATCAAAAGTCTCGCCCTTCTCCCGCTCGCCGACAGCGCCGGAGAGCGGGCCCAGTGCTCGAATCTTCATTGGGTATACCTCATGGGTTGGGAACGGTGGAACACAGCAGGCGCTGCATCGTGCGGTCATTGTCCAGTAATGCAGCCTCGACCTTGTAGGTGACGCCACGGTAGGCCAGGCGCCAGCCAGCAACGATGTCTGCCCTGGGCCTGATGCGGATTTCCGCACTGATCACCGCCTGCAGCTGCTCGGCGACCGGGCTGACGCGGCCGGTTGGCATGGTGATTTCCGCCCAGGCCTTGCCGGCATCCAGCCAGGTTTCGTCGGCGCCGCCGGACGCGTTCTTCTGCCGATGCGGCTTCGTCACCACGCACCGGTGCTTCAGCGGACCGGCCCTCATATGTTCACCCAGCGATGTGGCTTCCACAGGGCGTTGGTGGCCATGGGAAGCTCGGCGGTGATCGTTCCGATAACGACAGTTTCGCGACTTGCGTACCAGTGCCCGATCAACAGAAGGGCGCCCTGCCGAATGGCCTTGGTTATTTTCAAGGCATTGCCGACCGGGTCAGGCAACGTGGCATCCTCATCGATCAGCGTGCGATTGGTCCAGAGCTCGAAGGCGCTCAGGGCTGCGTCCGTGTAGCCCTGAATCAAGTCGTCTTCTTCATCACCATCAACCCGCAGATGCGCTTTCACGATCGCAAGGTCAATCATTTTTCGGCACCAGCGCCTGCAACTCTTCCTTCTTCGCGCCAGGCTCGAAGTCAATTTTGTTGGCGGTCAGCCATTCCTTCAGCTCTGGCACTTTCATCTTGAGTGGGTCGGCTTCGTTGGAGCTCCGCCCATCGAGATAGGTGGCCACCTGCAAATGCTCGACAGCCACCAGAGCACAGCGATCGGAAACGTCGTGCTCGCCAGCCGGGATCTCTACGACCTCGTTGCCACCCTCGGCAAACTTGAACGGCTTCTCTACGGAAATAATCGGCATAAATCCTCCAGTCGATGGGCGCCCGTAGGCGCCCACACAATCAGGCCGCGCTCAGGGTGAGAACCTTGATCGCCTGGGAGTCGACGAGCATGCCGCCGACGCGCTTGGTGGTGTAGAAGCCCACGAAAGGCTTGTTGGTGTAGGGGTCACGCAGAACACGGGTGCCGATGCGGTCAACGATGGTGTAGCCGCGCTTGAAGTCGCCGAACGAGATCGCGTTGGCATCGGCGGCGACGTCAGGCATGTCTTCGTTCTCGGTGATTCCGTAGCTCAGCAGCGTCGATGGCTGGCCCAGTTCCAGGCCCGGGCGCCACAGGTAGTTGCCTTCGCTGTCCTTCAACTTGCGGACGTAGGCCAGGGTCAGGTTGGTCATCATGAAACGACCATTGGCGCGATAGCCCGCCTTCAGGGAATGGATCAGGTCGATCAGGTTGTCACCGGTGAAGCCGCCGGCGGTGCCAGAAATCAGCTTCTGGAGCTTGCCGAAGGCGCGGGTTTTGTCGCCGTCAGTGACCAGTTCGTAGGCCAGGTAGCCCTTCGGCTTGTTCATGCCGTTGCCGCTGGTAAACGCGCTCCCCTCCTTCTCGGAGAATTCACGCGACACTTCGCTGTTCAGCCAACCCTCGGCATCGAAGAAGATGTCGTCAAGGCTGGCCTGAGTAGCTTGCGGGTTGGCGTAGATCTCACCCATGAACGCCGAGATCTGACCGAGAGTCGGGTTGCCAGTCGCCGGGCGGGCATCAGTTTCACCTACCCAGCCAGAGCCGGCGCCGCCCAGGCTTACCAGACGCTTGTAGTCCGGCGAGCCGACGGTGATCTGGTTGCACACCTGGCGCATCGGCGAAGTGTCTTTCAGCAGCTCAATGATGCTGCGGTCCAGTTCTTCCGGCACCGCGTAGCCGCCATCGGCATCGTTACCGATCTGCAAGGCTTTCGCCTGGAGGTCGCCCAGGCCGGTATCGATGCCCTTGCGGACGAACTGCATGAACGCGGTCTTGTGCTCGCTGGCAGCCTTGGTGCCCGTGCCGTCGGGACGCTTAAGGTCGGCCAGTTCCTTTTCCAGCGCCGACTTCAACTCGTCGAGCTCGGTCAACTTCTCGTTCAGGGTTTCGACCTGACCCGACAGCTTGCCTTTCTCAGCCTCCAGGCCGTCGATGCGCTTGTCGTTTTTTTCCTTGAACTCGTCGAACTTCTTGCCCAGGGCATCGGCAACTTCTTTGATGTCTTTTTCTTCAACAGCCATGAGAGGCTCCTTACATTTTGTCCAAAAGGGATTTCAGGTGTTCCAGTGACTTGCCGGCACCCGCCTCTCGCGGTGTAACTGCGCCGTAGCCCTTGGCCATAAAGGCCTTGGCCTGGGAGCCAGAGAACCCTACCTCTCGCAGGGCTCGCTCCACTTTGCTGGGCGGCGGGGTTTCGCCGCGCGCCAGCAGAGATTTCACGTCGGTGATTCGGGCTTCGTCGTTGGCCGGGAAGGTGACCAGGGAGAGCTCCCAGAGGTCGATCTGCTTCAGGATCCAGACGCCCTTTTCCTTGTCGTACTCGTAGTCATCAAGCATGTAGCCGATGGACGTGCCGGTCAGGCTGCCGGCCTTCATGTGCGCATGAGCACGCTTGGCCAGCGGATCGTCCTCGATGAGCAGGCGCCCCTTGAAGAACAACCCCACATCGTCTTCGCGCATCTCGGTGTAGATGCCGATCGGCTCGCTCATGTTGTGCTGCCAGAGCATCGCTGGCAGGCGGCCCTTCTCTTTCCATCTGGCCAGGCTCGCCTCGAAAGCGCCGCGGACAACCACATCGCCGTAGCTGTCCTCGACGCCAAAGACCGAGCCGTAACCCTCGAACTCGCCCGTCTCGCTGACCGACTTGATGGTCAGCGGCCGGTCAAGGCGCTGTTTTGTCTGCATCGTCGGCAGCCTCTGGTTTAGTGGTCATGTTCATTGGGGTCAGGTAGATGTCGCCGCCTGCGCGAGGGTTCTCGTCCTCCAGCTCTCGGCAGTCGTTCGGACTCAAGATCCCCCACTGAATGCCCTTGCCGTAGGAGTCATAGCGGCCCTTGAGGTCGCCGCGCATCAGGGCGCCCGCGTTGAACTTGGCGTAATGGGTCAGTCGGTCCTTCTCATTGAGCAGGCCAACCTGAATGCGGTGCTCAATTCGCGTGATGATCGGCACCAGTGAGTAGTTCACGAAGTTCATGCCCATCTGCTCAACGTTGTTGAGCGTCATCTTGTCCATATTCGCCACCAGGTGCGGCGGCACACGAAAGAGGCCGCAGAGCTGCGCTTCGGTCATGCGCTTGGATTCAATGAACTGGGCGTCCTGGGCATTCAGGCTGATCGGCTTCCAGTCCAGCCCCATCTCCAAGATCATCGGCTTATAGGCGTTCGCCACGCCCATGTGCTCGCCCTGGAACTCGGTCTTGAGACGGCTGAACGCTTCGTCGCTCAACTCCTGCTCGGTGCGCAGAACCCCGCTGGTCACCGCGCCGTTCGTAAAAAGCTTACCGGCGTGCGCATCCATTGCCTGGCCAAGGCCAAGAGTTTGCCGCGCGTAGGCGATAGGGTTCAGGCCGTTCAAGCCGTCCAGCGTGAATAGCCGGACGTGCCAGATCTCTTTCTGCGTGAGCGTCTTCGGCCCGGTCTTGAAATTGACCTTGTATTCAACCGACCAGTCGTCGTTGAGCTTCGGCTGAACGATGTCTGGGTTGAGCGGCAGAAGCTCAACGACATTGCCGAGAGCCTCGACCTTGTAGGCGTAGAAGTTGCCACGCAAACAGAGGCAAGCAACCAACATTTCCCAGAACTCCTGGGCGGTCATGTAGCCGTTCGGCGCCATGGTCAGCAGCGGGTAGAGGCGATGGCTGGTCGCCGGCAAGCGCACCTTATCGGTCTGCTTCATCAGTCGGCACGGCAACATGCCAATCGACTCGGCCAGCACGCGAACGCAGTTGAACACCACCAGTTGCTGCAGAGCACTGTTGGTAGTAACTCGCTGGCCGGACGATGTTTCGTAGCCAGTGCCGAGGGCCTGCGCCAGCTTTTCTGGCGTGTCGATAATCAGTGGGTTGCTCTTTCTCCCAAGGAGTGCTCGAAGCATCAGCTGCCCCCTCGAATGATCGCGTAAGCGGCGAGCCCCATCAGGATCACCCCGCATACAGAAAGCGACACGGCTTCACCGAAGCCTACCCACAGACCGCGCGCGAGCATCCCGAAGCCGGCCAGGCCGACCACATCCGGCAGGCTTTCGCGCAGGCGCGAGAGGGCCGACACCTCGTCATGACGAGGCGCCTCGTTTTCAGGGGTCATAGGGTTCTGATTCCGTGTTTGGTTATGTGGTCCGAAAGGCTCTTTTCGGGCTTGGTCTCGGCCTGGTTGGCCGCTCCAACGGCCATTGCCATGGCGACGGCGCCATCGATGCGACCCGTCTTTTTGCGCTTGGAGAAAATCCGGTTTTCCTGAGCGTCAGCCTCCATCACCGCAGAGGCTACGTTCCAAGTCAGGCAAGGGTTCTCCAGCACCTGGATCTGCCCGGTGAGGATCAAGTCCTCCACCAGATCGATGGAATGGGTCATCCAGAGGTTTGACTCTCGAGCGGGCCGGAAGCCCTGGCCATGGGGCACCAGGTTCAGCTCAATGCCTTGCGCCTCCAGCTCCGCTTCAAGATAAGCCATGTGGTACGGGTCAAAGGCCAAGGCCTTGATTTCATACTTGGCGGCCAGCTCGCCGAGGCGCTTGGCGACGAAGGCGTAGTTGATCGCCTTCCCGGGCGGCGCATGAATGTGCCCATCATCGAGCCATACTTCGTACGGCACACCATCGATCGCGGCGCGATCGAGCAGCGTGTCCTTCGGTGTCCAGAACTCGGCGATGGACTTGCCCGACCCAGGGAAGTACAGGTTCAGCGCGGTTAGATCTCGCTTACCGGAAAGGTCGAGACCGCCGTAGCAGACCTCGCCCGCCAACTTCTCTGGGTCAAACTTGGCACAACACGACAGCCAGGTATCGATCTCTACCCACGGGTTCGCGGCGTCCACCCATTGGCAGAAGTTCAGTCGTCGAACTGTGCTCGCCTTCGCCGGCATGCCCTTGGCATCGGTGACCTGCTCGCGCAAGTACTTTGGCTGGAACGTGTGGCCCAGCGACGGATTGGCCTTGCCCCAGCACTTCTCGTCCTTGAACGGGTCATCCCCTTTGTCCAGGGAGCAGATAAAGGCAAAGAACCCATCGTTGAAGTGGCGGTGACGCTTCGTCACGCCCTTGGCGCCAGACGCGCAGACATTCACGCCAAGCTGGTGATAGCTGTAGCAAACCGATGTCCGATCGTGCCCGCTGTTGGTGATCATCAGGATCAGCGCTTGCCGTCGGCCTTTCGTGCCGGCGCGCATGAACTCGACGGTTTTGTTGTTCTTGTGCTCGTGCACCTCGTCGATCAGGGCGCAGTGCGGACGCGGGCCGGACTGGCCATCGTCGGAGCTGATCGGTCGAAAGAAAGATCCGGTCGCGAGGTAGGCCAGGTTCCAGACCTTCTCATCACGACCTGACTTCTTGATCTTCTTCTTCAACGCCGGCGACTGATCAACCATGGCCACCGCGTCACGGAACAGGATCATCGCCTGGTCACGCTTCGTTGCCGCCGCGTAGACCTCGGCCCTTGGTTCGCCGTCGGAAGTCAGGCAGTACAGGCCGATGCCAGCAGCCAGCGGCGACTTGCCTGAGCCCTTCCCTGACTCGATGTAGACCGTACGAAAACGGCGGTAGCCGTCCGGCGCCATCCAACCGAAGATCGACCCCACGATAAATGCCTGCCAAGGCAACAGTACGAAAGGGCTGCCTTCGTGCTCGCCGCCGTTGAGCTTCAGCACCGTCTTGAAGTATCGGATCGCCCGGTTTGCCTTTTCCAGATCCCAGGTCAATCCCCGCTTCGGCCCATCCTCCAGATCGCGCAAGTGACGACCACAAGCATTGCGAATATCAGGACCCGCCAGAACCTTGCCGGAGCAAACCTCTTGGGCCCAGGCCGTTACCGGGTCGACCGCATAGGAAACCTTCTTGACCTCAACTGAAGAACTCGTCTTCCGGGTCTTTGCTTGGAGGTTCGCCAATGGCCTGGACCTTGGATCGGGCGGCGGGTGTCATGCCGAAATGGGTAAGGTAAGAGAGCAACCGGCGGTCGGCGTCAGCCGCCATCGCAACGGCCGGGTGCGCTTTGATCAGCCCAGCCTCGGTCGAATAGGTATGGCCCTCTTCGGAAATAACTTTGGTCAAGCGGCGGACCTCGGCGGCTACTTCGCACAGCCGCTCCAGGGTTTGAAGATCGGCTTCAGTAAGCACACCCATGGATGCGGCGAGTGGGCAGAACACTTTCCATACCGCCTGCCCTTCCGCCGTCATGGTTCGAGGTGCTGGCTGATATGACGCGACCGCAAGCTGAGGCTCCCGCTTGTTTTCCCGACTGGCACGCAGCGTGCCGGTGACCTTTTTCTGGGTCGTCGGGGCGGGGGTTCGTCCCTTCAAAAAAAACTCTCCAATTCTGGCTTTTTGCGTAAAGAGGGTCGAGGGCGGTCCTATCTGGCGGATTCCCGAACTTTTGACCCCTCCCCTAGGGGCTGTGGCGTGCCACACCGGATCGCGGGCCGATTTGCGAGAATCATTCTCAGCTCGGCGACTTCTTTCGGTTCCAGTGATGGTTCGGATCGATGGGCAGCCCATTCACGTCGCACCCGACCACAACCCCGGACTTCTCCTCTCTCTGCTTGGCGCTGTCGTGGCAGCGCTTGCACAGGCTCTGGAGGTTGGATGCATCGAAGAAGAGCGTCACATCGCCGCGGTGCGCCTTGACGTGGTCAACGACCCCGGCGGCCACTGTCCGCCCATGAGAGGCGCAACGGCGGCACAACGGCTCGGCTTGCAGCTGATTCCATCGGAGTCGATACCAGTCCTTGGTCTTGTACAGGTGATGCCAGGAGGAGCCGGTAGCCATCAGTCAACCCGCCTTCCGATAGCGAGTGCACGGCGCCCACAGCGAGCGAGTACCATGTCCTGGCAGCGATGGATGGCAGCGCAGAACTCGGCCTGCTCCATCGAGTGCTCCCTGGGCAGTCTCAGGTACTCGTTCCAGGCATCGCCCAGCATTCGGGCGACCCTGGCTTCTTGGTCGGTCAGCTCAGCCTTCATATGTCACCCTTCAACCTTCCTGGTCATGAACCGATCGGAGTAGCCGCGCAGCTTCTCCACACCCATGAAGCCGACAGCGCCACCGGCGAAGGTGGCCATGCCCTGTGGCAGGCCCATCCATTCGAGCAGCGGCACTAGGGCCAGGGTGATGAGGCCACACAAGGCGCCCTCCAAGAACATCTGCCGGCGGGTGCCGCCACCGTACACAACGCGCAGCGCGGCGATACCAACGGACAGGCCAGCCGCATAAAGCTGCGGCTGGTGGGCGATCACCCAGGCAATCAAGGCGGCCCAGAGGCCGGGGTCTTTCTCTGGCATATGGGCCATCTCGATTCCTCCCGTTACGGGGAGTGAAGAATAAAAAAGCCCGCGCAGGGCGGGCAGTGGCTATGTGCTATGGTCATCGCGTGATTCCCAACCTACAAGGAAGATGCAATGAAACAGCGGCAACAGCAGACAGATGCTTTCAAGGTCAAGACCGAATCGGGAAAGACCTATGGCATTGAGGAATTCACGCACCAGATCTACCAAGAGTTCTTGAACCCTGCTGATAACGGCTGGGCCGACGGAATAAAGGAGTTCAAGGTGGTGGGAGGCGGAAGAGCAAACCGAAAGAGCAGCACTGAATATGAAATCGTTGCAACCGGAGAGATTGCGGTCCGCATCTGATTTTGTAACCCAGAAACAAAAAGCCCGACTCAATGGTCGGGCTTCTTTTAGTCACTCCTCAATACGCGCAGGAATGACAGGATGGAGATAATTTCTCTCACTCTCTCACTGATGTCAACAGGTAATCACGCAGCGTCTTTCATCAGCAGCCCTTCGACCTCAAGGATCGCGCGCACTTCGCCCAGAGCATCAGTGATCATGCCGTTGAGCTTTTCCTTGATACCGTCTCGCCAGCGGTAACGCGTCGACTCTGGCGCTGCATCCACGTCCCACGTGTTCATGTCGTAGAAGCTGTCCGGCAGGATGATCAAGTCCTCAGCCAGCGCTTCAGCCTTTGCTCGCTCGGCCTGCCCGGCCGCTAAGGCGGCATTAACCAGGCAGTCACGCCGCCACTCGGGCGCATCCAGCGGAATGTCCACCGATACAGCGCGCGGGCCTTTGCGGCGGGCGCCCTTGAGCTTGGGGATAGCCCATGCCGTCACCGCCTTATAGACGAACAGCTGCGGCGCTGGGCTGGCAATCAATGGGACGACAGCCGAAATAGCCTGCAGCTTTTTGGACTTGCTGGTGCCGTACTTTGCATTCAGCGCATTCCAATGCCGTGGGATCAGCAGGTGATGCAGGCGCGCTGACAGCCAGTAATCCACCTGGGTGCGGTCCAGCCCGTGCGACTGACCGCCCAACGAGGCCAGGCACCCACCCTCCTCTTCGGCTGCCTTGTACAGCTTCTGCCAGGCCTGCCCTTTTGCAGCCCCCTTTTCCCCCGCAGCCAATGCCGCAACCACAGCTCCCGATACACTTCCGTAGACCATGTCCTTCCCCTCAATCCAATGTTCTGTGCGAACCACCGGCACCGCGGCGGTTGTTGTCCTGGTAAATCGCCTCCGGCCCAGTGGCCCGAGGGTGTTTCAATTCGTTGATCTGTCGTTGCGCAGCCTGCAGGCGCAGGCTCAGTTGCGTGACCAGCTCTTCCACCGGCAGCGCTTCCCCCGTCGCGGCGGTCACCCAGCCTGAGGCGTTGCATTGCACGCAGGCCAAGTCATGGAACACGCCCTTGATCACCGCTTTGCCACGGCAGGCCGGGCACTGGGCCAGCTCCACCGCCTGCTTGCGAAAGGCCGGTCCGTGGCTCTTGATCATGCTTTTGAAACCTCGCTATTAACAATTTTCGGAATTGCCTTGCAGGCCGCGTCGTTCAAGGGCTGCACAGGGTTTTGCGAATCTTCATATTGGGCGCCTGTCAGGTTGTGAACCGCGTTGAATCCGCGTTCATCTAACCAGGCGTGCCACTTCTCTAGTGCGGCCAGACGCTGCTCCCGGGCCTGGGTGTTGATGTAGGTCGAGGCGATCTTGCCCAGCGAGTGGTTCAGCAGCATCTCGCCGATATGGCCGTCGATACCCAGGTCAGTCCAGGCAGTGCGGGCGACCTTGCGCAGGTCATGGCTGGTCCACTCGCCCTGGCCCAGGCGGGTGAACACGGCACTGGCCTGACCCTCGCTCAGGGCCCGGCCACGCCGCGACGGGAACAGGTAGATGCCCTCATAGCCTTGGGCGGTCTGGGCAGCGCGGTATCGGCTCAGCATGGCCTTGGTCTGGTTCGTAAGCGGCAGCCGGTGCTCGGTTCGGGTCTTGGTGTGCTCGGCCGGAATGAACCACTCGTTGTCGGCCATCGAAATATCGGACCAGCGCGCCAGGCGGGTCTCACCCACTCGGGTGCCGTGGCACAGCATCATCAGCGCGAGCATGGCCTCGCTGGGCTCAGTGTCGAACAGGCCGGCCAGCATGGGCACCAGCTCGACCAGGTGTACGCCACGCAGCCGGGCAGGCTTGGGCATGATCCGGGCCTTGGTGAAGTCGACGAACTTCAGCGCGGCCATCGGGTTGGTATCGATCAGCCCCAGCTTATGGGCCTGACGGAACGCGACCACCAGCAGGCCGAACAGTTGGCGCACGTAGGACAGCGAAAGTACTTCCTGCGCGGGCCACATCAGCAGCTTGTCCAGCTCAGGTGCGGACACGGCCCGAATCGGTAGATCGGCCAGCCGTGGCTTCAGGTGGCAGGCGATGGCCGACTTGGCGCCGGTCTTGCGCTTGGCCGACAGCGAGCGGTCGCGGCTCATGCGATCGCTGTACCAGTCGAGCAGTTGGCCCACAGTGGACAAGCCGCCCAGGGCAACAGCGGCGTCCGGGTCACGCAGCAGGCGCTGACGCAGCGCAGGCAGCTCGGCCAGCACCGCGGCGGCGCCCAGCTCTGGATAACGGGCAATCTGGTTCCAGGCCTTGCCCTTCACCAGGTACCACGACCCGCGCTGCCGGTCCTGGCCGAAACGCAGGTACAGGCCGGGGTGACGCGGGTCGCGCAGGTCGTGCACGGCAGGGTCGGCGGCCTGCCGGCGGATCTCGGCGTCGGTGAACTTCACGGCGCGGGTCTTGCTCATGCCACCGCCCTCGTCTGCGGCTGCAGCAGGTAGGCGCGGATCGCTTCAATCGCATCGATGGAGCCCCGGCAGACGATCGCCAGATAGCCCTGGTCGAGCAGCGCCTGGATGTAGGCGTCCTGGCTCGGCGACACGGCGGCGTCGAATGGCGGTTTGGCCTTGAACTCGATGTACAGGCCGAAGTGGCCGCCACGCGCCATCGGCAGCACCAGGTCGGGAACGCCGGCCTTCACGCCCTGCTCTTTCAGCTTGATCGCCACCAGCTTGTGCCGGTGACCGCCGTTCGGGACGTGGTAGATCAGCTTGGCGGCGGCCGGGTAACGCAGCGCCAGTTCGCGCATCAGCGAAGCCTGCTCAAGCCCTTCGCGGTCTACCGGCTTGGCCCGGGCCTTCTTCATGCCGAACAGGGCTGGCTTAGCGGTCTTCATAGTGCCTTCCTCGCCTGCCGCTCAACTTCAGCCTTTCGATCCCGGTGCTGTCGGCGGAAATCTTCGTAGTGGCGGCGTCGGCGCTGCTCGAGCGCATGCGCAACCACCACGCCGATCAGCAGCAGACCAAGCACGATCAGCCAGATGCCGTTTTCAATGCTCATGCGGCGATCACCCCCTCGCGGATCAGCAGGGCCTGGGTGCGCATGACGCCCTCGGAGTGATACTGGCGCGCTGTCTCGCGGCCAACGATGTTGCTGCGACCGTCGCACGCGTCGTGGCAGGCGCTGCAGGCATGGGCGCCCTGCAGGTCGTTCGGCTTCATGCCGACGCCACAGGTGCCGGCCATGCGGTAATGGGCCAGCACCGTGGTGCCGGGGTCGCCGTTGCAGACGCCCGGAATGCGCACCTGGCATTCCCGGCCGCGCGCAGCTTTGGTCAACTTGGATTGCTTCATAAGCGTTCGTCCTTGTGGAGATCAACAACGAGCCAGGTGGATGGCCACAGCTTGCCGCCGTGAGCTCGGGCGACCTGCTCGTCTCGGTAAATGGCAACAGGCGATTCAGGCTTGTCAGAGAGGCCGAGTAAGTGGCTGCGGCAGTACAGTGCCCAGCGGTACTCAGTGAGGTCAGGAGGAAGCAGCATCGGATCGATCATGGCCGGGCACCCCGGGCGGAGCGCAGCGCGTCCAGCGCGGCACGACCAACATCCAGTGAGCGCGGGGCGGCCGGGGCAGCGAGCTCGGCAACCGGCACCGGGCCCAGGCGTTCGCCCTGCCAGATCTTCCGGCACTGCGCGAGGTAGTGTTTCTCGAAGCAGGTCAGGCCAAGTTCACGCGACATCAGCGGCAGGCTGTGGAAGCCGACGGCTGCCGTGGCGTGGTAGACCGCCGGGTGCATCCACTTCGCCGCCGCGCGCATGGCCGGGTGGCAGTTGCGAAGCCCCTGGGCGTAGGCCTTGTCGGTGCTGGGCAGGCCCAGGCCTTCCGGGGCAAAGCACCAGCTCACGAACACGCCAGGCGCCGGAACAAACGTGGACTTGCTCGCGCTCAGCACTCGCATGCCGTGGTCGATCTGCTCCAAGCGGGTGATGCCTGAGCGCATGAACTCACCGAGCCATTCCAGCTTGGCCGCATTCATGACCGCTTCGGTTGGCCAGGACTGACGCCAAGCCCCGCAGGCGCCGCGCAGTCGCAAGAACAGATCCTCAATCACCTGCTGGGTTGCTGGGTCAATCGGCATCGCCCCGGGCTCCACCGGCGGCTGGTAAGTCGGGTCAGTCCGGCGATTGGCCAGCAGCTGGCGAACGTTGGTTGCGGTCATACTCGAACTCCATTCTTGGTCCAGTCGGCCCCGGTTTCTTCCTGCTCCGCTGCGCCTTTTGCCTTCTCGGTCTTGACCCACTTGGCCAGCCTGAAGCACCAGCCGCCGTTGCTGTCAAACACCCGCGGCTTGGCAACGTAGTAACCCAGGAAGCTCTGGAGCGTTTCCTCGGTCAGCGCCTCCAGGGTCAGGCCGGCCAATTTCAGCTGAGCGGTCACCAGGTCAGCCGGTGGGTTCCACTCGGCGAACATGGCGAAGCGCTGCCGGTCGTCCTGCGATTCCGTGGCCTGGCGATCCTGCTCCTCGATCACGTCGGCCAAATCGCGCGGCTGCTGCTCTTCGGTTCCTTGATGGTTCACTGACGGATTGGGTGCAGCTGCTGCACCCCGTTCTGCGTTTTCCTGCACCCCGTTCTGCTGTGAGCTGCACCCCGTGCGGTTATCTGCACCCCGTTCTTTACGAGGTGCAGCAGATGCACCCCGCTTTAGCTGAAGGTCATAGACCACTGGGCGCCGGTCGCGGCGATCGATGTAGGCAGCGGCGATTGCTTGGTTGCCTTCAGTGATCCACCCGCCTTTCTCCAGCTCATCCAGTTTCAGGCGCACGGTGCGCTCGGACAGGCCGGTGTCTTCGGAGAGGGTCCCGGCAGACGGGAATGCACCGCGCCCGTCGCTGCCGGCGTAGTTGGCCAGGCACAGAAGAACATGGCGCGCGGCGGGGTTATCCAGGGCAGCCTTTGGAATGGCGAGCGCCCAGGTCATGGCTTGAACGCTCACGCCCTACCCCCGCTCTTCCCCGGCCCAAACTGACGCGACAGATTTGGCGTGCTGCCGAAAACTGACGCGCCGGGCTTGGTGTTGCTTGCATCGACTGCAGTGTGCATAATCGACCTCACGTTGTTTTGAAGAAGCCGCCCTGCCAGGCGGTTTTTTTTCGTCTGCAATTCCAGTACTGGATGGATTCGCAGGTGTTTCGGTCATCTACTGGCGCAAGGCCAGGAGCGGGATAATTGATGTCACCGGGAGGCGGTGATTTCTTCTTCCGGATAAAGATCTGGCCGCAGCTGATGGCGCGTTACTTGACCGTTTACTGCCTTCTCGAACGGGATAACGAGATCCGCCGGGACGCGCTGATTGCGGTGTACGCACTGCCAGATACGGGGCTGGCTCGTATTGCAGCGACGGGCAAGCTCTGCCTGGCCTCCGGCCAAACGGACCACCGTCTCTACAGGTCTCTCTTTCGCTGGCATGTGTGTGTGCCTCAATGGATCGTGATCACGATGATAACTCAAGTTATTAAAGAGGCAAACACATGTTATTTGAAGGGTAATAACGCGTGTTTTACCCTTAGCGGCATGAATGAAGACAGCGGAACACTGAAAGACCGTATCTACGCGCGCCGTGTAGCGCTTGGCCTGAGTCAGCAGCAACTGGCCGAGAAAGCCGGTGTAAGCCAGGTGACGATCCAGCACCTGGAGAGCGGCCGAAACGCAACCTCCAAGAAATTGGTGGAGATCGCTCGCGCACTGAATGTCTCGGCTGAATGGCTGGACTCGGGAAAGCCAACCACTGCAGAACCATCAAATGTGGTCCCTACGGCTCAACCGAACATGTCCTACAGATACCCGGTCATCAGCTGGGTGGCTGCGGGCGCCTGGGCTGAAGCTGTCGAGCCCTTCCCGCCTGGGTTTTCCGATCGCTACGAAATTTCCGATTACAACTCGAAGGGTGTGGCGTTCTGGTTGGAGGTGCGCGGCGACTCGATGACCTCGCCAACAGGTACCAGCATTCCGGAGGGGATGATGATCCTCGTTGATACCGAGGCTGAGGTGACGTCTGGCAAGCTCGTGATCGCCAAGCTGGCAAACAGCGGCGAGGCCACGTTCAAGAAGCTTGTCGATGATGGCGGCAGGCGCTACCTCAAACCGCTTAACCCGGAATACAAGATGGTTGAGTGCGGAGAAGAGTGCCGGATTATCGGCGTAGCCGTTCGAGTAATGGGCAAGCTGTAATCGCTCCAATCACCCAAGAGCCCGGCCCTGTGCCGGGCTTTTTCGTTTCACCTGGTCTGGTCGATCTTGCCAAAGGTGCGCACCTCAAATACTGTACATCCATACAGCATGCAAGGAGGTACCTACATGGACCAAGGCATTCCAGATACACCGATCTCCCCCTCTTCCTACGAACTCCTCGGCCGCCGTGTCCGGCGATTGGTTGTCTCCCCGCATGTGCAAAAGCTCCAATCCGTCACGTTGACGCCTGCACCTGGTGAGCTGAAGGAAGACTGGGAGCGGCTACTGGATGAGCTGGGCAACACCGACGGTATACGGATCGACCGCCTCGAAAGTGGCGGCTACCGGATAGGCTGGCGTGAATACATCGACTGCTAACCAAAGCCCGCCGCCGAGCGGGCTTTCTTTTGTGCGAAAAAATAACCTAGGTTATTGACACAATGAAAACTCAAGTTATTATTCGAGCCATAACTCACGTTATACAGGTGCCGGATCACCACCGGCCAGCAACGAAGGCAGCGATGGACAGGCCTCAACAGTCCAGAGGGTTGGCAACTGACCCAGGCGTGCAGCGTAAAGCGCCAAGAACAGTTATCCGGCGGACCAGGGTCGCGGTCGGAGAGAACAATTCGAAGATTGCCAAAGACCGTCGCCAGTAGCGGGTCGCGGCAGATTTCACTGGCTGGCCTTGGCGACAGGGCCAGACGGGAAATCAACAGCGCGATCGAGGTCGCCATGAACGTAGAGCCATCGCAACAACACCTGACAGCCTCTATCGAGGGTGAGCAACTGGTCATTCGTGCAGGTGTCGAGTACCTGCTCAACATCATTCCGTTCACCGACACCTGGCCGACGAACAACGCCGGAGATCCTTGCAAGATCACGGACAAGGAGCAGTTCCTGAAGGACCTGATCTGCGAGCTGGGTCGCGAGAACGAGCAAGGCGCCACCCTGCTTCACCTGGCGATCGATGAGGCGGCCGCTGAAGTGACCGAGCAGGGTTACGAAAGCGTTGAGCTGCCGGAAGACTTCGACTGAACAACCAGCGCCACGTCAGCCTGACGGTAACTGCCCGATCACCTGGCTCCCCATCACCAGGCTGCATCGGTGGATCAACTGGCCGAGGACAACCCCGCCGCTCATGCGCATGCCGAAGCGGGTCGCGCTATGACGCCAGTTGCTCCACCAATGCAGCCAACACCCGAGGTTACTCATCATGGAAACGATCACCAGCGGCTCATGGAAGGGCTTCCTCGGGCGCGGCCTGGCCCCGCGTGAACTTGAAGCACTGCTTGCGGTAGCTCAGGGCATGACAGCCAAAGAGATTGCCCGCCTGATGCAGATCACCCCGGGCACCGTGGCCAACCGAATCGAGAACGCGATGTACAAGCTCGGCGTTCACCGGCGTGCGGCCCTGGTCGCCGAAGCCATGAAGCGCCAGATCATCAGCCCGATGTGCATCCTGCTGGTCGGCTTGATGGCCATGCACGCAGTCACGGGCGACACCGACCCGATGCGCCGCGACCGCCGCGTGCCTGAACGCCGCATTGCCCAGGTCCGAATCATCCGCAAGGCCGAATCCTTCGACCTGCACGCCTGACACCCACCCCGAGGAGCTCACCATGCACCCAGCCATGCAGCAGCGCGTGGACGGCCTGGCCGCCCTGCGCGAACGAACCATACTGGCCACCGCTGACTTCTACGCCAAGATCGGCCTTACCGCTCCAGCGACTGAGCCGCGGTACAAGGCCGTAGCCAAGGGCAAGGCGTGGCACATCGTCGACGTGGAGACCGGCAAGACGCGGTGTTTCTGCTTCACCTACAAGGCGGCCCTGCGGTTTGTTGATGCTCTGGAGGCAGCTGCGACGCGCAAGCTGGTAGGGCGGCAATGATCGGCGGCCCTATCCACAATGAGCACCAGCAGGTGCTGGATCAGCTCAGCGCCAGCATTGACCAGTTCTTTGCCAGCGGCGGCAAGCCAAAGGAGTTGCCCGGCCCTTCGTTTGAGCCGCGCCCTACCCGGCCGATTGCCGCTGACGCTGTGGCCGAGGATAACGGCCCGCCGAAGCCCGGCAGCCGCGCCGAGATCAACCTGGTGCGCGACCTGGCCAAGACCCACACGTTCACCGAGGCCGTCGAGGCCAGCGGTATCGAGCGCGCCCGGCTCCTCCAGCTGTCGAAGGCTCACCTGATCACCTTCTTGGTCAGCAGCACCGAGCGTAGAGCCCGGACAGCGGCGAAGAAGAAGCGCGAAGACCAGCGAGCCGAGCACTGCAAGCAGATCAAGGCCCTGGCCGGTACCGGCATCACCCGGAACAAAGCCGCGCAGCAGCTCGGCATCAGCTATGGCTACCTGGTCCGGCTGATGAAGGCCCATGGCATCGACTTTCCGGCCAGAGGCAGATTGAAGTGAAACGCATGAACCGCGCCCGGCACGGCCGGCGCCAGCAATGGATCAACCTGCCGCCCAGCGGCTTGAGAGGTAGCGGCAATGGCCGAGAAGAAGACAGGGGCAGCCAAACACTCGGCGGACTACCGCGACAGGAAGAAGGCCGAAGCAGAACGCTTTGGCATCGAGCGGATACAGGTGGAGATGGCTGCCGGAACCCGAGAGGGAATGTCCGGAGCGATGAAGGCCCACGGCTACACCCAGCTGCAGGAGCTGCTGCAAAACCTACACCGGTCCTTCCTGGCTGCCTCCCCGGATGAGCAGGCGCGCCGACTGCAACAACCTGACGCGCCAGCTTTTGAGATATCAACAAAGCTTGCACGCCAGTTTGAGGAGGCCAGTCTGGTCGAAATTAGGCGCGACCCCGGCTACGAAATCGAACCGCCTAACCCATTACAGCACAGCGAGCAGCGGCGGCTCGACATACTGCGCTGAGCAAATAACACGAACATATCCGGAGAGGATGATGCCGGCACCAACTCACTATTTTCGAGCTCGTTTTCCCACATCACATTGAATATCAATCCATGCCTCTTCAAGCTCAATCCGCAATAATCTTTTAAATTCATTAACCATATCTAAAACAGGCTGGGCACTATCGCCCTCCTTCATATTCAATAAGTCTTTTACCATCTTATTATCAAGCTTTAATATCTCTGCGGTACTAACATCATCACGACTTAGCAACATCTCAAACCTTACGGTGAGCACAGCGATCTGCCGATAGATTTCGAAAACTTCTGCGCTACCGCAAAACCCAGGGGCTTTAGCGGTCTTAACGGCCATGGTAACAATCGCCTGCAGATACTCAGAGGCGCACCCCCTAAGCTCAACCATCCACTGATGACGAAAGTTGCTCAAGTTAGCCAAAATCTGATTTTTCTGAACCCGAACCGTGAGCCAAGCAACCAATAGAGCAACCACTACCCCGGCTGCACTAGGAATAGCTGCAGCCCAGTCAGTGTCAGACTCTACGAATACGGTCAGGGGCGCATCTTTTGTGCCTACAGATAGTGTCGAAGTCTTCTCTACCGATATTCCTTTTCCGTCGTAACGAATATCCGCAACATTCAGACTGAAGGTTTCCATTAAGCACCATCCCGATCAGTTTTTTGTCGATGGTACTCATTGCAATATTATATTGCCACTACTCCTTCGGCAGTACATAGGCCTTCCCCGCTTCAACGAATCACGCCACCCCGGCGAGGGCGGCGCCTGCACGCAAGGACATCGACATGACCAACAAACAGCACGACGAAAGCAAGCTCGAGCGCGTGATACGCAAGATCAAACGCTGCATGGCGCTCTCCAAGAGCTCGAACGAGAACGAGGCGGCCACGGCCATGCGTCAAGCCCAGGCACTTATGCGCGAATACCGCCTGACCGAGCTGGACGTGCACCTGAGTGATGTGGGCGAAGTCGAGTCGGAGAAAGCCAGGGCCAGGCGCAGGCCAACGTGGGACCTGCATCTGGGCTCAATCGTTGGAGAGGCATTCGGAGTTCGGTCGCTCTCCAGGCGCAGTTGGTGCAAGTCGACAAGCCGCGTTATGGACCGCGAATTGTTCGTTGGAGTTAGCCCGGCGCCGCAGATCGCGATGTATGCCTACGAAGCACTGCTGACCAAGCTAACCCAGGCCCGGCGTGAGTATGTGTCGCAAGTGCGAGCTGGCAAGCAACGCAGTTCCTATTCACCTGAAACTGCTGGAGATCATTTTGCGCTGGCCTGGGTGTCGGCAGTGCACGACAAAATTCACGAACTGGTGCCCCGGGGTGAAGAAGATCTCGCCATCGGCCAGCACTCCAATGGTCGCGAACTGGTGGCGGTCGAAGCGCAAGACAAAGCCCTGATCGAGCAGTACCTGTCAGGGAGAGAGATTGGCAAGGCCAGGAAGGCCCGCGAGATCGAGCTGGACCTGGATGCCCAGATTGCCGGGCTGCTCGCCGGTCAGCGTGTGGAGCTCAATCCGGGGCTGGCCACTGGAGGCCAGGAGACTCTACAGATCGGTGCGGCCTGATACGGAGAACACCATGAGCACATTCGCAGTCTTCGGCATGACCGCCGACGTAGCGCTGGCTGAGGCCAGGAAGACCACCAAGACGACCAGGCCGAGCGGGAAAGCTGGCTGCCCCCCCCTGGAGCTGACCTTGGCGGAGTGGAATCTGGCCGTCGAGCAGCAGGCGGCCAAGATCATGGCCGGCGA
Source organism: Pseudomonas sp. ZL2 (assembly GCF_054788455.1). Taxonomy (NCBI): domain Bacteria; kingdom Pseudomonadati; phylum Pseudomonadota; class Gammaproteobacteria; order Pseudomonadales; family Pseudomonadaceae; genus Pseudomonas; species Pseudomonas sp. ZL2. Next base: position 396,650 of record NZ_JBGOGX010000002.1, on the reverse strand, counting down.
AAAGGTGAAGCAGTTGAGCCAGATGTTCGACGCACCGCAGTACGCCCAGCAGTTCATGGAGCTTGCGAGGAAGACAGGCAAGTGCCGCGATCTACGCATCAGGGCCAAGTGCGAGATCACCGACGCCGAAGGGAGGCCGGTGATCAACAAGAAGACCAAAGCGCCGAAGGTGGGCTGGACTGAGTACCAACCACTCCCATCGACGCATGCGGCTTGATGTTACTCGGGCTCTACCGTGTGCAGATTCTTGATGTCGCCCTTGTTTTCAATGGCAGCAATCCCAGTTTCACGAAACAGAACAAGCGTGTACTGATCCTTGCTCGCTACGTTGACGATGTCGTCATAGGTGTACTTGGTGCCATCGTGCTTCTCGATTACTACCTTCATTCCCGCGTTCCTTTTCAGGTTGATTGAGCGCTAATCATTACCTCACTTCATATCAAAACGCCACTCCGGCGAGGTATCCCCATGCCCACAGAAAACCGATCCAGCAACACCGAACAGATGGTCAGCGTGCCGATGAGTACGCTGGAGAAATGCCTACGTGATGCAAACCTGGTGCGCTTCACATGCGACAAACACGTACTGCTTTTGCAGGATCTGCTTTCCCAGCCAGCCGCCCAGCACCAGGGCGAGCTGGTGGCGTGGCGTTACCGAGAGCATGGAGGTGGCAAGTGGTCAGTAACCCAAGAGCCGCCGGGTAGCTGGTACATGGGCGCCGCTGATTATGAAATCGAACCCCTGCACACCCACGCCGATGCTGGCGAGGTTGAGCGCTGGAAGTCCAACCACAAGGCCGCAATTGCTGAGGCCGAAGGCTGGCGAGAAGAGGCCGACACCCTGCGCGCTCAGTTGGGCGAGGCGCTAACACTGGCAGAGAAGGTCAGAGATGCAAACCTTGGCATGCAGCGACAGCGCTTGAGTGACTTGCTAACGTATTTGTTCAGGACATCAGCCGGCGCAGAGCCTGCACCAACCTCCGACGGCTTCAGCGCCGGTGACATGGCCGACCAGGGTGCCAAGGCGTTCGCTGCGCGTGATCCGGAGGCTCAGGAGTTGCGCGCGAAGCTGGCCGAGCGGGAGAACCAGTGCGCCAATCTCCGGGCCACCATCAACGCGGTGCGGACTGTGTTTGAGGACAATGTGGATGTAGTTGAATACATCGATGCTTTGACGACCGGCAGTGCTGAGCCGAGCGCGCCGGTAGAGCGCGACCAGGGCATCCCTGGCACCTCATTCCAGCGCCTGAACATGCTCGCCAATCAGGGCGAATGACCAAGGAGTACATTTGTACTCCACTCCGTTTTAACCCCTCTCCCCTCTATTGAACAGCCGCGATATGGCGGCAAGGACGAAGTCATGCCTGAAGAAATGAAGCTGATTCAACGTGTGGCAGTTGAGCGCGACGAGAACGGATGGTGGCACCACCCAGGCATCCCCGACTTTGACGGGACGGAAGACCCGGCGCCATACAAAGCCTGGATCGCCGAGCAAGGCCTGGAGCTGAAGACCTGGGACATGGAAGCAGAGCTGGACTTCCACCCCTACTGGGATGGCGAAGCCCACTGCAACGGTTGGGAGCCAGAGGCACCTGGCCCTGAGTGGTTCCTGATGGGCATCTTCGACACGGAGGACGGCCCGCATGTGCAGTGGGCGCGCCGCGTGGTGACGCCATGAAACCGTACCCCTTGAAAATCGAGTCCGTAGGCGAAGACACCTACATCGTCATGAGCCGCGGTCACCACGACCTTGGAGAGTTCATGAAGGCTGCAGTCGAGCAGCGCCCGAACTGGTCTCTTGGCGGACCGGTTCACGTTTGGGTGAAAACCACTCCAGGCCATGGCACGTATGACCGCTTGTACAACTTCGTGCCTGAAGGCACCCGCGGAGCCTGGCCGGCCACCTACTGCTTCGAGTGGGGCGAAGGCTATGAGCGTTACAACGAGGTGCAGCCATGACCCGCCTCGCCCTCTGCCTCCTGCTGCTGGCCACCGGCGCCAGCGCAACCGAGAACGTCATCGACGTGCAGCACGACAGCCAGCGCGGCGTCACCTGCTACCTGCTGAACGGGGTCGGCATCAGCTGCATCCCCGACAGCCAGCTGCAGGCCGGCAACGAGCGCCAGCTCTCCCCGCACGAACAAGACACCCCTACCCCTGCAAAGGCGCCAGTGCACTGGAATGAAGAGAGGTATGAGCTGTGATCGACAAAGAGAAGCTGAAGGCTCTGGCTGAGGATGCGACGGGGTTCACAGACATGAGCTTGCCGCCTGATGCGGTCCTGGCCCTGCTCGCGGAAATCGAACGACTGCAGGGCCTTCAGCCTGTGCCCCCCACCGCGCCCACCGGAAGGCGAAGGCCTGCCGCGCTACGGTCTTCGCTGGAATGGACCGAGCAGCCCACTGGCGGTACCGATGGAGGACGGTTACTGGACGCCCTGGCATCTGGCCGACCAGCTCAAGGCCGAGCGCGATCGCTTGCGGGAAGACCGCGACGGCCTGCTGGAATCTGGAGGACACCTTCTAAGACCCTGCCCTTAATGTACATGGCCTGCCTGATCTGGATGGGGCCGAGGCCATGATCCCGCGCACGGGCTATCTCCGGCGCAAGCTTGAGGCTGCGCTGATCCGCCTGGCGATCAACATCTTGATGGACCGGAACGTCACCCGGTCCCTGGTCGTCAGCCGCCGCGACAACAACGACATGTGGCATATGGCCGAACGGCTGGATGGCATCGCCGACCGCATCGCCCGCGGCTACCCGTAACCCCTCCCCCTACAACAACTCAAGCCTGCCGGTAGGCGGGCAAGGAATTCGTATGTCCGAAAAAACCGTAGCGGCAATCATGGAGCAAGCCCAGGTGTTCGCAAGCAGCTGGTCAATGGTTAGCGGGCCGTTCGCCGCCGAAAACCAGCTCGAGCTGGCCAAAGGCGAAAAAACAGAGCTGGAAAAACTGATTACTGCCGCGCTTGAGGGGTCGGTCGGCGCTCCGCAGGAGGTCGGCGAGATGATCGAAGCATTGCTTGGATGGCACAGGCGCCAAGCCGACCAGTTGCAACTGGTCAGCGATAACGCCAAGGAAGGCGTGACCCTGCAGCTCGGCGTTGATGATCCTGTCGAGATTGTTCTTACAAAAGACATGGCAAAGGGATTGCGCATCGGTCTCGTCCTTGCCCTAGAGCGCCTTGGCAAGCTCCCGATCAGCGTCAGCCACGACGGCGATGACGACCTAGATCCAGATGACGACGAATAACCCCTCACCACCTCTGCCGCCATGCGCGGCGTGGAGACAATCATGAAAAGAGAACTGATCAAGATCAGTGAATTCCAGCGCCGAAAATGGGGCGAGAACGGCACTCCGCTGTGCTCCCAGGCCATTCGCAATTACCTGCGTGACCGCAAGCTACCCGGCGAGCGCATCGGCAATATCTGGTACGTTGACTGGGCCGCCTACCAGCGGACCACCGGCAATGCACTGGTAGACATGGTGCTGAAAGGAGCTGCGTAATGGTTCCTCGACCAAGGAACAAGGCCAACAAAGGCCTGCCCCAGAACCTCTACTTCGACGCGCGCCGGGGCACATACCGCTACCGGCGCCCAACAGACGGGAAGTGGTTCCAGTTCGGCGGCGACCGCGGCAACGCTATTGACGCTGCCTCACAACTGAATACCACCTTCCTGCGCGGCGGCGACCTTGTGGCCGCTGTCCTGGGAGAAACCACGATCACCATCGCCGAGTTCCTGGATACCTACGAGCGGGACGTACTGCCGCCGCGGGAACTGGCAAAGGCAACGCTCGACCTGTACGCAGTCAGGTTCAAGCAAGTCAGGGCCGCCCTCGGCGAGCGGCCGGTGGACCAAATCACCATCCGCATGGTCGCCGAGTTCCTGGAGCCACTGACCGCCCGCGCCAGCAACCAGGCCCGGGCAATCCTCATCGATGTGTTTAATCACGCTGCGGCGAAGGGCCTGTGCCCGGACAACCCGGCGGCCAGCACCATCCCCAAGATCGAGAAGAAGCAGCGCAAGCGCCACACCGTCGAAGGCCTCAAGGCCATCCGCGAGAAGTCCCCGCGCTGGCTGCAGAACGCGATCGACCTGGCATTGATCACCGCACAGCGCCGCGGCGACATCCTCAACATGAAGTTCGAAGATGCGCGAGACGGGTTCCTGTACGTGGTCCAGAGCAAGACCGAGAAAGCATCTGACGCAGGTTGGCTGAAAATCAAGATCACCGACCAGTTGGGCGAAGTGCTGACCAGGTGCCGGGATGACATCCTGTCGCCGTATCTGGTGCACCGCCGGCCGGAAAGAAAGAAGAAACGCGAAGGAAAAGATCACTGGACGAAGGTGGACGAGAGGTTTCTCACCCGGGCCTTCAAGGATGCGAGGGATGCCGCCGGCTGCTACAACGACCTCAAAGAGGAAGAGATGCCGGGGTTTCATGAAGTGCGCGCCCTATCCCTTCACCTGTACAAACGAGCAGGCAAAGACGGGCAGAAGATCGCCGGACATGCTACCGAAGGCATGACCAGGAACTACCAGAAAGGGCACGAAGATGTGGTGTGGTCCGAGGTCGAAGCTGACCTGGATATCGGCGATTTCGCCGGGTAGTTTTGCGCGAGTTTTGCGCATGTTTTGCGCGGGCACAAAAAAGCCGGTTCAGATAACCGGCTTAACTGCCTGATTTTACTCAGTAAATAATGGTCGGGACGGAGTGATTCGAACACTCGACCCCTTGCACCCCATGCAAGTGCGCTACCGGGCTGCGCTACGCCCCGACTGGGCTTGAAGCATGTTCCCCTGGTTGCTGAGAACGTTGAAGAATGTACCCTAACCTTTTGAATTATGGAAGCATTTTTTCCAAAATTCCGGGCCCGATAAGGGTTACTTCTTCAGCACCACCAACACGTCTTCCAACTCGACAATCATCTGCCGGATCAGTTGTTTGTACTGGGTGGTGTCGTCCTTGGCTTCATCGCCAGAGAGGCGCAGGCGCGCCCCGCCGATGGTGAAGCCTTGGTCGTACAGCAGCGCGCGGATCTGGCGGATCATCAGCACGTCCTGGCGCTGATAGTACCGCCGGTTACCGCGGCGCTTTACCGGGTTGAGTTGCGGGAATTCCTGCTCCCAGTAGCGGAGCACGTGCGGTTTTACCGCGCAAAGCTCACTCACTTCACCAATGGTGAAGTAGCGTTTGCCTGGAATCGGCGGAAGCTCGTCGTTATGACTTGGTTCCAGCATAGGCCTCAACTCGGGCTTTCAACTTCTGCCCTGGACGAAAGGTGACAACCCGACGTGCCGTGATCGGGATTTCTTCCCCGGTTTTGGGGTTACGGCCCGGCCGCTGGCGCTTGTCGCGCAGGTCGAAATTGCCGAATCCGGACAATTTGACCTGCTCGTTGTCTTCTAGAGCGTGCCTGATTTCCTCAAAGAACAGCTCGACCAATTCCTTGGCCTCGCGCTTGTTCAGGCCCAGCTCCTCGTACAGCCGTTCGGCCATCTCAGCTTTCGTCAGAGCACCCATACGCTATTTCCTTAACGTGGTGTTCAACCTTTGTTCGAGCGAGGTGAGGATGTTTTGCGTCGCGGTGTTCACCTCTTCATCATTAAGAGTGCGCGATGGATGCTGCCAGGTCAAGCCGACGGCCAGGCTTTTTCTATCAGGATCAATGCCTTTACCCTGATAAACATCAAACAGCCTGAGGTCTGTGAGCCATTCGCCTGCATTGTCACGAATTACTTCAAGCACCGAGCTCGAAGCAACATCACGTCCTGCCACCAAGGCCAGGTCACGACGCACTTCCGGGAACTTCGACAGCTCGCTGAACTTCGGCAGGCGGCCTTCGGCCACTTCGCCCAGGACCAGCTCGAAGACGTACACCGGACGATCCAGGCCCAGGGTCTTGGCCAGCTCCGGGTGGATGGCACCCAGGTAGCCGACTTCGCGACCGTCACGCTCGATGCGTGCGGTTTGGCCCGGGTGCAGCGCCGGGTGTTTGCCCGGGACAAAGCTGAACTCGGCGAGCGAACCGGAGAAGCCCAGTACCGCTTCAACGTCTGCCTTCACATCGAAGAAGTCGATGCTGTCACGGCCGTTGGCCCAGCCTTCCGGCAGGCGGCTGCCGCAGACCACACCAGCGAGCATCGGCTGCTGCTTGAGGTCACCCAGCTGGCCGACGAAGCGCAGGCCGCTTTCGAACATGCGCACGCGGTCTTGCTGGCGGTTGAGGTTGTGCTGCAGCGACTTGACCAGGCCCGGCCACAGGGAGGCACGCATGGCCGCCATGTCGCTGGAGATCGGGTTGGCCAGCAGCAGCGGCTCGACGCCCGGGCTGAACAGTTCGAACAGTTTCGGGTCGATGAAGCTGTAGGTGATGGCTTCCTGGTAACCACGGGCCACCAGCAGGCGGCGCAGGGCTGGCAGTTCGCCACGGGCTTCAGCCTTGGCCTGCGGGGCCAGGCGCGCTTGCGGGTAACGTACCGGCAGGCGGTTGTAGCCGTACAGGCGCGCCAGTTCTTCGATCAGGTCGACTTCCAGGCTGATGTCGAAGCGATGGCTAGGTACTTCGACCTGCCACTGCCCTTCCCCGGCGGTGGTTTTCAGGCCCAGGCCGTTGAGCAGCTGCTCGACGTCGGCACTGGCCATTTCCATGCCCAGCATCTGGGTCAGGCGCTCGGCGCGCAGGGTGACCGGTGCAACCTTCGGCAGGTGCGCTTCGCTGGTGACGTCGATCACAGGACCGGCTTCGCCGCCAACGATCTCCAGCAGCAGGCCGGTGGCGCGCTCGATGGCTTCGCGAGCCAGCTGCGAGTCGACGCCACGCTCGTAGCGGTGCGAGGCATCGGTGTGCAGGCCGTAGGAGCGGGCCTTGCCAGCAACGGAGATCGGCTCGAAGAAGGCGCTCTCGAGGAAGATGTCGCGGGTGCCCGCGGCAACGCCACTGTGCTCACCACCCATCACGCCGGCAATGGCCAGGGCGCGGCTGTGGTCGGCGATCACCAGGGTGTCGGGGCGCAGGGTAACTTCCTGGCCGTCCAGCAGTACCAGCTTCTCGCCCTCTTCTGCCATGCGCACGCGGATGCCGCCGTTGATCTCGGCGAGATCGAAGGCGTGCATCGGCTGGCCGAGTTCGAGCATCACGTAGTTGGTGATGTCGACGGCAGCGTCGATGCTGCGCACGTCGGAGCGACGCAGGCGCTCGACCATCCACAGCGGGGTCGGCTTGGTCAAGTCGACGTTACGGATAACGCGGCCCAGGTAGCGCGGGCAGGCAGCGGGCGCCAGCACTTCAACCGGACGCACTTCGTCGTGGGCAGCAGCAACGGCCGGCACTTGCGGACGGGTAACCGCTACGTCGTACAAGGCACCCACGTCACGGGCCAGGCCCGCCACAGACAGGCAGTCGCCACGGTTCGGGGTCAGGCCGATCTCGATGCTGGCGTCGTCCAGGTCCAGGTACACGCGAATGTCTTCGCCAACCGGAGCGTCGGCAGCCAGCTCGAGCAGGCCGTCGTTTTCTTCGCTGATCTGCAGCTCGGCCGCCGAGCAGAGCATGCCGTTGGATTCAACGCCACGCAGCTTGGCTTTCTTGATCTTGAAGTCGCCCGGTAGCTCGGCGCCGATCATGGCGAACGGGATCTTCAGGCCAGGGCGCACGTTAGGCGCACCGCACACTACCTGGAAGGTCTCGCTGCCGTTGCTGACCTGGCACACGCGCAGCTTGTCGGCATCGGGGTGCTGTTCGGTGCTCAGCACCTCACCGACGATGATGCCGCTGAACTGACCGGCGGCCGGGGTGACGCTGTCGACCTCAAGGCCGGCCATCGACAGACGGGCGACCAGATCGTCACGGGATACCTGCGGGTTGACCCAACCGCGCAGCCACTTTTCACTGAATTTCATCCTGCTCTCCTGAAAGATTCGTTACGGGTGCGCGACCTAGCGAAATTGCGCAAGGAACCGCAAGTCGTTGTCGAAGAACAGGCGCAAATCGTTGACGCCGTAACGCAGCATGGCCAGGCGCTCGGCGCCCATGCCGAAGGCAAAGCCCTGGAATTCTTCGGGATCGATGCCCGACATGCGCAGCACGTTCGGGTGAACCATGCCGCAGCCCATGACTTCCAGCCAGCCGGTCTGCTTGCACACGCGGCAGCCTTTGCCGCTGCAGATGACGCACTGGATGTCGACTTCAGCCGAAGGCTCGGTGAAGGGGAAGAACGACGGACGGAAACGTACCGCCAGCTCTTTTTCGAAGAACACTCGCAGGAATTCTTCGATGGTGCCTTTGAGGTCGGCGAAATTGATGTCGCGATCGATCAACAGGCCTTCGACCTGGTGAAACATCGGCGAGTGGGTCAGGTCCGAGTCGCAGCGGTAAACGCGGCCCGGGCAGACAATGCGGATGGGCGGCTGGGTGGACTCCATGGTCCGCACCTGCACCGGCGAGGTGTGGGTACGCAGCAGCATGTTGGCATTGAAATAGAAGGTGTCGTGCATTGCCCGGGCCGGGTGGTGGCCGGGAATGTTGAGCGCTTCGAAGTTGTGGTAGTCGTCTTCGACCTCAGGGCCTTCGGCGATGCCGTAGCCGATGTGGGTGAAGAACTGCTCGATGCGTTCCAGGGTACGGGTGATCGGATGCAGACCACCGGAGGTCTGGCCACGGCCCGGCAGGGTCACATCAATGCACTCGGCAGCCAGACGGGCGCTGAGCTCAGCTTCTTCAAACGCCGCCTTGCGCGCGTTGAGCACCTCGGTGACGCGTTCCTTGGCGTCGTTGATCAGCGCGCCAACTTTTGGCCGCTCTTCGGCAGGCAGGTTGCCCAGGGTCTTCATCACCTGGGTCAGTTCGCCTTTCTTGCCAAGGAATTGCACCCGGATCTGTTCCAGGGCATTGATGTCTTCAGCGCGTTCCACGGCCTCCAGGGCTTGGGAGACCAGCGCGTCCAGGTTTTCCATGTACAGACTCCAGATACGAAATAGGGGAAGAGCGCAGGCTCTTCCCCTATTAAGACGTTTAACACCAGGCGCCGGAAATGACGCCAGGTGATTGTCGGGGGTACTTAAGCCAGCGAGGCTTTAGCTTTCTCGACAATCGCAGCAAACGCCGCTTTTTCGTTCACTGCCAGATCGGCCAGAACCTTGCGGTCGATTTCGATCGACGCTTTTTTCAGGCCAGCGATCAGGCGGCTGTAGGACAGACCGTTGATACGCGCACCAGCGTTGATACGAGCGATCCACAGAGCGCGGAACTGACGTTTTTTCTGACGACGGTCGCGGTAGGCGTATTGGCCTGCCTTGATGACCGCTTGCTTGGCAACACGGAATACGCGCGAGCGAGCGCCGTAGTAGCCTTTAGCCAGTTTCAGAATTTTCTTGTGACGCTTACGAGCGATGACGCCACGCTTTACACGAGCCATGAGTAACTTCCTCTATCTAGAACCAAAAATTAACGAAGGCGCAGCATGCGCTCGACTTTTGCCACGTCCGACGGGTTCAGCAAGCTGCTACCACGAAGTTGACGCTTACGCTTGGTCGACATTTTGGTCAGGATGTGGCTCTTGAAAGCGTGTTTGTGCTTGATGCCGTTAGCCGTTTTCAAGAAACGCTTGGCTGCACCGCTTTTGGTTTTCATTTTTGGCATGTTCGGATACTCCGCATTCAGTTGATAAACATAACCGCAAGGCCTGCCGTGCCCTGGTGGTTATTTCTTTTTCTTGGGTGCGATGACCATGATCAGCTGGCGTCCTTCCATCTTAGGATGCTGTTCGACAGAACCGTATTCCACGAGGTCACCTTCAACCCGCTTCAGCAGTTCCATACCCAGCTCCTGGTGGGCCATCTCACGACCGCGAAATCTCAAGGAAATCTTGGCCCTGTCCCCATCACTCAGGAAACGTACCAGGTTGCGTAGTTTTACCTGGTAATCCCCCTCCTCCGTCCCTGGACGAAACTTGATTTCTTTAATCTGGACCTGCTTCTGATTCTTCTTGGCCTCGTTGGCTTGCTTCTTCTTTTCGAAGAGGTGCTTGCCGTAGTCCATGACCTTACAGACAGGCGGTACTGCGTCGGCAGAGATCTCTACCAGGTCCAGCTTCGCTTCTTCAGCGATACGAAGCGCTTCATCAATCGAGACGATGCCAATCTGCTCGCCGTCAGCGCCAATTAACCGAACCTCGCGTGCCGAGATATTCTCGTTGATCGGGGCCTTCGGTGCAGCTCGTTTATCGTTTCTCATTTCACGCTTAATAGTAATTACTCCGATTCTTGGCGACCACGCCGGGAAACCGCTTGAGCGAGGAATTCAGCGAATTGAGCGACGGGCATCGAGCCCAGGTCAGCGCCTTCACGAGTACGCACAGCGACGGTTTGCGTTTCGACTTCGCGATCCCCTATAACCAAAAGGTAAGGGACCTTGAGCAAAGTATGCTCGCGGATTTTAAAGCCGATTTTCTCATTTCTCAAGTCGGACTTGGCACGGAACCCGCTTTCGTTGAGAGTTTTTTCAACATTCTGGGCGAATTCGGCCTGCTTGTCGGTGATATTCATGATCACCGCCTGGGTTGGCGCGAGCCAGGCCGGGAATGCACCTTCGTAGTGCTCGATGAGAATTCCGACGAAACGCTCGAACGAACCGAGGATTGCACGGTGCAGCATCACGGGATGCTTGCGGCCGTTGTCTTCGGAAACGAATTCGGCGCCCAGACGGATCGGCAGGTTGAAATCGAGCTGCAGGGTACCACACTGCCAGACGCGGCCCAGGCAATCTTTCAGCGAGAACTCGATCTTCGGCCCGTAGAAGGCACCTTCGCCCGGCTGCAGGTCGTACGGCAGGCCGGCGCTGTCGAGGGCGGCGGCCAGTGCAGCTTCGGCGCGATCCCACAGCTCATCGGAACCGACGCGCTTTTCAGGGCGGGTCGAGAGCTTCATTTCGATGTCTTTGAAGCCGAAGTCGGCGTAGACATCCATGGTCAGCTTGATGAAGGCGGCGGACTCGGACTGCATCTGCTCTTCGGTGCAGAAGATGTGCGCGTCGTCCTGGGTGAAGCCACGTACACGCATGATGCCGTGCAGCGCACCCGACGGCTCGTTACGGTGGCAGGCACCGAACTCGGCCAGACGCAGCGGCAGCTCGCGGTAGCTCTTCAGGCCCTGGTTGAACACCTGCACGTGGCATGGGCAGTTCATCGGCTTGATGGCGTAGTCGCGGTTTTCCGACTGGGTGGTGAACATGTTGTCGGCGTAGTTGGCCCAGTGGCCAGACTTTTCCCACAGCGAACGGTCAACAACCTGCGGAGTCTTGATCTCCAGGTAGCCGTTCTCGCGCTGAACCTTGCGCATGTACTGTTCCAGAACCTGGTACAGGGTCCAGCCGTTCGGGTGCCAGAACACCATGCCCGGCGCTTCTTCCTGGAGGTGGAACAGGCCCAGGCGCTTGCCGATTTTACGGTGGTCGCGTTTTTCGGCTTCTTCGATGCGCTGAATATAAGCAGCCAGCTGCTTCTTGTCGGCCCAGGCGGTGCCGTAGACGCGCTGCAGCTGCTCGTTTTTAGCGTCGCCGCGCCAGTAGGCGCCGGACAGCTTGGTCAGCTTGAAGGATTTCAGGAAACGGGTGTTCGGCACGTGCGGGCCGCGGCACATGTCGACGTATTCTTCGTGGTAGTACAGGCCCATGGCCTGTTCATCCGGCATGTCCTCGACCAGGCGCAGCTTGTAGTCTTCGCCGCGGGCCTTGAACACTTCGATCACTTCGGCGCGCGGAGTGACCTTTTTGATGACGTCGTACTCGGTTTCGATCAGCTGCTGCATGCGCTGTTCGATCGCCGCCATGTCTTCGGGCGTGAAAGGACGCTCGTAGGCAATGTCGTAATAGAAGCCTTCGTCGATGACCGGACCGATGACCATGCGCGCAGTCGGGTACAGCTGCTTGACCGCGTGGCCGACCAGGTGGGCGCACGAGTGACGGATGATCTCCAGCCCCTCTTCGTCCTTGGGCGTGATGATTTGCAGGCTGGCATCGTTCTCGATCAGGTCGCAGGCGTCGACCAGCTTGCCGTCGACCTTGCCGGCGACGGTGGCTTTGGCGAGGCCCGCACCAATGGATGCGGCGACTTCGGCAACCGAAACTGCCTTGTCGAATGAACGTTGACTGCCATCGGGAAGAGTAATAATGGGCATGGCGCCTCCTCTCCTAGTGGTGACCCCTACCAAAGGTCACGTGGGTTGGGATGAGCCAGTACGCGATCCGCCCCTGCCTTTGCACAAGCAAAGCCTGCCTCACAGTGGCAGAAGCCCGAAGGCCTGTCAGGGAACGAACCAGAGTGACTGGAATAGTAAAAAAACAGTTGGGAGCTGCAAGCCGCAAGCTGCAAGAAAAAGCCGGCGGCGAGCTCAAGCCACGCATGCTAGCACAAAGCTTTCGGGCGATTGCGGGCAGATTGACCGGCTGGGCAGAAATATTCGGAAATTGAGCCTTGGCGGTGAACTTGCGCGGATTTTTTCCGCTCAGAGTTTGTGAAGCGTCCTACTCTTGTGAGACTCGACCCCAAGGAGTGTTTGGTTATGCGACTTCAGTCTCTTCTGGCCCTGGCGGCTGCCGGAGCCCTGCTGCTGCCTTTCAGCGCCCATGCCGAATGGTCTGCCGAGAGGAAAGCTGCCTATATGACGCAATGCGTGCAGGTGGCGACCCAGCAAGGCGTCGACGCCAAAAAGGCGGACCAGCATTGCAAATGTGGTGCTCAGGCCATCGGAAAGAACTTCACCCAAGCCGAAATCGAGGATCTGGACAGCAAAGATGGCGTCGATGCCAAGCTGATGCAGAAAGCTCATAAGGTGGTGCAAGAGGCTTGCGCCCCGAAAACATAGGCCTTTTGGCCAGTTATCCATCGCTAATTTGCTCCAGATCAGCAATCTGCGAAGGTAAAAGGGGCTACAAGCCCATAATTAGACTATGATGGTCGGCGTGCACCCTGTTGGCCTCGGCAACACCGCACTACTGAAAATCATGTTTCCTGGAGATACACCCATGTCTAATCGCCAAACCGGCACCGTAAAATGGTTCAACGATGAGAAAGGCTTCGGCTTCATCACTCCACAAGGTGGCGGCGACGACCTGTTCGTTCACTTCAAGGCTATCGAAACCGACGGTTTCAAAAGCCTGAAGGAAGGCCAGACTGTCTCCTTCGTTGCCGAAAAAGGCCAGAAGGGCATGCAGGCTGCACAAGTTCGTCCAGAGTAAGATCTGACCGAATAAAAAAACCCGTCCTTGTGGCGGGTTTTTTTGTGCCTGTATTTTGGGGCTGCTTTGCAGCCCATCGCTGGCAAGCCAGCTCCCACAGGGGCTTGTGGGAGCTGGCTTGCCAGCGATGAGGCCCCGGGCTTAGCCGCAGTTCACGCGGGTGATCACGCCTTTTTCGTCGGCGTTGAGGTTCAGGCGCTCGGAGCGGTATTCCAGGGTCATGACGTCGTGAGGCTTGAGCACACGGGCCAGTTGCGAGCCACTGGCTTTGCGCGCCTGCTCGAGCAACTCGGGGGTGGCCGGCTTGCCGATGGCGAACTCGGCGCCGCTGGCCTGGCAACGGCCATCGGTATTGGCGGCAACGTCTTCCGGGGCCTTCGACGATGAGCCACCAGTGCTGCTGCAACCTGCCAATACAGCGACAGCCAACAGGCTTGCCAATGATGCACGCGTGCGGAACATGAATCCTCCTTAAATACTTGAATGCTGCCCATATGACAGCACTCCTGGTTTTTCGTTGCAAAACCGGACCATTGTGCCCGAGCCAGAGCGCTCAAGGCCAAGAGCAATCGTGACCGGATTTTGCACACGCTCAATACAGGTCGATGTAATCGTTGGCCGGATTGGGCCAGTTATTCTTCAGGGCGTTGTACACCTGTTGTATCCAGCGCTCGTCGGCGGCCATCTGCGGGCCTACGCAACCTGAGCCCGCGGCCCAGGTTTCCAGACGAAAGGACAGGCCGTCCAGGTCTCGGCCACCGGTGACCTGGGACAACCAGGCAATGCCGTCGCGATTGACCCGCAGCTGGTTGTGTACCGCGCCATTTCCGGCCACCAGCAGGGCCCGCACGTTATCGAGGGTGAAGTCTTGGGGGTTGGTCAAATCGATCTGCACTGCGCTGTCCCGGCAAGCTAAAACACCGTTAGTTTGCCACGCCCCTGTGCTTATGCCTAAGTCGCAGTGCGCGGCAAGCGGCCCGCATGATTTACTGCAAGCATCGGCGGAGTGCAGGCCAGCCTCCCCTTCAAACGCCAGGGCCCGGCATTTGAACCGACAGCGTGCGCAGTTTTCATTCGAGAATCTTCATGACAAGCCACACCATCGATGCCGACATCAAGGTCAAATGGCCTGAGGGTCAGAGCGCCTACAGCCCGGCCAGCGCCGAAGAATTGCTGCTGATCGCCCTCGATTTGCTGGTCAAGGACCTGGGCCCGGACGACGCGCGCAGCTACGTCGACCAGGTCTTTGAACGTTACACCCAGCCGCCGGTCATGGCAGACGTGCCAGACGAGCACTCAACAGATCAAAAAAGCCCTGGGCATCACCCTCTGTAATCCAGGTGACATTGCCCGGCTGTTTCAGGGTGCCATACCAGTCGGTGATGGTCTGGCCAAAGGTCGGCCCGTCGCGGCTGTCGACCTGCATGAATACCTGCCGGCCGGTGAACAGCTCAGGCTTGAGCAGGTAGGCAATCACCGTGGTGTCATGCACCGGGCCGCCGGGGATGCCGTAGTGCTTCATGTCCGCCTTGACGTAGGCGTTGAGAATATCCACCACGCGCTTGCTCGCCGCATTGTTCAGGTCAGCAATCTGTTTCAGCCGCGCCTCGCTGGTCAGCACCTTGTGGGTGACATCCAGCGGCAGGTAAGTCAGCTTGACCCCGCTTTTGAGCACCACTTCGGCAGCGTGGGGATCGGCAAACAGGTTGAACTCGGCCACCGGCGTGATATTGCCGCCATTGAAGTGGGCGCCGCCCATGACGATCACTTCCTTGATGCCGTTGACGATCTCTGGCGCCTCGATCAGCGCCAAAGCCAGGTTGGTCTGCGGGCCGAGCATGGCCACGGTGATGCTGTGCGGCTTGGCACTGCTCAAGGTGTCGATCAGGTAGCGCACCGCATTGCCGTTGGCCAGTCCCTTCTGCGGCTCGCTGACCGCCACTCCGGGTAAACCTTCTTCGCCATGGATGTCGGCGGCGTAGATCGGCGTGCGCAGCAACGGCCTGGGCGCGCCGGCGTACACCGGAATCTCTTCGCGCCCCGCCCACTCCCGGGCCAGGCGGGCATTGCGCGAGGTCTTTTCCAGGCGCACGTTGCCGGCCACGGTGGTGATGGCGCGGATCTTCAGCTCATCAGGCGAAGCCATGGCCAGGAACAGCGCCACTACGTCATCGGCGCCGGGGTCGGTATCGATAATCAGGTCAATGGGCGCAGCCTGGGCGCCAGCCGACAGCATGGACATCAGCAGTACTCCTTGGAGCAAACGTTTGGCACAGTTCAACATGAGACACGTCCTTATGATCAGATGGAAAAACGCTAGAAGGTCACCCCGGCAACCAACGCGATATTGCTGTAGGGCTGACATTCACCGGTCCGCACGATGGCGCGGGCACTGCGGCTCAAGTGCTTGAACTCGTCATGGCTGAGCAGGCGTCGGACGCCCAGCTCGCCCTGGGCAGTCAACTGCTCGACCGCTGTCAGACCAGGCGGCTGATGCTGGAGGATTTCGTCCGCCAGCACGTGGCTTTCGACCTGCATTTCACTCAGCACTATGCGCAGGGTGCTGGCGAAATCCGGAATGCCCGGCGTCAGCGCCAGGTCGATCAGCTCCACACCCGGCGGCACCGGCAAACCGGCGTCGCCGATCAGCAGGATGTCGCCATGGCCAAGGGAGGCGATCAGGCGCGACAGGGCGATATTGAGCAACGGCGTCTTCTTCATGGCTGCAGCTCGGCGAGGTGCGGAATCGACGGCTGTGCACCCGCACGAGTGACCGACAGGGCCGCGGCACGTTGGCCGAAGGCGATGGCCGCACCCTCCTCTTCGCCGCGCGCCAGGGCCGCGGCGAAACCGCCGACAAAGGTGTCGCCCGCCGCCGTGGTATCCACCGGCTTCACCACCGGCGCCGGGAAATGCCTGAATGCCTGAGCATCGGCAAACAATGCCCCCTGAGCCCCCAGGGTGACAATCACCTTGCCAACGCCCATGGCCAGCAACCGGGTGGCGGCCGCCTTGGCGCTTTCCAGGTCGTTGACCGGCAGCCCGCTGAGGGCTTCGGCTTCGCTTTCGTTGGGGATCAGGTAGTCGATATTGGCAAACCATTCTGCCGGCAGCGGGCCGCTGGCCGGCGCCGGATTGAGAATCACCGTCTTGCCCAGCGCCCTGCCCCGCTCAAGGGTGTAGGCAACGGTCGCCATGGGCACCTCCAGCTGACAGATGATCACGTCAGCTTGTTGCAGCAAGGCATCGAAGCGCTGCACCGACTCGGGCAGCAACTGGCCATTGCCACCGGCAATGATGACGATGGCGTTCTGGCTGGCAGCATCGACCACAATCAGCGCCACACCGCTGGACACCCCGGCGGCAATGCTCACCGCCTGGCAGTCGATCTGCTCAGCGGCCAGGGCCTGGCGCAGTTGCTGGCCATAGGCATCGTCACCGACGCAGCCAACCATCGCCACCTGCGCCCCCAGGCGCGCCGCCGCCACCGCCTGGTTGGCGCCCTTGCCACCCGGCACCGTGACGAAGGTTTCACCCACCAGGGTTTCGCCACCGCGCGGCAGGCGCTGGGCGCGCGCCACCAGGTCCATGTTCAGGCTACCTACCACTACTACATTGGCTTGCATGTGCGGGCTCGTTCTCAGCGGTAATCATTGAAAAGGTCGGGGCGCGGCGCCGTGGATTCGCGCAGGACGATGCTCGGTGCGACGATGCGCTGCTCCGGGGCACCGCGCAGGGGTTCGGCGATGCGCCGCAGCAGCAGTTCGGCGGCGCTCTCGCCCAGTTCGCGGATCGACTGGCCGACGGTGGTCAACGCCGGGAACACGTACTGGCTGATCTGGATGTCGTCGAAGCCGATCACCGACAGCTCGCTGGGCACGCAGATATTGCGCTCGGCGGCAGCACGCAATACGCCGATACCGATCATGTCGTTGCCGGCAAAGATCGCCGTCGGCCGCTCGCCTTCAAGCAGCGCCGCCGCCGCGGTATAGCCACCGATACTGGTGAATTCGCTGCTCAGCAGCCAGTCCTGGCGCGGGGTAACGCCGGCTTCGGCGAGCGCCCGATGGAAACCGGCCAGGCGCAACTGGGCGACGCTGGTGCTGGCCGGGCCGCCAATGCAGGCGATGTCGCGATGGCCCAGTTCCAGCAGGTGCCGGGTCGCCAGGTATGCACCCTGCTCGTGGTCGATTCGCACCAGGTCGGCAGCCACGCCTTCCAGCGCGCGGTCGACGATGACCATCGGCGTGCGCACGCTGGCCAGGCTGTCGAGCAGGTCGCTGTCTTCACCGACCGAAGCGACGATCAGGCCGTCGATGCGTTTTTCCAGCAGCACGCGCAGGTAGCTGCGCTGCTTCTGCGGGTTGTCGTCGGAGTTGCAGAGGATCACGCAGTAGCCGTTGCGTTCGCAGCCGTCCTCGATACCGCGTGCCAGCTCGGCGAAGTACGGGTTGACGCTGTTGGGCACCAGCAGGCCGATGGTTGCGGTGCTGCGGGCCTTGAGCGAACGCGCTACGGCGCTGGGCACGTAGTCGAGCTCGGCGATCGCCGCTTCGACTTTAAGGCGCACCGGTTCGCTGACCGGGCGGGTCTTGTTCAGTACATGGGACACGGTGGTGTAGGAAATCCCCGCCAGTGCCGCAACATCTTTGATGGTTGCCATTGTTTCAGTTCCGCCTGCGCGCGCGCCGGCTGCGGTAAGTGTCGAGGACCACGGCGATGACGATCACCGCCCCGGTGATGATGCGTTTGGTCGGCTCCGAGGCGCCAATCTGCGCCAGGCCTGCGGCCAGCACCGAAATGATCAGCACGCCGAAGAAGGTACTGATCACCGAGCCGCGCCCGCCCATCAGGCTGGTGCCGCCGATCACCACGGCGGCGATCACCTGCAGTTCGAGGCCGGAGCCGGCATTGGGGTCAGCGGCTTCCAGGCGGGAAATCTGGAACAGCGCGGCAAGACCTGCGAGCAGGCCCATCAGCGAGAACACCAGGATCTTGTACGGGCGCGGGTCGATACCGGCCAGGCGCACCGCCTCTTCGTTGGTGCCAATGCCGATCAGGTAGCGGCCAAACACCGTGCGCGTGAGGACCAGTTGGGCGAGGATGATCACCAGCAAGGCGATCAGGAACGACGGCGAGATACCGAAGGCCAGCGGGTTGGACAGCCAGGCAAAGGCGTCGCCGATGTAGGCGGTGCGCGAATCGGTCAACTGATAGGCCATGCCCCGGGCCATTTCCAGCACGCCGAGGGAAACAATGAACGACGGGATGCGCCAGGCCACGGTGATCGAGCCGGTGATGCTCCCGGCCAGCGCCGCCACGCCCATGCCGAGCAGGGCCGCCGGCATCACGCTCCAGCCCCAGCCGAGCATCGCCACGCTGACCGCGGAACCGGCCAGGGCCAGCACCGAGCCCACCGACAGGTCGATGCCGCCGATGATCAGCACGAAAGTCATGCCCACCGCCAGCACCATCAGGTCGGGGATCTGGTTGGCCAGGGTGCTGAAGGTGGCGTACGACAGAAAGTGGCTGCTCAACAACGAGAACAGCACGATCATCGCCAGCAAGGCGCCGGCCAGGCCCAGGTAGGTACCGAGGCCGAAATAGGTGCCGCTGCGCTTGGCGCTGGGGGCGGCGGTGTCCAGTTGCGTGGTTTTCATGGGGTTGTCCTGGGTGCCGCTTCATGCAGCAACGCATCACGTTTCTGATAGCCGGCAAAGGCTGCGGCCAGTAGTTGGTCCTGGGTCCAGCTGTCGCGCTCGAAGGTGTCGATCAGGCGCCCGGCGCTGAGCACGCCGATGCGGTCGCAAATCAGCATCAGCTCGCGCAGGTCGCTGGACACCACCACCAGCGCCTTGCCCTGGCGCGCCAGTTCGGCCAACAGGCCATAGATATCGAACTTGGCGCCCACGTCGATGCCGCGGGTCGGTTCGTCGAACAGCAGCACTGAACAGTCGCGCTCCAGCCAGCGGCCGATCACCACCTTTTGCTGGTTGCCGCCCGACAGCTCGCCGACCACCTGCTCGGGGCTGGAACTGCGGATACGCATGGCGGCGATCTGGCGTTCGGCCAGTTCGCGCTCGGCGCCACTGTTGACCACCCCAACGCGGGAAATCGCCGGCAGGTTGCCCAGGGCGATATTGGCGCTGATCGACTGGCTCAGCAGCAGGCCTTCGCCCTTGCGGTCTTCGGTGATCAGGGCAATGCCCTGGCGCACCGCGGCCACGGGCGAATCGACCCGCACCGGGCGCAAGGGCTTGCCCAGCTCGAGGCTGCCACTGTCGGCGCTGTCGGCGCCGTAGATCAGCCGCAGCAACTCGGTGCGCCCGGCACCGATCAGGCCGGAGATACCGAAAATCTCGCCGCTGCGCACCTCGAACGAGACATCCTTGACCTTATCGCTGCGGCTCAGGCCGTTGACCTTGAGGATCGGCGCGCCGATGTTGCGCACGCCCAGATCGATATGCTCGCCGAGTTCGCGGCCGACCATCAGGTTGACCAGTTGCTCGCTGTTGTAACGCTGCATCGGCTCGACACACACCAGCTTGCCATCACGCAGCACGGCAATGCGCTGGGCGATGCGCTTGAGCTCTTCGAGGCGATGGGAGATGTAGACGATGGCCACGCCGCGCTGCTGCAGGCGCTCGATCTGGGTGAACAGCAGCTCCACCTCGCGGGCGGTGAGCATCGCCGTGGGCTCATCAAAAATCAGTACATGACAATCGCCGATCAGGTTGCGGGCGATCTCGACCATCTGCTGATGACCGATGCCCAGCTCGCCGACCGGGGTATCCGGGTCGATGGCGTCCAGGCCGACCTGGGCCATGGCCGCCACCGCCAGTTGGCGCAGGCGCTTGCGATTGATCCAGCCGGCGCGCCCGGGCAAATTGTCGAGAAACAGGTTCTCGGCCACGGTCAGGGTCGGCAGCAGGTTGAGCTCCTGCATGACCATGCGCACGCCCAGCCGCTCAGCGGCGGCGCGGCTGCCCGGCTGGTAAGGCTGGCCTTGATAGAGCATGTGCCCGGTGGTGGGCACTTCGAGGCCGCCGATGATCTTCGACAGGGTGCTCTTGCCCGCCCCGTTTTCGCCGGTCAGGGCCAGCACTTCACCCCGGCGCAGGCTCAGGTCGATATCGCCGAGTACCGGCTGGGCGTAGGTCTTGCCGATCGCGCTGACTGAAAGTACGACATCCGCAGTCGCTGACATTGCCTGTTCTCCTGGCGCCCGCCGCACGACGGGCGCCCATAGTGCGACTACTTATTGGGTGACCAGCTCGACCGGCGTCTGGATGACGTTGTCGGCGTCGACATCGGTTTTCTCGCCCTTGAGCATCTTCAGCGCCGCCTCGATGCCGAACACCGCCTGCTTGGCGGCGTACTGGTCGGCGGTGGCGAGCACGCGGCCGTCCTTGAGCATCGGTTTGATCGCATTGATGTTGTCATAGCCAACCACTTGCACCTGCCCGGCCTTCCCCGCTGCGCGCACGGCTGAAACAGCGCCCAGGGCCATGCTGTCGTTGCCGGCCAGCAGCGCCTTGAGGTCAGGGTTGGCGTTGAGCAGGGAGGCAGCCACGGCGTTGCCCTTGGCAATTTCCCAGTCGCCCGACTGCACCGAGACGACCTTGATCTGCGCCGCTTCCATCGCATCCTTGAAGCCTGCGGTGCGCTGCTGGGCGTTGGTGGTGGTCGAGACGCCTTCAATGATGGCGACCTGGTCACCGGCCTTGAGCTTCTGCGTGGCCAGGTACTCACCTACCAGGCGTGCGCCCTTGCGGTTGTCGGGGCCCACGAACGGCACGCTGAGGTTCTTGCTCTTGAGCACCTCGGGGTCGAGGCGGTTGTCGATGTTGATCACGGTGATACCCGCGTCCATGGCCTTTTTCACCACTGGCACCAGGGCCTTGGAGTCGGCCGGGGCGATGACCAGGGCATTGACCCCGGAGACGATCATCTGCTCGACGATGCGGATCTGGTTGCCGGCATCGGTCTCGTCCTTGATGCCGTTGGACACCAGGTCGAAGTCATTGGCGTGATCTTTCTGATAGGCCTTGGCGCCATCTTCCATGGTCCGGAAGAATTCGTTGGCGAGCGACTTCATCACCAGCGCGACTTTGGGCTTGGCTTCATCGGCCAGGGCTTGGGAAAAAGGGGTAGCGAGGGACAGCGAGGAAAGTACGGCGACCGCCAGCAGGCGTCCAGCAAAGGGCAGCTTCATGGGTTTACTCCGGATCTTATGATTTTTATCGGGTCGCAAACGTTTGCGTTAAGCCACTATGGGAATGTAACCAAATTTTGTCAAATCCACCGCCGGAGACCATTTGGAAAGTGCGCGTAGGAATTATCCTAAAAATAACCGGAAAACCGAACACCTCTTGTACACAATATTCGGAATTCCGAATAGAAAAATGCTTTGCCGGTGCTTCGCAAAGCCCGCAAAGCCCATGAAAATCAATAGATTGAAGATGAAAACCGACGAACGGCTGTTCTGGTACGGAATCTGCTCCTGTAAGCGCGTTACACAGCGAACTCCAGACAGAAGAGAGATCAACGATGAAAGCTGCGCTTAATTCCTTCGTTCCGGGCGCTTTGGCCCTGCTGCTGTTACTGCCCGCAGGCGTCAACGCCAAGGAAGTCGAGAACCAACAGAAACTGGCCAACGTGGTGATCCTCGCCACCGGTGGCACCATCGCCGGCGCTGGCGCCAGCACCGCCAACAGCGCGACCTACCAGGCTGCCAAAGTTGGTGTCGACAAGCTGATCGCCGGCGTTCCGGAACTGGCCACCCTGGCCAATGTGCGCGGCGAACAAGTGCTGCAGATCGCTTCCGAAAGCATCAGCAACGAAAACCTGCTGCAACTGGGCAAGCGCGTTGCCGAACTTGCCGACAGCAAGGACGTCGACGGCATCGTCATCACCCACGGTACCGACACCCTGGAAGAGACCGCCTACTTCCTCAACCTGGTCGAAAAAACCGACAAGCCAATCGTCGTGGTCGGCTCCATGCGCCCGGGCACCGCGATGTCGGCTGACGGCATGCTCAACCTGTACAACGCCGTGGCCGTTGCCAGCAACAAGGATTCGCGCGGCAAGGGCGTGCTGGTCACCATGAACGACGAGATCCTGTCGGGTCGCGACGTCAGCAAGACCGTGAACATCAAGACCGAAGCCTTCAAGAGCCCATGGGGCCCGCTGGGCATGGTCGTGGAAGGCAAGTCCTACTGGTTCCGCCTGCCGGCCAAGCGTCACACCGTCGACTCGGAATTCGACATCAAGAAGATCAGCAGCCTGCCTGCCGTTGATATCGCCTATGGTTACGGCAACGTCACCGACACCGCCTACAAGGCACTGGCGCAAAATGGCGCCAAGGCGATCATCCACGCCGGCACCGGCAATGGCTCGGTTTCCTCGCGTGTAGTGCCTGCCCTGCAAGAACTGCGCAAGCAAGGCGTGCAGATCATTCGTTCGTCCCACGTCAATGCCGGCGGCTTCGTGCTGCGTAACGCCGAGCAGCCTGACGACAAGAACGACTTCGTCGTCGCCCATGACCTGAACCCGCAAAAAGCCCGCATCCTGGCCATGGTCGCCATGACCAAGACCCAGGACAGCAAAGAGCTGCAGCGGATCTTCTGGGAATACTGATCGAGTAACCCCCAAGTGCTTGCCCGCCCTGTAGGACGGGCAAGCCTGCTTCCCCTACCCTTGCAAAAAATACTTTAAACAGACCGCAGCAAACCGCGCGGTTTGCGGTCACATGCGCTCTTTCACCGACGAGCTGTTGCGAAATTGCTTACAGTAAAATACTGTATGCGCATACAGCTAAAAAAGGAACGCTTCGTGGCCACCACTTCCGCCCCTGCCAGCAGTTACGAGCAACTGGGCACCCGCATCCAGAAAATCATCAATTCCCCCACTGCGCAAAAAGCCCGGGCCGCACTGATCTTCCGCCTGGAGCACGAATCGCCTGAAGACTGGGCCACCCTGCTCGACGAAATCGCCGAGAACGACAACGTCACCCTCGCCTACCGCGATGACGGTGGCGTGCAGATTTTCTGGGTTGTGCCGAAGGAAGATTGAAAGCGCATGAGATTTCCGGTTTTTGCAGTAGCTTGTCTGTTGTTCAGTGTCACCACCGCCCACGCCGATGCACCGCGCACCTTCAACGAAGCCAAGAAGGTCGCCTGGCGCCTGTACGCGCCGCAGTCCACCGAGTTCTACTGCGGCTGCAAGTACAACGGCAACAAGGTCGATTTGAATGCCTGCGGTTATGTGCCGCGCAAGAATGCCAACCGCGCCTCGCGCATCGAGTGGGAGCATATCGTCCCGGCCTGGCATATCGGCCATCAGCGTCAATGCTGGCAAAGCGGTGGGCGCAAGAACTGCTCGCGCAATGACAAGGTCTACCAGCGCGCCGAGGCCGACCTGCACAACCTGGTGCCGAGCATTGGCGAGGTCAATGGCGATCGCAGCAACTTCAGTTTCGGCTGGCTGCCCGAGCAGCGCGGGCAATACGGCTCGTGCCTGACCCAGGTGGACTTCAAGGCCAAGAAGGTCATGCCGCGGCCGTCGATTCGCGGGATGATCGCGCGCACCTACTTCTATATGAGCAAGCAGTACAGCCTCAAGCTGTCCAAGCAGGACCGCCAGCTGTACGAAGCCTGGAACAAGACCTACCCGCCGCAGCCCTGGGAGCGCCAGCGCAACCAGCGAGTGGCCTGCGTGATGGGCCATGGCAATGAGTTCGTCGGACCCGTGAACCTCAGCGCCTGCGGTTGAGGCTCAGGCCAGCGCCTGCAGGTAGGCGCTGGCCTGCTGGTAACGGGCCAGGCGGGCAATGTCTTCAGGGCTAGGGATACTGATGCGCGACAGGTCGCTGTTGTCGGCAAGGTCAGCCAGCTTGACCACCCGCGCCAGCGGGTCATCGCCTACCCGCACAACGAAGGCCTCGTAGCTTTCGTCATCTCGCCGGCTCAGCGCCTGCACCGCCGCAAGGATCTTCAGGGCGAAGCCTTCGCGAGCAAGGTCGGAGAGTGTCATCGGTGAATCCTCGAGCACGTCGTGGAGCACCGCGACAATGCGCTGCTCGGGCGTCGTCACCCTCAGCATCACCCGCAACGGGTGGAGGATATAGGCTGCCCCACCTTTGTCGTGCTGTCCTTCATGTGCCCTCGCCGCAACCGCAATGGCCCGCTCCAGCGTAGACATATGGCCCTCCTGCTCAGCCTGGCTGTCGTCGCAGACGCGCCATGCTGTAGACATCGATCAACTCACCGTCACGCATAGCATAGTCAATCAATTGACAATGAATACATCGCCCAGCAACCGAACCAATTTGTTACAAACATTGGATCCAATAAACTTGTGAAGGGAAAGCTATCTCCTACGCTAACGACTGCACCTTGAATTAGGTGTCAATTCGCCATTATGGAGATCAAATATGTCTAAAGCACCAATTGGCACTACCGGGACCACTGGACAAAATTGCCCAGAAAGCGGGGTGTGGAAAGTAGTAGGCACACCTACCACAAGCGCCCCAATTGCCAAAGGCAACCGGTTTCCGCCGTACGACGGGAAAGCTGTGACTTGGAAGCTGGCGCAGTACGCCTAACTCTACGGGCGAGGTAGCACATTACCTCGCCCTCACAACTTTCGACCTTAAGAAGCTAGCGCGGGGCGTCGTGCTGGATGACGATCGAGTCGGTGCCCAGGCGGGCCATGACGTCGGCTTGCTGCGCTTGCGCTTGAACCTTGTCGGGATAAGGGCCGAGCAGCACCACCGGCTTGCCGTTGCGGTAGACCACCGAGGACGGGATCTGCTTTTCGATCAGGCGGGCGGTCATGTCGCTCAAGGCGCCCATGTTCGCCCCCTGGACGATCTCGACATCCCAGCCCTGCGGCGCTGGCTGGTCAGCGGCGGCGTCGGCGGCGCGCTGCAGGTCGGCGCCGCCGCATTTTTCGCGAATGGCCAGGTTGCTGCCCTGGTCGGCAATAATGAGCTGATAGTCGCCGCCGGCCTGCTTGATCGCCACGTAGCTGCGATACGGCACGAAGACGCCAGCGTCATCCTTACCACGCACCTGGCCGCAGATAATGCCTTGCTGGTCGAATCGCACGTTGGCGAACTTGGCTGTCTTGGGGTTCTGCAGGTGTTCGGCCACCTGCTTGTGCACGCCTTCGACTTCGTTCTCGCAACCGGCCAGAGCCAGCACCGCCATTACCACCGCCACTTTGCGCACGCGTCTATCTCCTGAATGCAAGCGGCGGATTTTAGCATCTGCAGGCAGGGCAATGGTTACTATCGACGGCTTATCGCGATCACTGTGGGAGCTGGCTTGCCAGCGATGAGGCCCGCGCGGTTGCCGCCTGAATTGCGACCGCTTCGCGCTCGATCGCTGGCAAGCCAGCTCCCACAGGGGCATTGGCCAGCCTTGGGACTGAAATGCAAAAAGGGCGACCCTTGCGGATCGCCCTTTCTGTTACCACACAGCAGTGTGGATTTGTTTGGTAGGCACAATTGGACTCGAACCAACGACCCCCACCATGTCAAGGTGGTGCTCTAACCAACTGAGCTATGTGCCTGCTGTGGGGCGCATAATACGCAGGTCTTTAACCTTCGTAAAGCGAAATTTCATAAAAAAATCAGCAGCTTTGCTTTGCCAGCAAAAATACCGCGCAAACAAAAAAGGCGACCCTTTCGGATCGCCTTTTTCAGTACCGCCAGCAGGGGCGGATTTGATTTGGTAGGCACAATTGGACTCGAACCAACGACCCCCACCATGTCAAGGTGGTGCTCTAACCAACTGAGCTATGTGCCTGCTGTGGGGCGCATTCTACGCAATCGCCGAACAGTGTCAACTCTTTTTTTAACGCTAAGCCACTGAATAACAAAAGTATTTGCGAAAACCCGGGGTAAAGGATTTTCAACACACGACTAGCGGGTGTTTATTATTATTGATAGCATCGGTACAGTCGTAAAAAATATAAAACAGAGGTTTCGCAGCATGGCCAATACCCCCTACCCTCAGTCCTACTACGCCGCATCGGCCAATCCGGTTCCGCCGCGCCCGGCGCTGCAGGAAGAGGTACAGACCGATGTCTGCGTGATCGGCGCCGGCTACACCGGCTTGTCCAGCGCCCTGTTCCTGCTTGAAAGCGGCTTCAAGGTCACCGTGCTGGAAGCCGCCAAGGTCGGCTTCGGCGCCTCGGGCCGTAACGGCGGGCAGATCGTCAACAGCTATAGCCGCGACATCGACGTCATCGAACGCACCGTCGGCCCCAAGCAGGCGCAACTGCTGGGCCACATGGCCTTCGAGGGCGGGCGCATCATCCGTGAGCGCGTGGCCAAATACAACATCCAGTGCGACCTCAAGGACGGTGGCGTATTCGCCGCCCTGACACCCAAGCAGATGGGCCACCTGGAATCGCAAAAGCGCCTGTGGGAACGCTTCGGCCACACCCAGCTGGAGCTGATGGACCAGAAGCGCATCCGTGAAGTGGTCGACTGCGACCAATATATCGGCGGCATGCTCGACATGAGCGGCGGCCACATCCACCCGCTGAACCTGGCCCTGGGCGAAGCCGCCGCGGTCGAGTCGCTGGGCGGCAAGATCTACGAGCAATCGCCGGCCATCCGCATCGAGCGCGGCGCCAACCCGGTAGTGCACACCCCACAAGGTAAAGTGCGCGCCAAGTTCATCATCGTTGCCGGTAACGCCTACCTCGGCGGCCTGGTGCCGGAGCTGGCGGCCAAGTCGATGCCCTGCGGCACCCAGGTGATCACCACCGAGCCACTGAGCGAAGACCTGGCGCGCAGCCTGCTGCCGCAAGACTACTGCGTCGAAGACTGCAACTACCTGCTCGACTACTACCGCCTGACCGGCGACAAGCGCCTGATCTTCGGCGGTGGCGTGGTGTACGGCGCCCGTGACCCGGCCAACATCGAAGCGATCATCCGCCCGAAAATGCTCAAGGCCTTCCCGCAGCTCAAGGACGTGAAGATCGATTACGCCTGGACCGGCAACTTCCTGCTGACCCTGTCGCGCCTGCCGCAAGTGGGTCGCCTGGGCGACAACATCTATTACTCCCAGGGCTGCAGTGGCCACGGCGTTACCTACACCCACCTGGCGGGCAAGGTGCTGGCCGAGGCCCTGCGTGGCCAGGCCGAACGTTTCGATGCCTTCGCCGAGCTGCCGCACTACCCGTTCCCAGGTGGCCAACTGCTGCGCGTACCGTTCAGCGCCCTGGGCGCCTGGTACTACAGCCTGCGCGATCGTCTGGGCTTCTAATCGCCCTGCCCGGCCTGCGCCGTCACTGCCCCAGGGCGCTGACGGCCTGCCGGGCCGCTTGTTCCTGGCCCGCCTGGGCCAGGTCATTGGCCGCTTTCAGCCAGCGCTGACGGTCGACCTGGGCCGGCAACTGGCCCGGCTGCTGGACCAACACCGCCCAGCTCCCCTGCTTCTGCCAGGCTGATTCGAAGTCATCGAACTCCATCAGCAGGCGCCGGTTCATCCCCGCCCGCAACAATACCCGCTGCTTGTAGCGGTCGTAGCCGACCAGCAAGGCATAGCGCGGCTCGCTCCAGAACGCCGAACCTTGCTGAAAGCGCAGCAATACCGGATTACCTGCCGCGACTTGCGCCAGCAAGGCCTCCAGACGCGGATCGAGCGGATAGACCACCATGCCGTATTCGCGGCCAACCCGCTGGATCGAGCCTTCAAGTTTGTCGACGTTCTCCGGCAGGCCCAACGACTCGTCGAGCAATCCTGGGGTGATGCGTACACCCTGTTGCGACAGCAATGCCGCCAGGGCCATCGATGCGCTCTGGTTGGCTTCGCCACGGTAGAACGGTACCGAGCCGATCTCGACCCGTTGCGGCAGGTTTTTAAGCTGGGATGGCGGCTGGCTGGCGCAACCGGCCAGGGCCAGGCATACCGCGCAGGCCGCCAGCAGGCGGCGTGGGGTGAAGCCGATTAGGGAAGTCAGTGGAGGCATGAACACTCGCTCGATGACGGCCGGCAGCCACTGCCCGGCCCTGAGCGCTGATCATAGGCTGGCGCGCGCCTCGGGTATAGCCCGCCGCAGGCTTAGAACAAAGCGGCCCAAGCCTCTAGACCATCGGTCAATAGCCTGCAACATGCAACGGGCTAGACTGAAGACGTGTCCGCGTTGGCGAGCCTTGTTGCCTTGCCGCGGACCTAAGGAGGCACACATGAGCCTGACAATGGCAATTTTGATGCTGGTCGGCGCCTGGTTGAGCGTCGCCGCCGCCATGCTCTGGGGGGTGTTGCGCATCGCCCGGCGTCATCATCCGCATCATCGTATTCAGCCCGAAGGCAAGGACGCGGTACCGGCGCGGCGTAGTCGCCGGCATGCCGGGGCGCATTAGATTCATAGCTGGCATAAAGCACTGTGGGAGCCGGCTTGCCAGCGATGCGGACACCGCGCAGTAACAAGCACCGCGCTGATCCCATCGCCGGCAAGGCCGGCTCCCACAGTTTCTACTTCAGCAATTATTAAGCTTCAGTAGCCTCGCGCTTCAAGCGCGCCCGGCGCGACATGATGTTGAGCACCTCGATCGCCGTCGAGAAGGCCATCGCCGCATACACATAACCCTTGGGTACATGAGCACCGAAACCTTCGGCGATCAGGGTCATGCCGATCATGATCAGGAAGCCCAGGGCCAGCATCACCACGGTCGGGTTATCGTTGATGAACCGGGCCAGCGGGTCGGCCGCCACCAGCATCACGATCACGGCACTGATCACGGCGATGATCATGATCGGCAGGTGCTCGGTCATGCCCACGGCGGTGATGATGCTGTCGATCGAGAAGACGATGTCCAGCACCAGGATCTGCCCGATCGCCGCAGCAAAGCCCAGGGTGATGGTCGACGACGCCTTGGCTTCAGCCTGGGCGCGCGGGTCGACGCTCTCGTGGATTTCCTTGGTCGCTTTCCACAGCAGGAACAGGCCACCGGCGATGAGGATCATGTCCTTCCAGGAGAAGGTATGACCAAACACATCGACAACCGGCTCGGTGAGCTGGACGATCCAGGCCACGGTGCTGAGCAGGCCCAGGCGCATCACCAGCGCCATGCTGATACCAATGCGCCGCGCCTTGGAGCGAAATTCTTCAGGCAACTTGTTGGTCAGGATCGAGATGAAGATCAGGTTGTCGATACCGAGGACGATCTCCATGGCCACCAGGGTGGCCAGGGCGACCCAGGCGGTCGGGCTTGCAGCGAGTTCCAACAAGTATTCCATGAATCAAATCCTGCATCGGGGTAAGGGGTGGGTCAGATGTCCTGGGCGCTGTCGTCGCGCTCGGGTTTGCCAGCCTTGTCGCTGCCTTCGGAGCCGGTGGCTTCGCTCAGGGCCTGCTGGGCGGCTTCGTTGGTTTTATCGATGGCTTCCTTGGCCGACTCCGCCGCCTGGTTGAGCATCTGCTGGGCGGACTTTTCCGCCTGCTCGCAACCGCTCATGGCCAGCAGGGCCAGCAGCAACACCAGGGGTGTACCGATGGATTTGAAGTGAAGCATCTGTGGATCTCCGTGCAATTAAATCGGTGCTCATTCAGGGGCACCGTGATGGCAAGGGATTCTAAAGAGCTGAATACATCAGGAAAATTCGTATTTTCAGCGGTTATACTTCGGTTTTTACGAATCGGGAATCAGCATGCTCAATTACCGGCAACTGCATTACTTCTGGGTGGTGGCCAAGACCGGCAGCATCGTGCGGGCCTGCGAGCAGTTGAACCTGACCCCGCAGACCATCAGCGGGCAGATCACCCTACTCGAACAAACCTATGGCATCGAGTTGTTCCGCCGGGTCGGGCGGCAGCTGGAGCTGACCGAGAGCGGCCGGCAAACCCTGACCTACGCCGAACAGATGTTCCAGATTGGCGGCGAGCTCGAAGCCATGCTGCGGGCCCGGCCTGATGAGCAGCAGATCCTGTTTCGGGTCGGGGTGGCGGATGTGGTGCCCAAATCCATCGTTTATCGCCTGCTGGCACCGACCATGCACATGGAAGACGCCCTGCGCCTGAGCTGCCGCGAAGACAAACTCGAACGGCTGCTGGCGGACCTGGCGATCCAGCGCCTGGACCTGGTGATTTCCGACAGCCCCATGCCCAGTCACCTGGACATCAAGGGCTACAGCCAGAAGCTCGGCGAATGCGGCATCAGCTTTTTTGCAACGCCCGTGTTGGCCGAGCAGTACGGGCGCAACTTCCCGGCCTGCCTGCAACACGCGCCGCTGCTGATCCCCGGCCAGGAAACCGTGGTGCGCAGCCGCCTGCTGCGTTGGTTTGCCGAGCAGCAACTGCAACCACGGATCGTTGGCGAGTTCGACGACAGCGCCTTGATGCAGGCCTTCGGCCAATCCGGCAGCGGTATCTTCATTGCCCCCAGCGTGATTGCCGACGAGGTGTGCAAGCAGTATGGCGTCGAGCTGATCGGCCAGACCGACGCGGTCAACGAGTCGTTCTACGCCATCTCGGTGGAGCGCAAGGTCAAGCACCCGGGCATTGTCGCCATCACCGAAGGCGCCCGACGCCAGTTGTTCAACTGGTAGCCGGTTGCAGGCGCGGGCTCATCAGCCCCAGCGCCAGCAGCACCGACAGGCCGATAAGGATGGCGGCGGCGTAACCGAGGTTGGCCAGGCCCAGGGTATCGATCACCCGCCCGCCAATCACCGCGCCCAGGCCTATGCCCAGGTTGGCCCCGGCGATGTTCAGCGAAGCGGCAAAGGCCGGTGCCTGGGGCGCGGCCTTGATCAGCCGTACATGGCTGACCAGAAACAGCGCCGCCTGGGTCATGCCCCAGATCGCCAGGGCCAGGCCCAAGCCGTACACCGTATGGATCGCTGGCACCACGGCGATCATGCCGACCATCATCAGGGCACAGAAGGCAGCCGAGGCTTTCAACGGATGCCGATCGACCGCGCGACCACCCAGGCTGTTGCCGATCAGGCCGACCGCACCAAAGCCCATCAGGCACCAGCCGACCAGCGCGCCGTCAAAGCCGGCCAGGCGTTCAAGCATGTCGGCCAGGTAGGTGTAGGCGGTGAACATGCCGCTGAACACCAGCACCGAGAGCAGCACATGGCCTTGCAACAGGCGGCTGCGCAGGATGCCGAACTGGCCAAGCAGCGAGGTGGCCTGGTTATGCCGGGGCGTGCGCGGCAGGTAGACGTACAGCAGCAAGGCCTTGGCCAGGGCCAGCAACGCCAGCACCGCAAAGGCCGCGCGCCAACCCAGGGCATCGCCGATCAGGGTGCCGACCGGAATGCCGAACACCGTGGCGCACACTACGCCGAAGCTGATCTTGGAAATGGCCCGGCCGGCATAGGCCGGGCCGACGATGTCGACTGCCGTTTCACTGGCCAGGGCCCAGAACACCGGCAAACCCAAGGCCGGGATCAAGCGCGCCACGCCCATCACATAGAGGTTGTCGGCCATGGCCGCCAGGGCGTTGGACGCGGCGAACACCAGCAAAATGCCGACGAACAGGCGCTTGCGCTCGAAGCGCGCCGCCCAGGCGGTGAGGAATGGGCCGAAGCAAGCCACGGTGAAGGCGAACAGGGTCACCAACAGGCCCGCCTGGGACACGCTGACCTCAAGGTCGCGGGCAATGCCCGGCAGCAGGCCGACGATGACGAACTCGGTGGTCAGTACAGTGAAGCCGGCCGCAGCCAGCAACAGAATAGGCAGTAACATCTACACTCCGCAGCTAAACAAAAAACGGCCAGGGCCGTTTGCAAAGGGCGCGCATACTACACGCCCGCCCTACCGTCTGACACAGCGCAATCACTAAATGTGCCCTGCTGTGCTAAAGTCGCGCCCTTTTTCTCGGCCCTGCCCCGCCAGGTGCCCCATGCTCCAGCGCCGTGGTTCGCCCGCCGCCCCTGAACAAGACAGAGAAACACCTGACATGACCCCTGTTCTAAACCTGTTGAACCGCACCAGCCTGGTGGTCCAGATCATGATCGGCCTCGTCGCCGGTATCGCCATGGCGGTGTTCGCCCCCGACACCGCCGCCAGCCTCGGCTTTGTCGGCAAGGTGTTCGTTTCCGCACTGAAGGCGGTGGCGCCGATCCTGGTGTTCATCCTGGTCATGGCTTCCATCGCCAACCACCGTCACGGCACGGAAACCCATATCCGCCCGATCCTGGTGCTGTACCTGTTCGGCACCTTCGCTGCCGCTGTGGTCGCGGTGATCGCCAGCATGGCCTTCCCTTCGAACCTGGCGCTGAGCACCTCGGACGTTGCCCTGAGCGCACCCGGCGGTATCACTGAAGTGCTGCAGAGTTTGCTGCTGAGCGTGGTCGACAACCCGGTGAGCGCGCTGATGAACGCCAACTTCATCGGCGTGCTGGCCTGGGCCATCGGCCTCGGGGTGGCGATTCGTCATGCTGGGGAAACCACGCGGACGGTGGTTGCCGACCTGTCCAACGGGGTGACGCTGATCGTGCGCGTGGTGATTCGCTTCGCGCCGCTGGGGATTTTCGGCCTGGTCGCCTCGACCCTGGCGCAGTCCGGGCTGGACGCCCTGCTCGGTTACCTGCACCTGCTGGCCGTGCTGATCGGTTGCATGCTGTTCGTGGCGCTGGTGGTCAACCCGATCATCGTCTTCTGGAAGATTCGCCGCAACCCCTTCCCGCTGGTACTGCTGTGCCTGCGTGAAAGCGGCATCACCGCCTTCTTCACCCGCAGCTCGGCGGCCAACATCCCGGTGAACATGGCCCTGAGCGAAAAACTCGGCCTGCATGAAGACACCTACTCGGTGTCGATCCCGCTGGGCGCGACGATCAACATGGCCGGCGCAGCCATCACCATCACCGTGCTGACCCTGGCCGCCGTGCATACCCTGGGCATTGCCGTCGACATCCCTACCGCGATCCTGCTCAGCGTCGTCGCCGCCGTGTGTGCCTGCGGCGCCTCGGGCGTAGCCGGTGGTTCGCTGCTGCTGATCCCGCTGGCCTGCAGCCTGTTCGGCATCCCCAGCGAGATCGCCATGCAGGTGGTGGCTGTTGGCTTCATTATTGGTGTGCTGCAGGACTCGGCGGAAACCGCGCTGAACTCCTCCACCGACGTCCTGTTTACCGCCGCGGCCTGCCTGGCCGAGGAACGCCAGGCCGCCTGAGCCTGACCGGCAGCCGGTGCGTCCTGCACCGGCTGCTTGTGTTTTACCCTGTTGCGCACCTAGGCTAGAGGCCTTTCTTCGCATAGAGACAGGGCCATGTCCGCCGAACACGAAACCCCTTCCGACGCCCGCTTCACCAGCACCGAGATTCGCGTGCTCGGTTCGCTGATCGAAAAACAGGCCACCAGCCCGGAAACCTACCCCCTGACCCTCAACGCCCTGGTGCTGGCCTGCAACCAGAAGACCAGCCGTGAGCCGGTGATGAACCTTAGCCAGGGCCAGGTCGGTCAAGCCCTGCGCGCGCTGGAAGGCCAGGGCCTGACCCGCCTGCAGATGGGCAGCCGCGCCGACCGCTGGGAGCAGCGCGTGGACAAGGCCCTGGAGCTGGTACCGGCGCAGGTGATCCTGCTCGGGCTGATGTTCCTGCGCGGGCCGCAGACCGTTAACGAGCTGCTGACCCGCAGCAGCCGCATGCATGAGTTCGAAGATGCCGAGCAGGTCGTGCACCAGCTCGAGCGCCTGATCGCCCGCGGCTTTGCCCTGCACCTGCCGCGTCAGGCCGGGCAGCGAGAGGATCGCTATACCCATGCACTGGGGGATCCGGCCGAGATCGAGGCGATTCTGGCGGCGCGTCAGCAAGGGCCGGAGCGCTCGGCCGGCGGCGCAGTGTCGGTAGAGCGGATTGAAGCGCTGGAGGCACGGATCGCGGCGCTGGAAGAGCGCTTGGCGCAGTTCGAGTAAACCCGGGGCTGCTTTGCAGCCCATCGCTGGCAAAGCCAGCTCCCACAGGGTTTGGTGCCAACAGATCCATTGTGGCAAACCAGCTCCCACAGGGTTTGGTGTACACAGATCCACTGTGGGAGCCGGCCTTGCCGGCGATGGGGCCTACGCACTACCCGCGGGCAAACGCCACCGCCCGCGCCACCTGCTCCGCCGTCGGCCGCACCCCGGTGTACAGCACAAACTGCTCCAGCGCCTGCAAGGCAATCACCTCAAGCCCGGTAATCACCGGCTTGCCCAAGCGCTGGGCCTCGACGATCAACGGTGTCTGCGCCGGCATCGCCACCACATCGAACACCTGCTGGGCCGCCGCAATCGCCTCGGGCGCGAACGCCAACTGTTCTGCCTCGACCCCACCGGCCATGCCAATCGGCGTGACATTCACCAGCATCGGCGGGCACAGGTCGCCCAGCTGCGCCTGCCAGCGATACCCGCAGCTATCGGCCAACTGGCGGCCTGCCTGTTCATTGCGGGCGACGATAATGCCCTGGGTGAAACCGGCATCACGCAAGGCACTGGCCACCGCCTTGGCCATACCGCCACTGCCGCGCAGGGCGAAGGCCGTGGATGGATCGATCCGGTGCTGCGCCAGCAGCTGACGTACAGCCAGGTAATCGGTGTTGTAGGCCTTGAGATGACCGTCGGTGTTGACGATGGTGTTGATCGACTCGATGGCCGCCGCCGACGGGTCGATTTCATCGACCAGGGCCATGCAGGCTTCCTTGTACGGCATCGACACGCCGCAACCGCGAATACCCAGCGCGCGAATACCCGCGACCGCCGCCGGCAGGTCCTGGGTGGTCATGGCCTTGTAGTAGTAATCCAGCCCCAGCTGCTGATACAGATGGTTATGAAAGCGCACGCCAAAGGTGCCCGGACGCCCGGCCAGCGAGATGCACAGCACGGTGTCTTTGCCTGGAACAGTTGCCATTTGATTCTCCCCCTCAAGCGAATCGGCATTATGCCCAAACGCCAAGCATGGCGATGATGTTCACTATCACTCAGGTTGATTTCAACCGCCAGGCACTGGCCGTTAAGGTAGGCCCATGATTCGCAGGAGGAACCCACAATGGCCCCTATCAACATCATGTCCGTCATCGGCAGCGCCGTCCCCACCTCGCTCAGGGAGCTGGGCCTGCTGGCCTGCTGGTACCTGGTGCGCAATGGCGAAGCGATCTCCGGGCCATTGACCTCGCTGCCCGCCGCCCAGGCCCTCGCCGACCGGCTCGAAGGCCCCGGCCTGCAAGCCTGAGGCTAGCCACCGTTTTATCGTGCGTTGCTCCGCACAGCCCCTTGCCCCGCCCTTTGGCGGGGCTTTTTATGGGCGGTCGATCCGTTTGGCGGGGATTGCTATCATCGTCCCGGTTTTGAATGACCAAGCATGCTATCGGGAAGTTGTCATGAAGGTAATCAACTGGGGAATGATCGGCTGCGGCAGCGTTGCCGAGCGCAAGAGTGGCCCGGCGTTCTACAAGGCGCCGGGTTCGGCGCTGGTGGCAGTGATGGGTCGGCGCCCCGCCGCCGCCCAGGACTATGCCACGCGCCATGGCATCGCCAAGGTTTACAGCGATGCGGCGCAGCTGATCGCCGACCCGCAGATCGATGCGGTGTACATCGCCACCCCACCCGACAGCCATTTTGCCTACAGTCTGCAGGTCGCAGCGGCCGGCAAGCACTGCTGCGTGGAAAAACCGATGTCGCTCAATGCCGACAGCAGCCAGCAGATGCAACAGGCCTTTGTCGACGCCGGGCGGCATCTGTTCGTGTCCTATTACCGACGTTCATTGCCGCGCTTCCAGCAAGTTCGCCAATGGCTGCAGGACGGCCGGATTGGCGAGGTCCGGCACCTGAGCTGGACCCTGACCAAACCACCTACCGATGGCGACCGTAGCGCCAGCCCCAACTGGCGCACCGATCCGCAAATCGCCGGTGGCGGTTACTTTGCCGACCTTGCCAGCCATGGCCTGGACCTGTTCCAGTACCTGCTCGGTGATATTGTCGAGGTCACCGGCTACACCGCCCGCCAGGCCGGCCTGTATGCCGCCGAAGATGCCGTGGCCGCCAGCTGGCGTTTCGCCAGTGGCGCGTTGGGCATGGGCTGCTGGAACTTCGTTGCCGACCGCCGCGAAGACCGCGTGGATATCATCGGCAGCAAAGGCCGGATCGGCTTCTCGGTATTCGACGAATACCCGGTACGCCTGGACGCCGACCAACAGCTCAGCCTGCAGATCGCCAACCCCGAGCACATCCAGTGGCATCACGTACTGGGCATGAATGCGCATATTCGCGGTGAGGCCAGGCACCCGGCAGTCGCCGCGCAAGCGCTGAAGACCGACGGGGTGATGGATCGGATCCTGGGGCGCGAATGATTGTTGCCAGCCTTGTTCAGAGCAGCTTTCGCATGAAGTAGCGGGTATGCCCCGACGGATAGTCGGCGAGCTCACCGAAGACGGTAAAACCGAGCTTGCGGTAAAACGCCGGTGCCTGGAAGCTGAAGGTATCCAGCCAGATACCGGTACAGCCCGCGCTTCGTGCCTGCGCCTCGGCCTGAATCATCAACTGGCGTCCTACACCCTGGCCGCGCAAGGATTCGGGCACGCTGAGCAGCTCGATGAACATCCACCCGGCAGAAATCTTGCCGTACAACCCGCCAATGACTTCGCCACCCTGAGGGTCGCGCAGCAACCAGGCGATGGTTTGCAAACGAGGCTCACCGGCCTGGCTGATGTTATAGGCCCGCAACGGTTGGAGGATGGCTTCGCGGTGCTGCTCGGTGGGGCTTTGAGTGAACTCGATGCTGACTGTCATGAGGAGGTCGTCCGGTTGACCAAAGAAGGTCACGACAGTAACAAATACGCATCAGTGCCAGCCATCCTCGACATCATCGAAACCTGAACAGCACTGAGCAACGACTCCGGAGCAAACCTTCAAAGCCCTGGGAACGATGCCCGCGAAATGGCCTCGCGCGCTTGCAGGGCGCGTTCCGAAATGACATGCCAGGATGCCTCAAGCGCGATCGCTTCCATCGCCGAGGACCACTTGAGGTAAGCATGGCTGACCGTCAGGTACCCTGCCGGTGGTTTCTTGCTGGAAGTGTAGTAATGGTCAAAGTAGTAGTTGTCGACGATGGCCACCGAGCGCTTGCTGCAGCCGACCGGAGAGGTTTCGACGTATCTGTCCAGACACCTTTCAAGCGACCTGGACATCAATTGCACCACGTTCTGTTCTGCCGAGCGGCTGGAGCTGATCTGCCCACTGAGCCACTCTTCATAGCTGGGGTTTTTGGCCCTGTCCTTGGCCCATAACGCTTCGGCAAACTCGCGCTGCTGCTTGACCTCCTCTTCTGTCATCTCCTTCCATTTCGGCTGGCACGCAGAAAGCGCCATTGCCACGAGCACTAATGCAGCAGAACGTTTGAACATTTGATCTTCCCTGTGTCGCAAGTTGATTGATGATAGTGAAAATCGGGAAGCTGGAATACTCAACTGGTGGGTACAAAATGGGTACGGGATTAAATCTTTTTCATGATCCGCCCAACGGATGCAGGGCAATCGACAGGATCTGGGCCATACTCCAGAATGCAGCGGTTTTTTGGGGGAAAACCCTTGCACAGCCAACGACATAACAACTTTTAGTGAGCCTCAACGTGAAAACTTCCCTTTCGATTCTTAGCCTGCTCCTGTTGCTCACAGGTACTGCGACCCTCACGTCGACCGCTGCTGCTCAACCCCCGGCCCAGCAACAACGCGATCCAGCGAAATTGCACCTGGCCTCCGGCAGCGCCCTGCTGATCGATCTGCAAACCAACAAGGTGCTCTACGCCAACAATCCCGACCGGGTGGTGCCGATTGCTTCGGTGACCAAGCTGATGACCGGTATGGTGGTGCTCGACGCCAAGCAGAACATGGACGAGATGCTCACGGTCACCATCGCCCAGAACAAGGAAATGAAAGGGGTGTATTCGCGGGTCAAGCTGGGCAGCCAGCTCAACCGCAAGGACATGCTGCTGATCACCCTGATGTCGTCGGAAAACCGCGCCGCCTCGACCCTGGCGCACAACTACCCGGGCGGTTACCACGCATTCATCAAGGCGATGAACGCCAAGGCCAGGGCCCTGGGCATGAGCCACACCCGCTATGTGGAGCCCACTGGCCTGTCGACCAGCAACGTCTCCACCGCCCGCGACCTCAGCAAGCTGCTGATGGCGGCGCGCAACTACCCGCTGCTGAGCAGTTTGAGCACCACCCGCGAGCAGACCGTGGCGTTCAAAAAACCCAACTACACCCTGGGCTTTCGCAACACCGACCACCTGGTCAACAAGAGCAACTGGGATATCAAGCTGACCAAGACCGGCTTCACCAACGATGCCGGCCACTGCCTGGTGCTGTTGACCAAGATGGACAACCGCCCGGTGGCCATGGTGATCCTCGATGCCTTCGGCAAGTACACCCACTTTGCCGATGCCAGCCGCA
Organism: Pseudomonas sp. ZL2; assembly: GCF_054788455.1. Lineage (NCBI taxonomy): Bacteria > Pseudomonadati > Pseudomonadota > Gammaproteobacteria > Pseudomonadales > Pseudomonadaceae > Pseudomonas > Pseudomonas sp. ZL2. The sequence continues at coordinate 358,024 of NZ_JBGOGX010000002.1, read as the reverse complement.
TGCGCCAGTGGCTGGAGACCGGCAGTACCAAGCCGGCGCCGGCGGTGGCCATGCGCTACAAGTCCGAGCGCACGCAGAACCGCCAGATGGCTGACTGAAAACGACAGGGCCTGTGCATGCACAGGCCCTGTTTCAAACGTCAGGCGTTGGTACTGACCAGCGAGCCCGAGCTGCTGCCACCGGCTTCGGTCAGCGCTTTGAGCAGCGCCGCCGTGGCGTTTGCGATCGACGCCGTGGTCGCGCCCACTGCCGATTGCGCGGCAGCGACAGCCGTAGCCTTGAGGACCGGCTCCATGTCGCTGGCCATGGCCTCCTGCAAGCGTTTCTGCTGCTCGGCCAATTGTTTTTGCATTTTCTTGATCATCTCGCGCAATTGCTTGATGTGTGCCGGTTCTTCGCCGGCACCGGCGTCTTCCTTTTCCTTGGCCTCTTCGGCCTTGCCGCTATCACGCACCTTGGACAGGTCGACGCTAACCACGCCCGCCGCTTCCATCCCGGCCTGCCTTTCCTGGCCGGTGACGGTGATGCCGGTGTTGATGCCGCTGTTCAGTGGGGTCCCGTTGATTGATACGGCGCTAAAACCTGCCATGTTTCTATCGTCCTGATGGTATTGGGGTTAACCCGGCTATCGGCCGCGCAGGCTGAAACTTGAGCCAGGCGGGCCTCTGGATAAATTTGCCCTGCCGCCATTCGTCCCTCCTGATACCCGAGCTTTGCCCCCGGCACGCCAGTGCACCGGGCAAACCGTTCCGATCAGCCCAGTGTCGAGATGGCAATGACCAAATCCCGTTTCCGCAAAGTCCTCTACATCGGCCTGCCCCTGGCCCTGGCAGTGGCCGCTGCAACCGCCGGCTACCTGTACTTCAAGCCGCAGCACGGCTACCCGCGCCAGATCGTCGAGCAAGCCAATGCCCTGCATGAACACATGCTGTCATTCGACAGCCATGTCACTGTGCCGCTGAACCTGGGCAGCGCCGGCAATGAAATCGACAAGAACGGGCACGGCCAGTTCGACCTGGTCAAGGCCGGGCAAGGACGCTTGTCCGGCGCGGCCCTGACCATCTTCGGCTGGCCGGAACTGTGGAACGGCCCGAATGCCCCGCACCGCCCTACCCCGGGTTTTGTCGACGAAGCCCGGCACCAGCAGGAAGTGCGCTACAAGATCATCAGCAACATGGTCCGCGACTTCCCCAACCAGGTCGGCATCGCTTACACCCCGGATGATTTCCGCCGCCTGAACGGCGAAGGCAAGTTCGCCGTGTTCATCAGCATGCTCAATGCCTATCCGCTGGGCCACGACCTGTCGCAGCTGGACCTGTGGGCCCAGCGTGGCATGCGCATGTTCGGCTTCAGCTACACCGGCAACAACGACTGGGCCGACTCGTCGCGCCCGCTGCCGTTCTTCAATGACACCGCCGACGCCCTCGGCGGCCTGTCGCCATTGGGCGAGCAGGCAGTCAAGCGCCTCAACGAGCTGGGGGTGATCATCGATGTGTCACAGATGTCGACCCTGGCCCTGGAAGACGTCGCGCGCCTGAGCCATGCACCGATCGTCGCCTCGCACTCGGCGCCGCGCGCCCTGGTGGATATTCCGCGCAACCTCAGCGACAAAGAGATGCAACTGATCAAGGACAGCGGCGGGGTGATCCAGGTGGTCGGTTTCGGCCAGTACCTCAAGCCCCTGACCAAGCCGACCCTGGACAAGCTCGAAGCCCTGCGCGTGCGCTTCGACCTGCAACCGCTGCAGGGCCTGGCCAACGCCCTGATGCCCGGCGACGCGGTAATTGCCATCTGGCCGGAGGCGCGCTTTGGTGAGTATGCCAGCAGCCTCTACGGCATCCTCGAGCAAGAGCCCAAAGCCACGCTCAAGGACTTCGTCGACGCCATCGACTACACGGTGAAAAAGGTCGGCATCGACCACGTCGGCATCAGCTCCGACTTCAACGACGGCGGCGGCCTCGATGGCTTCAAGGATGTCAGCGAGATCCGCAACGTCACCGCCGAACTGCTGACCCGCGGGTACTCCGAGGCCGATATCGGCAAGCTCTGGGCCGGCAACTTCCTGCGCGTGTGGGAACAGGTGCAAAAAAGCGCCCAGCCCGTTGCCACCACTGCCACCCCTTGAGCCGGAAAGCGCCTGACATGACTGACCGCCGTACCTTTCTCAAGCAGGCCGGGGTACTCGCCGCCAGCCTGCCACTCGCCGGCTCGCTGCTGCCCGATGCCCTGGCTGCGGGCGCACCGCCGCTGAGCGGCAAGGACAAATGGCAGCAACTGCGCCAGCTGTTTCCGCTGGACCCGAGCTATGCCCACTTTGCCAACTTCCTGGTTACCGCCCACCCCAAGCCGGTGCAGGACGCCATCGACTACTACCGCGCGCAGATCGACCGCCATCCCGCCAGCTGGGTCGACTGGGAGACGCAAAGCGAGTGGAAACGCGAAGGCGAAGTGCGCGACTGGGCTGCGCGTTACCTGCAGGTCAAACCCCGGCAGATCGCCCTGACCGGCAGCACCACCGAAGGCCTGGGGATGATCTACGGCGGCCTGAAGGTGCGCGCCGACCAGGAGATCCTGACCACCGAGCACGAGCACTACTCGACCAACAGGATCCTCGGCTTTCGCCAGCAGCGCCAGGGCACCCAGGTGCGCAAGCTGCGCCTGTTCAACCAGCCGCGGGAGCTGTCCACCGACCAGTTGCTGAGCACGCTCGACCAGGCCATCAAGCCCAACACCCGGGTGCTCGGCATGACCTGGGTGCACTCTGGCAGCGGGGTCAAGCTGCCGGTCGGCGAGATCGGCAAGCTGGTCCGCCAGCACAACCGTGATCGTGATGAAAACGAGCGCATTCTGTATGTGATCGACGGTGTGCACGGCTTCGGCGTAGAGAACCAGAACTTCGCCGACTTCAACTGCGACTACTTTATCGCCGGCACCCACAAGTGGATGTTCGGCCCGCGCGGCACCGGGATCATCTGCGCCGCCTCAGAGAAAATGCAGCACCTGGTGCCAACCTTCGCGACCTTCTCCGAAGACGAAGACTTCGCCACCATCATGACCCCCGGCGGCTACCACGCCTTCGAACACCGCTGGGCGCTGGGCAAAGCCTTCGAGTTGCACCTGCAACTGGGCAAGGCCGATGTCGAGCAACGCATCCATCAACTCAACGACTACCTCAAGGCGCAGCTCAAGGAGCACAGCGCCATCGAACTGGTGACGCCGCAGAGCCGCGAATTTTCTGCCGGTTTCACCTTCCTGCGCATCAAGGATCGCGACCCGGACGCCATCGCCGCCTACCTCAACGAACAACGCGTTGTCGTCGATGCCGTGCACCGCGATGTCGGCCCGGTGCTGCGCATGGCGCCGGGCCTGCTCAACAACGAGCAGGAAATCGATCGGGCCATGGCCCTGCTGGTTAAAAAACTCTGAAAAGGCTCTCCCATGTCCTCATCCCTGCGCTTCCCGTTGTCCCTGCTCGCCCTGGTGGCCAGCATCGCTACCGCACACGCCGCCGAGGCGCAGCAGCCCGGCAAGGTGTTTCGCGACTGCAAAAGTAGCTGCCCGGAAATGCTCGTACTGCCGGCCGGCAGCTTCACCATGGGCACCCCGGAAAACGAACCCGGCCGCCAGGCCGATGAAGGCCCGCAACACCGCGTGACCTTCGCCAAGCCGTTCGCCATCAGCCGCTACCAGGTCACGGCCGGTGAATGGGACGCCTACCTGCGCGAGTCCGGCGTCAAGATCGCCGACGGCGACAGCCGTCCGGGTCGCGAGTGCAAGGCCAGCAAGCCGCGCTATCAACAAGGCCCGCGGCAACCGGCGGTGTGCATGAGCTACCACGACGTCCAGGCCTATGCCGACTGGCTGACGAAAAAGACCGGCAAGCACTACCGGATGATCAGCGAAGCCGAGCGCGAGTACGCCGCCCGCGCCGGCAGCAGCGGGCCGTTCCCGTTCGAGCTGGACCCGGATGGCGACTACCAGATCAGCCGTAACGCCAACGTGTACGGGCCCAAGGATGGCTTCAGTTTCAGCTCGCCAGTGGGCAGTTACCCGGCCAATGCGTTGGGTGTGTATGACATGCACGGCAACGTCTACGAGTGGGTCGCCGACTGTTATCACGACAGCTACGAAGGCGCCCCGAATGACGGCAGCGCCTGGCAACAAGCCGAGTGCAAGGTGGTGGTGATCCGCGGCAACGACTGGGGTGAGGCGCCGATTTTCTCGCGCTCGGGGAACCGTAACGCCAGTGTCCCGGACAACCGTGGCGACTGGATCGGGGTACGCCTGGTACGCGAACTCTAAGCCGCCGCGCTGGCTAAATTGTGCCCCGCCCTGCTCGTCCTATCGATGTACTCCCGCAGGCCCTGGGGCCGCCTCCTCGATGCGCCCGCCTCGACACTTCAAGGAATCACAGCATGAGCCAGACCCTTACCTCCAAGAAGGTCCACGACCTCATCGGCGTGGGCTTCGGCCCTTCCAACCTGGCCCTGGCCATTGCCCTGGAAGAGCTCGCCGAGACCAATGGCTACGCCCTCGATGCGCTGTTCATCGACAAACAGGTTGATTACCGCTGGCACGGCAATACCCTGGCGACCCAGAGCGAACTGCAGATCTCTTTCCTCAAGGACCTGGTGTCGCTGCGCAACCCCACCAGCCCCTACAGCTTCGTCAATTACCTGCACCAGAAGCAGCGCCTGGTCGATTTCATCAACCTGGGCACCTTCTATCCTTGCCGCCTGGAGTACAACGACTACTTACGCTGGGCCGCCGAGCACTTTGCCAACCAGGCGCAGTACGGCGAGGAAGTGGCGCGGATCGAACCGGTGCTGGAGGCCGGCAAGGTGCAACACCTGAACGTGATTTCCCGCGATGCCCACGGCCACGAACACAGCCGCCTGGCGCACGCCGTGGTGGTCGGCACCGGCGGTACGCCGAAGGTGCCGGCAACCTTCACCTCGTTCAAGGATGACCCGCGGGTGTTTCACCATTCGCGCTACCTGAGCAGCCTTGAGGCACTGCCCTGCGCCCAGGGCAAGCCGATGCGCATCGCCATCATCGGTTCGGGACAAAGCGCCGCCGAAGCCTTCATCGACCTCAATGACAGCTACCCGTCGGTCAAGGTCGATATGATCGTGCGCGCCTCGGCCCTCAAGCCGGCCGACGACAGTCCGTTCGTCAACGAGATCTTCGCGCCGATGTACACCGACCTGGTGTTCAACCAGAGCCATCCCGAGCGCAAGAAACTCATCGACGAGTATCACAACACCAACTATTCGGTGGTCGATGTCGATCTGCTCGAGCGCATCTACGGCATCCTCTACCGGCAGAAAGTCGCGCACCAGTTCCGCCATGCCGTGCTGTGCCGACGCCAGGTTGAATGCGCCACCGCCACCGCCGAGGGCATCGAGCTGACCCTGCAGGACCTGGCCACCCACCAGCAACAGACCCACCGCTATGACGCAGTGATCCTGGCGACCGGCTACGAGCGCCGCTCTCATCGCGAACTGTTGGCGCCACTGCAAGGTTACCTGGAGGACTTCAGCGTCGATCGCGACTATCGCGCCCTGGCCAGCCCCGACCTGCAGGCGGCGGTCTACCTGCAGGGTTTCTGCGAAGCGTCCCATGGCTTGAGCGATACCTTGCTTTCGGTGCTGCCTGCCCGTGCAGCGGAAATCGGCCAGTCGCTGTATCACAGCCTGGCGCACAAAGCGCAGCCCGTCCCCCTACAGGCCGACATCGTCGCCCTCTCCCGCGCCTGAAACAGGAACCGCGTCATGAGCAATCACCCACCCGGCGCGATCCGCCAACTCTTTGCCCTGCTCAAGCCATTCTGGCCGACCGTTGGCCTTGCCACCTTGCTGGGAATGCTCGGCGGCCTGTCGGTCACGGCCCTGCTGGCGACCATCAACAATGGCCTGCACGCCGAGAACGGCCTCAGCCAGGGCGTGGTGCTGGCTTTTTGCGGACTCTGCGTGGTGGCGTTGCTGAGTAGTATCTGTTCGGACATCGGCACCAACTATGTCGGTCAGCATGTCATTGCCGCACTGCGCAAGAACCTCGGTGAGAAGGTCTTGTCGGCGCCCATCGAGCAAATTGAGCGCTACCGCAGCCACCGCCTGATCCCGGTGCTGACTCATGACGTCGACACCGTCAGCGATTTTGCCTATGCCTTTGCCCCGCTGGCCATTTCCCTGACGGTAACCCTGGGCTGCCTGGGCTATCTGGCCTGGCTGTCGCTGCCGATGTTCCTGCTGATCCTGGTTGCCATCGGCCTGGGCACGGCCATCCAGTACGTGGCCCGGGCGCGCGGCATCCGTGGCTTCGTGGCGGCGCGCGAAGCCGAGGACCAGTTGCAGAAGCATTATCATGCGGTTGCCGAGGGCGCCAAGGAACTGCGCATGCACCGCCCCCGGCGCCAACGCATGCTGATCGATGGCATTCGTCGCACCGCTGACAGCATCTGCAATACCCAGGTGCGTTCGATCAACACCTTTGTCATCGCCAAGAGCCTTGGCTCGATGCTGTTCTTTGTCGTGATCGGCCTGGCGCTGACGCTGCAATCCCTCTGGCCGAGCAACGACAAGACGGTGATGAGCGGTTTCGTGCTGGTATTGCTGTACATGAAAGGCCCGCTGGAACACTTGATCACCACCCTGCCGATTGTCAGCCGCGCACAGATTGCCTTCAGGCGCATCGCCGAGCTGTCCGAGCAGTTCTCGTCGCCCGAGCCGCACCTGCTGCTCGATGCTGCAGCACCTGCAGCAACGACGTTGCACAGCCTGGAACTGGTCGATGTGCGTTACACCTACCCCGCCAGCCCTGGCGTCGAACCGTTCAGTGTCGGCCCGGTAAACCTGCAGTTGGCACCCGGGGAGATCGTGTTCATCGTCGGCGAAAACGGCTGCGGCAAGACAACCCTGATCAAGCTGCTGCTGGGCTTGTACGAACCGCAACAAGGGCATATCGCGGTCAACGGCGAGGCCGTGGTGGCAGCAACCCGGGATGACTACCGCCAGTTGTTCACGACCATCTTCGCCGACTACTACCTGTTCGATGAGCTGGTCGAGGGCACGCAGAGCGTCCCCAAGGATGCCGACAAGTACCTTCAGCGGCTTGAAATTGCCCACAAGGTCAGTATCCACAATGGCGCCTTCAGCACCACCGACCTGTCCACCGGACAACGCAAGCGCCTGGCCCTGCTCAATGCCTGGCTGGAGGGGCGGCCCGTCCTGGTGTTCGACGAATGGGCCGCCGACCAGGACCCGACCTTCCGCCGCATCTTCTATACCGAGCTGCTGCCCGACCTCAAGCGTCTGGGTAAAACCATCATCGTCATCTCCCACGACGATCGCTATTTCGGCGTTGCCGACCAACTGGTGCGCATGGAACGCGGCCACGTCAGCACGGCGCTCGAGCCCGTCTGACCGGAGCGGGGCAAACTCCCGGAAAAATATTTGTACGGTTTTGCCCCGCTCGTGCGTTTCATTGAAAGTTAATAAAAATTATTACCACTTGCCACCTTGGGAGCATTCATTCGTGCAGGTTCGCCATTCACTTACACCCCTCACCCACGCCTTGCTGCTGAGGCATTACCTCAAGGCGCCGGTTGCCGCAGTGGTCCTGGGGATGACCGTCGCTGCACCGGTACAAGCTCAGGCGCAGACCCAGCAATACGATTTCAACATTGCTGCCCAGTCGATGACGGCAGCGCTCAACCAACTGGCCGAACAGACCAACCTGCAGGTGCTCTACAGCCCTGATTCGGTCCAGGGCCTGCGTACCCAGGGGGTACAGGGGCGCTTGAGCGTGGCCCAGGCAGTCCAGCAACTGTTCAACGGCACGTCGCTGCGCTACTCCCTCGATGGCAACACCCTGACCCTGCTGGCCAAGACCGACGATGGTGCATTGAACCTGGATGCCAGTGTCATCTCCTCGACCCTGGTCTCCGACTCACCCTACGGTGAAACTCCCGGCTATATCGCCCGCCGCACCCTGACCGGCACCAAGACCGATACGCCGATCCTGGAAAACCCGCAGGCCATCTCGGTCATTACCCGCGAGCGCATGGACGACCTCGGTGCCCAGCGCCTGTCCCAGGCCCTGAGCTACACCTCCGGCGTGCGTGCCGACTCCGGTGGTGCGAGCAACGCAGCCGACAACATTTTCCTGCGCGGCTATGCCATCTCGTTCACCTACCGCGATGGCTTGCGCCTGCGCCCCCTGGGTTTCTTCGGCATGATCGGCGAAGAGCCCTACGGCATGGAGCGGGTCGAGGTACTCAAGGGCCCGACCTCGATCCTCTTCGGGCAGAACGAGCCCGGCGGCATGGTCAACTCGATCTCCAAGCGCCCGACCGACTATGAGCGTGGCGAAGTCGCCATTTCCGGCGGTAGCGGTCATCGTCGCCAGGCCAACTTTGACATCAGCGGCCCGCTCAACGAAGACAAGACCCTGTCGTATCGCCTGGTCGGCCTTGGCCGCGAAGCCGATGGCGTCTACGACCATACCGACGACGACCGTGCCTACGTGGCGCCGAGCCTGACCTGGCGGCCGAACGAGCAGACCAGCCTGACCGTGCTCACGGCCTACCAGAAGAACAAGGCCCTGGCCCCGACCACCATTCCCTGGGCCGCCGTCAACGGCAGCAGCCCGTACGGCAAGGTGCCCATGGATCGCTTCATCGGTGAACCCGGCTTTGACACCGAAGAAGTCGAAAGCACCTCGCTGGGCTACGAGTTCAGCCACGAGTTCAACGACACCTGGACGGTCCGCCAGAACCTGCGCTGGAGTACTTTCGACAACCAGGAAAACTACCTGGCCCGGGTCAGCGGGCTGGTCACCGGCCCCGACGGCGTACCCAACGCTTCGGTAAACCGCGACTACCAGATCCGCCATGCCTATGGCGATCTGTTCACGGTCGACAACCAGCTGCAGGCACGCTTCGACACCGGCCCGATCGCGCACACCACCCTGATGGGCGTGGACTACAGCTGGAGCAAGTCGATCCGTAACGAACGCTGGGGACGCGCCACGCCGATCAACGTGTTCGATCCCAGCTACGGTGCCCCGGTCGACACCTCGGTCTACACCGCCTGGGTCAATACCGTGCAGCGCAATACCCAGGTCGGTTACTACTTCCAGGACCAGATGAAATGGGATCGCTGGGTGCTGACCCTCGGCGGTCGCCAGGACTACGCACGCAACCGCACCGAAGACCGCTTCACCGACGTCGAAACTGCTGACCAGGACTGGGATGCCTTCACCGGCCGCGCCGGCCTGGTGTACCTGTTCGACAACGGTTTCGCCCCCTATGTGAGCTATTCCGAATCGTTCAACCCGATCGCCGGTACCGGAGCGCCGCAACGCGGCAGCAAGACCTTCGAACCGGAAACCGGCAAGCAGTACGAAGCGGGCATTCGTTACCAGCCACCGGGCACCGAGACGCAACTGACCTTGTCGGTGTACGACCTGACCAAACAGAATGCCCTGACGCCGGACGCCGAGTTCATCGGCTACAGCATCCAGACCGGCGAAGTGCGTTCCAAAGGTGTCGAGTTCGAAGCCATCACCACCGTCGCCGAGGACCTCAAGCTCACCGGCTCGTTCTCCTACAGCGACGTGGAAGTGACCAAGAGCAACAGCGGCAACGAAGGCAAGCAGCCGTTCAAAGTGCCGGCCAAGCTGGCCTCGGTCTGGGCCGACTACAGCTTCCCCTTCGATCCGCTGCAAGGCCTGAGCATCGGTGTCGGCGCCCGGTACACCGGTTCCACCTACGGCGATGCCATGAACACCTTCAAGGTGCCCTCCTACACCTTGTATGACGCCGCCGTGCGTTACGACCTGGGCAAGCTCGACCCGAGCCTGCGCGGGGCCCAGGCCAGCGTCAACGTCAACAACCTGACCGACAAGTACTATGTCGCCTCGTGCTTCTTCTCGCTGGCGTGCAACATGGGTGAAGGCCGTTCGGTCGTCGCCGAAGTCAGCTACAAGTGGTGAAGTCCTGACAGACAAAAGCCCCCTGTACAGGGGGTTTTTTTTTGGGTTCTTCACGGGTTGCCGGGGGCTATGATCCTTGGGTTGGGTTGGGATGTTGAGGTTTCTAGCTTATCCATTCAATGTGGCGCTGCTGCCGGCCCCTTCCGCCCTTACGGCGGGTCCCTTTTGTCTTGGCAAAAGGAACCAAAACCGCTCGCTCCAGCATACGGCCCTACGCTGCGCTCCGGGTTCCTTCGCTACGGTGCCTTCCAGGGGCATCGCGGCCTACGACTTGCTTCGCCAAGTCTACGTCTCGCGACTTCGGCCTGGGCCGAAGGGTGCTACGCACCAGCCCCCTCCAGACACCTACGCTCAGCCTCCTGAAGTCGCGAAGTTACGGGCGGCGCCTGCACTGACGTATCTGCGAAAGCAGATTATGGCGGCGCCAAGCTGACGCTGAAGCGAGGACCGACTTGCTTCATCTTGATGTTGATCTTGATCTTCATGCACGTACTTCCAGGCGCCGCGAAAGGCGACTCCCGAAGCGCAGCGTAGGGCCGTATGCAGGAGCAAGCGGTTTTGGTTCCTTTTGCCAAGACAAAAGGGACCCGCCGTAAAGGCGGAAGGGGCCAGCAGCAGCCCCACACCGAATGGATAAACTCGCGCCCCCCCCAACCCAGGATTCCATGAACAACCTTTTTTTGCCCGCACCTTCAGCCCAACTGGTTCAGCGCCCAGTTCTCAAGCTCGGCGTAAATAGCCTCGACATCCGCCACCATCCCTGACATGCGCAGGTAGTCATGGGTCATGTCCTCGACCCGGCGCAGGGTCAGCGCAACCCCGGCCTGCTCCAGAGCCTGGGCATAGGCCAGGCCTTCATCGTGCAACGGGTCGAAACCCGCCACCGCCAGGTAGGTAGGCGGCAAGCCGCGCGGGTCCGGGTGCAGCAGCGGTGAAACCCGCCAGTCCGTCGCCGAGCCATGCGCCCCCAGGTACTGGCGATAGAACCAGCGCAAGGTGGCGGTTTCCAGCAAGTAGCCTTCAGCGTAGGTGCGGTGCGAGTCACGCTCACGGGACAGGTCGGTCACCGGGTACAGGAGCATCTGCGCCCGCGGTGCAAGGTTCAATTGATCGCGGTGGTGCACGGCGGTCAGGCTCAGCACGCTGGCCAGCGAGGCGCCAACGCTGTCGCCGATGAAGATCACCTGCTGGCTGTCCAGTTGCAGCGCAGCGGCTTGCGTCGCCAGCCAGTTGGCCGCGTCGAGCGTATCGTTGAGCGGTACCGGAAACCCATGTTCCGGCGCGCGCCGATAGGATGGCGCGAACACCGCGAAGCGGCCGCTGGCCGCCAGGCGCCGGCACACCGAATCATGGGAGTCGAGGCTGCCGACCACGTAACCACCGCCATGCAGGTAAAACAGCACCGGTAACGGCTTGCTGTCGCTGCCCGGCCGGCGGTACAGGCGCGCCGGCAACAACACCCCATCCCGCGCCGGCAGGGTCAGTTCGCTGACAGTCAGTAGCGCCGGCGGCGTCGGGTCGAGCACCGCCGAAGCCTGTTCGAACACTTCGCGGGCCTGGGTCACCGGCAATTCATGCAGAGGCCGGTTGCTCCCGGTCAGCCGGCCCAGCTCGGCCAGTTCGAGAAACGCCGCCAGGTCAGGATGCACATGCATCATCGTATCCTTCAATAAAGTGAAAAACGGGCCCTGCAAGCAGGGCCCGGGAAGACTCAGCCGTCGATTGCTTCCAGGCTGCACAATTGATCGCGCAGAGACTGCAACAAGGCCGGATGACGTGGAATCTCATCGTGACGGGTAGCCAGCACTTGCCGCTCTTGCCGGTTCGTCAGGCCCTGCTCGAAGCGCTCGACATCGGTGCCCTGCGGCTCGCCCGCCCACCAGCAATGGACCGGGGCGCTCACCTCAGGCAGCGTCTGCAGTTGCTCGCTCAAGGCCTTCAAGCGCATGGCGACCATGAAGCCATGGGCCAGGTCCTGTGCATCAAAGCCCATTCCAGGTTCAGCGCCTTGCTGCAAGCTGCCGACCAGCTCCAGCAACGCCGGGTACTGCAACGGGGCCTGGCAGGTCAGCGCGGGCAGGCTGTGCACCTCGCGCTGCAAGGCCACGGCCAGGAAGGCCTGCAGCTCGCCGGTGTAATCGCTGGTGGGCGCGACCGGTTGCGCCGATGGGATGAAGCTGTCGACCAGGGTAACGAACGCTACCTGCTGGCCCTGGCGTACCAGTTCATCGGCCACCAGCAACGCCAGGGCGCCACCCAACGACCAACCCAGCAAGCGGTAAGGGCCTTGCGGCTGTTTCTGGCGAATGTACTGGGCGTAATCAATGGCCATGGCCGGCAGCGATTCGTCCTGCCAGTCCCGGTCCAGCAACATTCGGCATTGCAGACCATAGACACTGCACTGCCCATCCAGCTGACGGGCCAGCGGCTCGTAGTCGAACACCGTGCCGAAACCGGCATGCAGGCAGAACAACGGCGGCACCTGCGGGCAGCGAGCATTGAGCAACAGCAACGGGTCGAGCCCTTGCTCCTGCGCCGGTTCATAGCCGCTGAGCTGAGCAATGCTCGGGCTGTTCATCATGTCCCGCAGCTTGAGCTCGAAACCCAGCGCGGGACGACTACGGACCTTGCTCAAGACCTTGAGAATACGCAGCGAATCACCACCGAGCTCGAAGAAGTTGTCGGTGATACCGAGCTGTTCGACCTCCAGGACTTCCTGCCAAATCTGCACCAGCGCCTGTTCCAGCTCGTTGCGCGGCGCCACGTATTTGCGTTCGATGGCCTCCGGGTCCGGCAGCGCCTTGCGCTCGACCTTGCCATTGGGGCTCAGCGGCAAGGCATCGAGCACCAGGATCCGGCTTGGCACCATATAGTCCGGCAGCACCTGCTGCAGCGCACCGCGCAAGCGCTTCTCTAGCCCGGCCACGCTGTTGGCCACCACATAGGCGATCAACTGGTTGCCATGGGCATTGCGGCGCGCGACCACGACCGCATCGCGGACACTCTCCTGCTCACGCAGACGCGCCTCGATTTCACCCAGCTCGATGCGAAAGCCGCGAATCTTCACTTGATGGTCAAGACGCCCGAGGTAATCGAACACGCCGTCCTCGCGTTGGCGCACCAGGTCGCCGGTGCGGTAGAGGCGGCCACCCTCGCTGCTGAACGGATCGGCGACGAAGCGCTCGGCACTCAGCCCCGGGCGTGCATGGTAGCCACGGGCAAGCCCTTGGCCACCGATGTACAGCTCACCGGCGGCGCCCATTGGCAGCGGGTTGAGCTGGCTGTCGAGCACATACAGGGTGCGCTCGCCGACCCGTGTGCCGATCGGCGCGTAGGCGGCGTTGCACTGGGCGTTGGCGTCGACTTTCCACAGCAGTGGCGTGACCACGGTCTCGGTCGGGCCGTAGCCGTTGGTCAGGTAGCGCGGTTTGAGCGTGCGTTTGACCCGCTCGAAATTGGCCTCGGCCACCGCATCCCCCCCAAAGCAGTACACCTGCACCGCCGGCGGCACGCGGCCTTCGGCATACTCGGCAAGTTGCTGCAGGTAAGCCGGCGGGAAACAGGCGATAGTGATCGCCTGCTCGTGCAGGGCATTGAAGGTTTGTTCGGCTGTCCACAGCTGATTGTCGCGCACGATCAGGCACCCGCCGCACAGCAGGGTCGACAGCCAGCGCTCCTGGGCACCGTCAAAGGCGAACGACATGAACAACAGCTCGCGTGTTTGCGTGTTCATGGCGTAACGCTCGGCAATGGCCCGGCAATGCATGGCAATCGGGCCGCGGGCCACGGCAACGCCCTTGGGCTTGCCGGTAGAGCCGGAGGTATAGATCAGGTACGCCAGGTTGTCGGCTTCGGCGCGTGGCCATGGCCGTTGCGGCGCATCGGGCTGCAAGGTCAGTTGGTCCAGTTCCAGCAGCACCGGCACCCGGGCGTCCCCCAGCCGCTCACGGACGCTGCGCTGGGTGATGAGCACGGCCATGGCCGAGTCCTCGATGATCCAGTCGAAGCGTTCGCGCGGGTAGTCGATGTCCAGCGGCACATAGGCGCCGCCGGCCTTCATCACGGCATAGAACGCCACGATCACCTCGACCGAACGCTCCAGCGCCACGCCGACAAAGACTTCCGGTCCCACCCCCTGGGCCATCAGATGCTGGGCCAGCAGCGAGGCACGTTGTTCCAGCTCGGCATAGGTCAGTTGCTGATCGGCGCAGACCACCGCCACGGCATCCGGACGCAGCCGGGCCTGGGTGGCAATCGCCTCGCTCAGGGCCTGGGCCTGGCCCGCCTGCGGCAGGGCATTGCGCTGTTGCAGGGCATGCAGCCCGGCATCGTCAAGCAGGCCAAGACTGCCGACTGTCGCGTGCGGCTGGTCGAGCAAGGCCCGCAGCAGGTTCTCGAAGCCTTGCATGAGTTGTGCGCAGGCTTGCGGCGTAAAACGCTCGCGCAGGTAGAGGAACTCGATCGACAGCGTGGCATTGAGGCTGACGGCCAGGTCCATGGCGTAGTTGGTGACATCGCGGCCACTGGTCTTGCCAAAGCGCAGGCCGGTCTCGCTGCCTTGTTGCAAGCGCTCGTCCACCGGGTAGTTTTCAAACACGATAATGCTATCGAACAGGGCCTGCCCACCCTGCCCGGCCCAGCGCTGGATATCGGCCAGCGCCGTCTGTTCATGGTCACGGGCTTCCAGGTTGTAGGCCTGCAGCTGCGTCAGCCACTGGTGGACACTGACCTCAGGTTGCACGGTCTGGATGATCGGCAAGGTGTTGATGAACAAGCCGAGCATTTCGTTGGCCCCGGCCAGGGAGGCCGGTCGACCGGCGACCACCGCACCGAAACTGACCGTCTGCTGGCCGCTGTAACGCTGCAGCAGCAACAGCCAGGCGGCCTGTACCAGGGTGTTGGGGGTGACGCGCAGGCGCTGTGCAGCGGCCTTGAATACCTGGGTCTGCGCTTCGTCCCATTTCAGGTACAACGCATCATGGCCCTGCAAGCCGGGCGCCGGTTGCGGGCCGATACTGCTGGCCAGCAGGGTTGGCCCTTCAAGTTCGCGCAGGCGCTCCTGCCAGAACGCCTGGCGGCTGACCGCTGACTGGCGCTGCAGCCAGTCGATATAGTCGCGGTAGCGCCCTTGGCGCATTGGCAGTGCCTGCCCGGCATAGGCCTGGAGCACTTCACCGAGCAAGCGCGAATTGCTCCAGCCGTCCATCAGGATGTGGTGGCTGGTCCAGATCAACTGGTGCTGGTCGGCGCCGGTCTGTACCAGGGCCAGGCGGGTCAACGGCGCGCTCGGCAGGTCGAAGCCTCTGGCGCATTCGGCGGCCGCCAGGGCCTGCAGTTGCTCCTGGGTCACCTCGCGGTCACGCCAGTCCAGGCAGTTGATCGGCATACGCGCCTGCTTGTAGACCAACTGCAAGGGCTGCTCAAGGGTTGCGCTATTGCAGAAGCCAGTGCGCAGGATCTCGTGCCGTTCGATCACCTGGTTCCAGGCCGCTTCGAAGCGAGCGCTGTCGAGGCCTTCGACCTGGACACTGATCTGGTTGATATACAGGTCGGCACCATTGCCTTCCTGGGTATGGAACAGCATGCCCTGCTGCATCGGCGACAGCGGGTAGATATCCTCGACCTGCTCCAGTTCCACCGGCAGTTGCTCGAGCTGGGCCTGGCTGAGCCCGGCCAGGGGGAAGTCCGACGGCGTCGCCGAGCGTACCTTCAGCTCACAGCAGTGCTCGATCAGTGCCTGCAGCTCGGCAACATAGTCGTCGGCCAGGCGCTGCACCGTGGCTTCGTCGAACATCTCCCGGCTGAAGCGCCAGCCCAGGCTGAACTCGCCGGCATACACCCGGCCGTTCAGGCTCAGCCAGTTGCCCAGGTTGGCCTGCGGGCTTTGGTCCGGCCCCACCGCTTCGGCCGCCGGCACGAACAGCGCCCCCTCTTCGGCATCGAAGCTGGCGTCGAACTGGCCCAGGTAGTTGAAGGTGATCCGTGGCACCGGCAGCGCCGCCAGGCTCTCGCGGCTGGCGCTGTCGCCGAGGTAGCGCAAGGCGCCCCAGCCCAGGCCCTTGTCCGGGATCGCGCGCAGCTGTTCCTTGACCTGCTGGATGCTGCTGCCCAGGGCGTCGCTGGCGCTGATGCGCAGTGGGAACAAGCTGGTGAACCAGCCGACGGTGCGGGTCAGGTCGAGGTCGTCGAACAACTCTTCACGGCCATGGCCTTCGAGCTGGATCAGGGTATCGGCCTGGCCGCTCCAGCGCCCGATCACCCGCGCCAGGGCGCTGAGCAACAGGTCGTTGACCTGGGTGCGGTAGGCCGCCGGCGCTTCCTGCAGCAGGCGCCGGGTCAGTTCCGGCGACAAGCGGCTGTGCACCGAGCGAGCATGCCGGTTGGCCAGGCTGGCGTCCGCTCGGGCGCCCGGCAGCGCCGTCTGCACCCCGGCCAGTTGCGCCTGCCAGTAGCTGCGCTGGGCCTGGACTTCAGTGCTCAGGGCATAGGCCTGCAGGCGCTGGGCCCAGTCACGCACGCTGTGGGTGCGGGCCGGCAGTTGCACCACCTGGCCCTCGCGCAGTTGCTCGTAAGCCTGCTGCAGGTCTTCGAAAATGATCCGCCACGACACGCCGTCCACCGCCAGGTGATGGATCACCAGCAGCAGGCGTTGCTCGCCATTGCCCAGGGTCGCCAGCACCGCACGCAGCAGCGGGCCGTTGTTCAGGTCAAGGCTGCGCTGGGCCTGCTGGCCGAGTTGTTCCAGCGCCTCGGCATCGGCGACCTCGCGCTGCCACAGCACGCTGTGGTTCGGCAGGCCATGGTAGGTCGCCTGCCACTCGCCGTGGTTTTCGACAAAGCCCAGGCGCAGCGCATCGTGCTGTTCCAGCAGCGCCTGCAAGGCTTGCTCCAGCACCGCGCCGTCCAGCAACTGGTGCGGTTTGAGCAGCACCGACTGGTTCCAGTGATGGCGCTCGACCTGCACTTCGTCGAAGAACACCCGGTGGATCGGCAGCAGCGTGCTCGCCCCTTCGATCCGGTTCTGGTCGACCGCAAGGCCGCTGGCCCCGAGGCTCGCCACCGTCGCCAGGCCCTGTACGGTCTGGTGCTGGAACAGTGCCTTGGGAGTGAAATGAATGCCCGCCTGACGCGCCCGGCTGACCACCTGGATCGAGATGATCGAGTCGCCGCCCAGTTCGAAGAAGTTGTCGCTCAGGCCGACCCGTTCCAGCTTCAGCACGTCCTGCCAGATGGCGGCGATGCGCTGCTCCAGGTCGCTGTGCGGAGCCACGTAGGCGGCTTGCAGCTGGCTCAGGTCCGGCATCGGCAAGGCCTTGCGGTCGAGCTTGCCGTTGGGGGTCAGTGGCAGTTGTTCAAGCTGCAGCAGGTGCACCGGCACCATGTAGTCCGGCAGGTGCTGGCGCAGGCCGGCCTTGAGCTGCTCGGCATCGAGCCCCTGGCTGGCCACCACGTAGCCCACCAGTTGCTGGCCGCTGGCGCCGTCGACCGCCAGCACCACCGCTTCGCGCACCGCCGGTTGCTGGAGCAGGCGCGCCTCGATCTCGCCCAGTTCGATACGA
The DNA here is from genome assembly GCF_054788455.1 of Pseudomonas sp. ZL2. Lineage (NCBI taxonomy): Bacteria > Pseudomonadati > Pseudomonadota > Gammaproteobacteria > Pseudomonadales > Pseudomonadaceae > Pseudomonas > Pseudomonas sp. ZL2. Next base: position 340,469 of record NZ_JBGOGX010000002.1, on the reverse strand, counting down.
AAACCGCGAACCTTGACCTGGTGGTCGATGCGGCCGATATACTCCAGCACGCCGTCGGCGCGGTAGCGGGTCAGGTCGCCGCTGCGGTACATGCGCTCGCCCGGCGGCCCGTACGGGTTGGGCACGAACTTCTCGGCGGTCAGCCCCGGGCGCAGCAGGTAGCCGCGGGTCAGGCCGTCGCCGGCCAGGTACAGCTCGGCGGCCACCCCCTGCGGCACCGCTTGCAGCTGGGCGTCGAGCAGGTAGCTGGCGGTGTTGAACAATGGCCGGCCGATGTTGGCCTGGCCACCGGCCTGGCGGCGGCTGAAGGTCGAATAGGTGGTGTCTTCCGACGGCCCGTACAGGTCATAGACCTGCTCCACCGCGGTCTCGGCGTACAGTGCTTCGACCAGCGCCTGCTTGAGCGGCTCGCCGGCCAGGTTGATGATTTTAACGCTCGCCGGGATTTCGCCGGCACGCTGCAAGGCGGCAATCGCCGACGGCACGGTGTTGATCAGGCGCACCTGCTCGCGGGCTGGCAACTGTGGCAGTTCCAGGGCGTTGCGGGCCATGACCAGGAAACCGCCATTGGCCAGGGTGACGAAGATCTCCCAGACCGACAGGTCGAAGCACACCGAGGTCGAGGCCAGCACGCCCTGGATGTCTTCAGCGCGGTAGACCTGCTGCGACCAGTGCGCCAGGGCCGCGACGTTGCGGTGGGCGATGGCCACGCCCTTGGGCATGCCGGTGGAGCCGGAGGTGTAGATCACATAGGCGAGGTTCTGCGCCGTGGCCCGCGGTGCCGGCGGGGTGTCGGGGTAGCGGGCATCATCTTCGACCAGCACGGTGACGATGTCGTCCGGCCAGGCCTCGAGCACCCCGGCCTGGGTCAGCAGCACTTGCGCCTGGCTGTCTTCGAGCATGTAGCTGAGCCGTTCGCGCGGGTAGTCCGGGTCCAGTGGCACATAGGTGCCGCCGGCCTTGAGCACTGCCAGCAGGGCCACCACCAGCTCGGCACTGCGCGCCATGGCCACACCGACCCGCACCTCGGGGCCGACGCCCAGTTCGATCAGGCGGTGGGCCAGGCGGTTGGCGCGGGTTTGCAGCCAGGCGTGGGAATAGGAGTGTTCGCCGTCAATCAGGGCCAGGGCTTGCGGTGCGGCCTCGGCACGCTGGGCGATCAGCTGGTCGATGCAACGGTCACTGGCAAAAGCTGCGGCCGGCGGATTCCAGCCATGCAACTGCAACTGCTGCTCGTCATCGCCCAGTATCTGCAACTCACCCAACGGCTGCCCGGCCTGGGTAATCATTCGTTCCAGCAACTGCAGCACCTGCACGCCAAAGCGTTGTACCTGGGCCGCGCTGAACAGCGCCGTGTCATAGCTCAGGTGCAGTACCAGGCTCTGGGCATGAACCACCGCCAGGGTCAGCGGGAAACTGGTCTGTTCCTGGTTGCGCACCTCACTGAAGCGCAGGCCCTCTGGTGCACCTTGTTGCAAGGCTTCGGAAATCGGGAAGTTCTCGAACACCAGGAGAGTGTCGAACAGGCCCTCGCCCAGACCGGCCCAGCGCTGCACGTCAAACAAGGCGGTGTGTTCGTGTTCACGCAGCGCAAGGTTCTGTTGCTGCAACTGTTGCAGCCACTGCGCCAGCGGCTGCCCGGCATCCAGGTGGGTCACCACCGGCAAGGTGTTGATGAACAGGCCCAACTGCTGCTCCACCCCTTTGAGCTCAGCCGGTCGGCCAGACACCGTGGCGCCGAAGGCGACCGTCTGCTGGCCGCTGTAGCGTGCCAGCAGCAAGGCCCAGGCGGCCTGCACCAGGGTGTTCATGGTGACCTTCTGCTGGCGGGCGAAATCACTCAGACGGCGAGTCGCTTGCGGCGCCAGTTCGGCGAAGTGCTCGGCCTGGCCTGTGGCACCGTCAGCCTGGTGTGGCAAGGCCTGGGCCAGGCGGGTCGGCACCTGCAGTTCACGCACCTGGGCGGTCCAGAATTGCTCGCTGAGCGCTGCGTCCTGTGCCTGCAACCAGCCGATGTAATCGCGGTAACGACCGGCCGGGCGACTCACCGGCTGCTGGCGATAGCGCTGCAGCACTTCCCCCATCAGCCGTGAGTTGCTCCAGCCATCCATCAGGATGTGGTGGCTGGTATAGATCAGGTGGTAGTGCTGCGCACTCAGCTGTACCAGCAACAGCCGCAGCAGCGGCGGCTCGGCCAGATCAAAACCACGTTGGCGCTCGGCGTTGGCCAGCGCGTCGAGGGCCTCTGGCACATCCGCGCGCGCCTGCCAGTCCTGCACCTCGAAGGCCAGGGGCAAGGACTTGCGAATCACCTGGAGCGGGCGCTCCAGCTCACCTTGCCAGACAAAGCCGCTGCGCAGAATGTCATGGGCATCGACGCTTGCCTGCCAGGCGCTACGGAAGCGCTCGACATCCAGCCCTTCCACGTCCAGACGCATCTGGTTGATGTAGTCACCGCGCTGTTCATACAAGGTATGAAAGAGCATGCCCTGCTGCATCGGCGACAGTGGGTAGATGTCCTCGACCTGCTCCAGGGCCACCGGCAGTTGCTCGAGCTGGGCCTGGCTGAGCCCGGCCAGGGGGAAGTCCGACGGCGTCGCCGAGCGTACCTTCAGCTCACAGCAGTGCTCGATCAGTGCCTGCAGCTCGGCAACATAGTCGTCGGCCAGGCGCTGCACCGTGGCTTCGTCGAACATCTCCCGGCTGAAGCGCCAGCCCAGGCTGAACTCGCCGGCATACACCCGGCCGTTCAGGCTCAGCCAGTTGCCCAGGTTGGCCTGCGGGCTTTGGTCCGGCCCCACCGCTTCGGCCGCCGGCACGAACAGCGCCCCCTCTTCGGCATCGAAGCTGGCGTCGAACTGGCCCAGGTAGTTGAAGGTGATCCGTGGCACCGGCAGCGCCGCCAGGCTCTCGCGGCTGGCGCTGTCGCCGAGGTAGCGCAAGGCGCCCCAGCCCAGGCCCTTGTCCGGGATCGCGCGCAGCTGTTCCTTGACCTGCTGGATGCTGCTGCCCAGGGCGTCGCTGGCGCTGATGCGCAGTGGGAACAAGCTGGTGAACCAGCCGACGGTGCGGGTCAGGTCGAGGTCGTCGAACAACTCTTCACGGCCATGGCCTTCGAGCTGGATCAGGGTATCGGCCTGGCCGCTCCAGCGCCCGATCACCCGCGCCAGGGCGCTGAGCAACAGGTCGTTGACCTGGGTGCGGTAGGCCGCCGGCGCTTCCTGCAGCAGGCGCCGGGTCAGTTCCGGCGACAAGCGGCTGTGCACCGAGCGAGCATGCCGGTTGGCCAGGCTGGCGTCCGCTCGGGCGCCCGGCAGCGCCGTCTGCACCCCGGCCAGTTGCGCCTGCCAGTAGCTGCGCTGGGCCTGGACTTCAGTGCTCAGGGCATAGGCCTGCAGGCGCTGGGCCCAGTCACGCACGCTGTGGGTGCGGGCCGGCAGTTGCACCACCTGGCCCTCGCGCAGTTGCTCGTAAGCCTGCTGCAGGTCTTCGAAAATGATCCGCCACGACACGCCGTCCACCGCCAGGTGATGGATCACCAGCAGCAGGCGTTGCTCGCCATTGCCCAGGGTCGCCAGCACCGCACGCAGCAGCGGGCCGTTGTTCAGGTCAAGGCTGCGCTGGGCCTGCTGGCCGAGTTGTTCCAGCGCCTCGGCATCGGCGACCTCGCGCTGCCACAGCACGCTGTGGTTCGGCAGGCCATGGTAGGTCGCCTGCCACTCGCCGTGGTTTTCGACAAAGCCCAGGCGCAGCGCATCGTGCTGTTCCAGCAGCGCCTGCAAGGCTTGCTCCAGCACCGCGCCGTCCAGCAACTGGTGCGGTTTGAGCAGCACCGACTGGTTCCAGTGATGGCGCTCGACCTGCACTTCGTCGAAGAACACCCGGTGGATCGGCAGCAGCGTGCTCGCCCCTTCGATCCGGTTCTGGTCGACCGCAAGGCCGCTGGCCCCGAGGCTCGCCACCGTCGCCAGGCCCTGTACGGTCTGGTGCTGGAACAGTGCCTTGGGAGTGAAATGAATGCCCGCCTGACGCGCCCGGCTGACCACCTGGATCGAGATGATCGAGTCGCCGCCCAGTTCGAAGAAGTTGTCGCTCAGGCCGACCCGTTCCAGCTTCAGCACGTCCTGCCAGATGGCGGCGATGCGCTGCTCCAGGTCGCTGTGCGGAGCCACGTAGGCGGCTTGCAGCTGGCTCAGGTCCGGCATCGGCAAGGCCTTGCGGTCGAGCTTGCCGTTGGGGGTCAGTGGCAGTTGTTCAAGCTGCAGCAGGTGCACCGGCACCATGTAGTCCGGCAGGTGCTGGCGCAGGCCGGCCTTGAGCTGCTCGGCATCGAGCCCCTGGCTGGCCACCACGTAGCCCACCAGTTGCTGGCCGCTGGCGCCGTCGACCGCCAGCACCACCGCTTCGCGCACCGCCGGTTGCTGGAGCAGGCGCGCCTCGATCTCGCCCAGTTCGATACGAAAACCGCGAACCTTGACCTGGTGGTCGATGCGGCCGATATACTCCAGCACGCCGTCGGCGCGGTAGCGGGTCAGGTCGCCGCTGCGGTACATGCGCTCGCCCGGCGGCCCGTACGGGTTGGGCACGAACTTCTCGGCGGTCAGCCCCGGGCGCAGCAGGTAGCCGCGGGTCAGGCCGTCGCCGGCCAGGTACAGCTCGGCGGCCACCCCCTGCGGCACCGCTTGCAGCTGGGCGTCGAGCAGGTAGCTGGCGGTGTTGAACAATGGCCGGCCGATGTTGGCCTGGCCACCGGCCTGGCGGCGGCTGAAGGTCGAATAGGTGGTGTCTTCCGACGGCCCGTACAGGTCATAGACCTGCTCCACCGCGGTCTCGGCGTACAGTGCTTCGACCAGCGCCTGCTTGAGCGGCTCGCCGGCCAGGTTGATGATTTTAACGCTCGCCGGGATTTCGCCGGCACGCTGCAAGGCGGCAATCGCCGACGGCACGGTGTTGATCAGGCGCACCTGCTCGCGGGCTGGCAACTGTGGCAGTTCCAGGGCGTTGCGGGCCATGACCAGGAAACCGCCATTGGCCAGGGTGACGAAGATCTCCCAGACCGACAGGTCGAAGCACACCGAGGTCGAGGCCAGCACGCCCTGGATGTCTTCAGCGCGGTAGACCTGCTGCGACCAGTGCGCCAGGGCCGCGACGTTGCGGTGGGCGATGGCCACGCCCTTGGGCATGCCGGTGGAGCCGGAGGTGTAGATCACATAGGCGAGGTTCTGCGCCGTGGCCCGCGGTGCCGGCGGGGTGTCGGGGTAGCGGGCATCATCTTCGACCAGCACGGTGACGATGTCGTCCGGCCAGGCCTCGAGCACCCCGGCCTGGGTCAGCAGCACTTGCGCCTGGCTGTCTTCGAGCATGTAGCTGAGCCGTTCGCGCGGGTAGTCCGGGTCCAGTGGCACATAGGTGCCGCCGGCCTTGAGCACTGCCAGCAGGGCCACCACCAGCTCGGCACTGCGCGCCATGGCCACGCCGACCCGCACCTCGGGGCCGACGCCCAGTTCGATCAGGCGGTGGGCCAGACGGTTGGCGCGGCTTTGCAGCCAGCCGTGGGAATAGGACTGTTCACCGTCGATCAGGGCCAGGGCCTGCGGTGCAGCCTGGGCACGCTGGGCGATCAGCTGGTCGATGCAGCTATCGGCATCGAAGGGTTCACGCGCCGGGTTCAGGGCAAACAGCTGGTCACGCTCGTGAACGGCGAGCAATGGCAGCTCACCCAGGGCCTGTCCCGGTGCCTGGACAATGGCCTGCAGCAGGCGCAGCCAATGGTCTGCCATACGCTGGACAGTACCGGCTTCGAACAGGTCGGTGGCATAGGTGAACGAAGCCGCCAGGCTATCGGCACTCTCGTGCGTGCTCAGGGTCAGGTCGAACTGGGCATTCTCGCCCGACCAACCGAGGCTAGTGATCTGCAGGTCGAGCGGGCCACCGCCACGCTGCGCACCTGCAACCTGCTCGGCCTGGTGGTTATACATCACCTGGAACAACGGGCTATAGCTGAGGCTGCGCTCCGGCTGCAGGGCATCGACCAGTTGTTCGAACGGCAAGTCCTGATGTTCCTGGGCTTGCAAGGTGACCTGACGCACTTGCTTGAGCAATTCGTCGAAGCCTTGCTGGCCATCAAGGTCGGCTTGCAACACCTGGGTGTTGACGAAAAAGCCGATCAGGCGCTCGGTTTCCAGGCGGTTACGGTTGGCGATCGGCACCCCGACACGAATGCGCGACTGCCCGCTATAACGGAACAACAGTGTCTGGTAGGCGGCAAGCAGCAGCATGAACAGGGTCACCCCCTGCTGCTCGGCCAACTGGCGCAACGCTCGATGCAACTGACTACTGATCGGCAACTCCAGTCGCGCACCGCGCAAGCTTTGCTGCACCGGCCGGACATGATCGGCGGGCAGCTCCAGGACCACACTCTGACGCCCGAGCTGCTCTTGCCAGTAGTCGAGTTGCCGCTCACGCTCACCCGCCTCCATCCACTGGCGCTGCCAGGCGGCGTAGTCGGCGTACTGGATTGGCAGAGGCGGCAACTGCGGCACCTGGCCCTTGCACAGCGCGGCGTAGCACTGCAGCAACTCGTCGATCATCACCTGCATCGACCAGCCATCCGACACGATATGGTGCTGAGTCACCACCAGCACATGGCGCTGTGGGCCGACACCAAGCAGGTCGGCACGCAGCAGCAGGTCGTGCTGCAGGTCAAAGGGCTTGCACACCGCCTGGCGTACGAAACTGTCGCTGAGCGCTGTTGCATCGCCGTCTTGCGCCAGGGTATGGCGCCGCACCTGGAAATCCACCTGGTCACGGATCAGCTGCACGCACTGGCCATCGCGCTCGGCAAATCCGGTACGCAGGCTTTCATGCCGTTCGAGCAAGGTCACGAACGCTTGCTCAAGCGCCTCGCCATCGAGCTCGCCATCGAGCTGCAGGACCATGGGAATCACATACGCGGTACTGTGCGGATCGAGCTGCCAGAGAAACCACTGACGCTCCTGGGCATAGGACAACGGCACGCCCGCCCTGCGATCGACGGCCTGCATCGGCAGCTGATTGCTGCTCGGCGCCTGGCACAGCGCGGCAACGAAGGCCTGCAAACGGCTGTGCTCGAACACCGTGCGCAGCGCCACCTCCACCGCCAGTGCCTGACGCACCCGTGAGACCAGCTGGGTAGCCAGCAAGGAGTGGCCACCCAGGGCAAAGAAGTCGTCGTCCAGGCCAACCTGCTCGCACTTGAGCAATTGCTGCCAGATTTCGGCCACGGCCTGTTCCTGGGCGCTGACCGGCGCCCGGTACACCGCCTGTACGCTATTCAGATCAGGTGCAGGCAAGGCCTTGCGGTCAAGCTTGCCGTTGGGCGACAGCGGCATGGCCGGCAAAAAGATCATCTGCGTCGGCACCATGTAGTCTGGCAGGCCCCGGCCCAGCTCAGCCTTGAGCTGATCGGCCAGGGCTTGCTGGCTGGCCTGGTCGGCCATGGCCACAGCGCCATCGCTGGCCACCACATAGGCCAGCAACTGCACCCCCGTCGCGCCCTGCCCGGCAATGACCACGCACTCGCTGACAGCGGCTTGCTCCTGCAAGCGCGCCTCGATTTCGCCAAGTTCGATGCGCAGGCCACGAATCTTCACCTGATGATCGATGCGCCCGGCATATTCGATCACCCCATCCTCGCGCTGACGCGCCAGGTCGCCGGTGCGATACAGCCGTTGCCCACGGGCGAACGGGTTGGCGATGAAGCGCTCGGCCGTCAACCCCGGGCGGCGGTGATAGCCGCGAGCCAGGCCTTCGCCACCCAGGTACAGCTCACCGATCACCCCCGCCGGCACCGGGTTGAACCCGGCGTCGAGGATAAAAGTGCTGAGGTTGGCAATCGGCTGGCCGATCGGCACGCTGTGATGCTCCTGGGCCTGGCAGGTCCAGTGGGTGACGTCGATTGCCGCCTCGGTCGGCCCGTAGAGGTTGTACAGTTTCGCCTGGCCCAGCTGGGTCAGCACCTGCTGCTGGACCTCCAGCGGCAACGCTTCACCACTGCAGATGATCCGCTGCAGGCTGGTGCAGGTGACGGCCTCGCTATCGAGCATGAACGCCTGCAGCATCGACGGAACGAAATGCACGGTGGTGACCCGGGACTCGCGAATCAGCCGGGCCAGGCGGGACGGATCACGATGATCCCCCGGCTGGGCCACGACCAGGCGCGCGCCGCTCATCAGCGGCCAGAAAAACTCCCACACCGATACATCGAAACTGAACGGGGTCTTTTGCAGGACGGTGTCACCGGCATCGAGGCTGTACGCCTGCTGCATCCAGTACAGGCGGTTGCTCAAGGCCCGATGGCGGTTGGCAGCCCCTTTCGGCCGGCCGGTAGAACCCGAGGTGTAGATCATGTACGCCAGGTGCTCGCCATCGTTGACGATGTCCAGATCACCCTGCGCCTCGCCTGCCAGGTCCAGCTCATCGACCGCCAGGGCATGCACAGCCGCAGGCAATGGCAACCCCGGCATCAACGCAGCACTGGTCAGCACCAGGCTGACGGCGCTGTCTTCGATCATGTACGCCAGGCGTTCGCGGGGATACTCAGGATCCAGCGGTACATAAGCGCCGCCGGCCTTGAGCACCGCGAGCAAGGCAACCACCATCTCCACGCTGCGTTCGAGGGCGATCCCGACCAGTTGATCGGGACCGACACCGGCACTGACCAGCCGCCGCGCCAGCTGGTTGGCCCGGGCGTTGAGCTGCGCATAACTGAGCGCCTGGCCGGCAAACTGCAGCGCCGGCGCCTGCGGTGTACGCCGCACCTGGGCCTCGATCAGGCGATGGATGCACACCTCTTGCGGATAGTCGACGCCGGTCGCATTCCAGTCACCGGTGATGCGCTGGCGCTCGTTTGCATCGAGCATGCCCAGTTCACCGACCACCTGTTGTGGGTTGGCAACGATGGCGCGCAACAGATTGCGCCAGTGGCCGGCCATTTTTTCTGCGCTGGCGGCACTGAACAGATCGGTCGCATAGGTCAGTGCCGCCGTCAGGCCCTGGGCGTGCTCTTCGGTGGCCAACGTCAGGTCGACCTGGGCCGTGCTGGCCTCCCGCGCCAGGGGCTGCACCTGCAAACCCAGCCCGTCGTTGCCTGGCGCAGGGCGTTGAAGCGCACTGCCCTGGTGGTTGAACATGGCCTGGAACAACGGGTTGTGACTGAGTGAGCGCTCCGGCGCCAGGGCTTCGACCAGTTGCTCGAACGGCAGATCCTGGTGCGACTGTGCACCCAGCACCCGCTGTTTGACCTGCTGCAGCAGGGAGGCAAAAGACAGCAATGGGTCGAACTGCGCAGCCAGTACCTGGGTGTTGGCGAAAAAGCCGATCAGGCCTTCGGTCTCGACCCGGGTACGGTTGGCCACCGGCACGCCGACGCGCACAGCCTGCTGGCCGCTGTAGCGGTGCAACAGGGTCTGGAACGATGCCAGCAACAACATGAACACGGTGACATTGTGCTGTTGCGCCAGCCGCTTGAGCCCTGCCGCCAGCGCCGGATCGATATCGATCTCCAGGCGCGCACCGCGAAAACTCTGGCGCAGCGGCCGCGGATGATCGGTGGGCAGTTCGAGCACCAGCGGCTCACGCCCGAGTTCGCCGACCCAGTAGCCGAGTTGCCGCTCACGCTCCCCGGCGTCCATCCATTCACGTTGCCACAGGGCATAGTCAGCGTAGTCGACAGGCAACTCGGCCAACTGCACCGGCACTCCACGAACCTGCCCGGCATACACCTGCATCAGTTCACGGACCAGCACCTGCATCGACCAGCCATCGGCAATGATGTGATGCAAGGCCAGCGCCAGCACATGCTCATCTTCTGCCACCTGCAATACCGCCGCGCGCAGCAGTGGTTGCAGTTCCAGATCAAAGGGCTCGCCCAACTGCGCCGCAAGGAAGGCCTCGATGGCAGTCTCGGTCGCCACGCCTTCGCCGAGAGGCTGGATCGCCAGCTTGAAATCACCTGGCTGACGAATCACCTGCAGGGTCTGCTCGCCTTGCTGGACGAAGCCGGTGCGCAAGGCTGCATGACGGGCGATCAGCACCTCGAAAGCGGCCTGCAAGGCAGGCAGGTCCAGGGCCCCGCGCAAGCGCAAGGCAGCCGGGATGTTGTACGCCGCGCTCTGCGGCTCCAGTTGCCAGAGAAACCACTGGCGCTGCTGGGCGTAGGACAGCAACAACGGTGCGCCAGCCTCCCGCTTGAAGATCGGTGCAACAGCAAAGAGATTGATACCTTTCTCTTTGAGCATGATGGCCAGGGCCTTGCGCTCTTTTGCCGACAATGCCCCAACCGCACCGATCAATTCTTGCACGTCAAAAACTCCTTTAGGAAATCAGCTTTTCAAGCTCTGCGCTTGATAAACGTTTGAGAGCCTCCAAAGATTTAGCCAATTCGTCTTCAAGGGGTTTTGCCTCGTTTCGCAGCCCGCGCGCCTGGCTGCAGAACGCTGCCAGGTCGCTGGCCAGGAACAGATTTTCCAGGGGCACCTCCAGCCCCATCTGCCCGCGCAGACGAACAATGACCTGGGTCGCCAGCAACGAATGCCCACCCAACTCGAAGAAGTTGTCCGCCAGCCCGACCTGTTCGACGTGCAGAACCTGTTGCCAGATCAGCGCCACCTGTTGCTCGAACTCATCGCGAGGTGCCTGGTAGGCCGCAACGGCCTGGTTCAGGTCCGGCAGCGGCAGCGACTGCCGGTCAAGCTTGCCGTTGGGGCTGAGCGGCAGGCGCTCGAGCATGACCCAGTGGGCCGGCACCATATAGGCAGGCAGCGCTGCGGCGACCCAGGCCTTGCAGGCATCGAGCGCAAGCCGGGCTTGCCCGCCAGCTGGCACAAGGTAGGCCACCAGTTGCGCGCCGGTTGCCCCCTGATGCACCTGCACCAGCGCCTCGCCTACCTGCGGGTGCTCAAGCAGGCGGGCTTCGATTTCACCGGGCTCGATCCGATAACCCCGCACCTTGACCTGTTGGTCGAGCCGGCCAAGGTAACCCAGCACCTGGTCCGCGCCTGCCCAGACCAGGTCACCGGTGCGGTACTGGCGCGCCCCCGGCCCGGCAAAGGGATCGGGGATGAAGCGCTCGGCCGTCAAGCCCGGGCGCCCGTAGTACCCACGGGCAAGCAACTCGCCGCCGATACTCAGCTCGGCGGCGACTGCGGCCGCCGCCGGTTGTCCCTGGCTGTCGAGCAGGTACAGCCTGCGCCCGGCCAGGGGCCGGCCGATAGGCAGCACACTCGGTACCGTCTGCTGCGGGTCGAGGTAGACGCTGCAGTCATGCGCGCTGGCGGTCACCGTCGCCTCGGTGGGGCCATAGGCATTGAGCAGTTTTACCGGCGTGGCGAGGGCCTGGCGCCAATCGGCCAGGGCGGCGGCCGACATGGCCTCGCCACCGCAGATCATCAGGCGCAGCGCGGCCATGTCCTGCGGCCCGCCGTGGGCCAGATCACGGGCAATGGTCGCCCAATAGGCGGTGCTCAGGTTGGCCACGGTAATTCCCTGGCTACGGACCTCCTGCAGCCAGCGCTCACTGCTCCATAGCTGGTCGCCGCGCATGATCACCGTCGCGCCGACCGTGAGGCTGGCAAACAGCTGCTCAACGAACGGGTCGAAGTTGAACGTGGCGAACTGCAGCACCCGGTCCCGGGCACTGAGCTGCAACATCTCGATTGCCGCTTGCGTGTGGCGGGCCAGCGCCGCATGACTTACCGCCACACCCTTGGGCCTGCCGGTCGAACCGGAAGTGAAGATCACGTAGGCCAGGTTATCGGCCAACAGCGGTGTCTGCGGATCATCGCTGGCAAAGCCTTGCAGATCGTCATCCAGACTCAACACCTGCAAACCGGCCAGCGCCGGCAGGCGTTGCAGCAAGGCATTGCGGGTCAGCAGCAAGCGGGCGCCGCTGTCGGCGACCATGGCACTCAGGCGCTCCACCGGGTACTCGGGGTCCAGCGGCACATAGGCCGCCCCGGACTTGAGCACCGCCAGCACCGCAACCACCAGGTCGCTGCAACGCTCGATGGCGATCCCCACCAGGGTTTCCGGCCCGGCGCCTTCGCCGCGCAATCGGTGGGCGAGCTGGTTGGCCCGGGCATTGAGCTCGCCATAGCGCAAGTGCTGGCCTTCACAAATCAGCGCAATGGCCTCGGGAGTGCGCGCGGCATTGGCGGCGAAGGCCTCATGTACCAGCGGGCCAAGGGCGCCGTCCTCGAGCAGGCGCTGCTGCAGATGCTCGGCGTCCAGCAGCGACAACCGTCCAAGGGCTTGGCCGGGATCCTGGGCAAGCCCCCTGAGCAGGGTGTGCAAATGACCGGCCAGGCCCGCTACCGCGGACGCAGAAAGCGCGGCACGGTCGTAGCTGAACTGGAACTGCAAGGTGTCGCCCAGCCCTGCAGCCAGGGTCAACGGGTAATTGGTACGCTCGTGTTGGTGCACCCCGTCAAATTGCAGGGCCTGGTCACCCGCCTGCTGCAAGGCCTCGGCGATCGGGAAGTTCTCGAACACCAGAATATGGTCGAACAAGGCCTCGCCACCGCGCCCGGCCCAGCGCTGAATTTCGTACAACGGCGTGTGCTCATATTCGCGCAAGGCCAGGTTGAGCGCTTGCAGCTGTTGCAGCCACGCACCTACGGGTTGTTGCGGGTCCGGGCTGACGATCACCGGCAAGGTGTTGATAAACAGCCCCACCTGTTGCTCGATACCGGGCAATTGCGCCGGACGCCCCGATACCGTGGCACCAAAGCACACGCTGTCCTGCCCTGTGTAGCGTTGCAGCAACAAGGCCCAGGCAGCCTGCACGAGGGTATTCAACGTCAGTCTCTGGCTACGGGCAAAGCCCTTCAACCGCTCGCTGTCGTCGGCGCTCAGGCAGCTGTCGAAGTGACCGATGCCCGAGGCTTGCTCGGGCTTGCTGACAATCGCATCGAGCAACCGCGTGGGCGCTTGCAGGCCAGCCAGCTGCGTCTCCCAGAACGCCTGCGCGGCTGCCGGATCCTGCTCCTGCAGCCAGCCGATGTACTCGCGAATCGAGCGCGCCGGGCGCCCTGGGTCCTGGCCCTGATAGCGCTGCATCACCTCCCCCATCAGGCGCGAGCTGCTCCAGCCGTCCATGAGGATGTGGTGGTGGGTGTAGATCAACTGGTAGGACGATTGCGCGCATCGCACCAGTGCCACGCGCATCAGCGGTGCCTGGGCCAGCTCAAAAGCGCGGGCCCGCTCGCTTGCTGCCAGTTCCTGCAAGGCGGCCTGCAAGTCAGGGCGGCTGCGCCAGTCCAGCAGCTGGAATTCCAGCTCGGCGTGCCGATAGACCGCTTGCAGCGGCTGCGCCTGCTCACCCTGCCAGATGAACCCGGTGCGCAGGATATCGTGCGCATCGACCGTGGCTTGCCAGGCGTGATGCAGGCGCTCGGGGTCCAGGCCGCGCACGGTACAGTCGAGCTGGTTGATGTAAGCCCCGGTCTCGGTCTGGTAGAGCGAGTGGAACAGCATGCCCTGTTGCATCGGCGACAGCGGGTAGAGGTCCGCCAGCAGATGGCTGGCCACCGGCAAGGCGTCCAGCGCGGCCTGGTCAAGCCCGGCCAGCGGCGCATCCGAGGGCGTCAGGCCACCCTGCCCGGGCGCCAGGCAATGGCCGACCAGGGCATTCAACTCGGCGCCATAGTCATCGGCCAGGCGCTGGATCTGCGCCGGCTCGAACATCGCGTCGCTAAAGGTCCAGTCCAGGCTCAAGCGTCCCTGGTAGACCTGGCCGCTGACCGTCAGCCAGTTGCCCAGCGGCGCCTCCGGGCTGCGTTCGTCCCCCTTGGACTCGGTGGCGGGCAGCAACAGCGCCTGGGCATTGAAGGCCCCGTCGACCTGGCCCAGGTAGTTGAAGGTGATACGCGGCGTCGGCAACCCCTGCAAGCGCTCACGGGCAGCTTGCGGGCCGAGGTATTTGAGCGCCCCGAAGCCGATACCACGCTGTGGCACTGCGCGCAGTTGCTCCTTGATCTGCTTGATCGAGTCGGCCAGCGTCGACGCAGGGGCCAGGCGCAACGGAAACAGGCTGGTGAACCAGCCCACCGTGCGCGAAAGGTCAACATCGTCGAACAGCTCCTCACGGCCATGGCCTTCAAGCTGGACGTTGATCGCCGCCTGGCCGGTCCAGCGGCACAGCACCCGGCTCAGGGCCGTCAGCAGCAGGTCATTGATCTGCGTGCGGTAGGCGCCATTGGCCTGCTGCAACAACCGGCTAGTGGTTTCAGCGTCCAGGCGGGTGACGCACACCTGTTTGCTGGCGCTGCTGGCCGCCTGTGCGAAACGCATGCCTGGCAGCGAAGCGGGAACATCTGCCAACTGCGCCTGCCAGTAATCCAGGCGCGCCTGCTGGGCAGGCGCATGCGCCCATTGCGCCAGGCGCTGCGCCCACTCGCGCAGCGAACTGGTGCGCGGCAGCAATTGCAGCGGCTGCCCGGCCAGGCATTGGCCGTAGGCACTTTGCAAATCTTCCAGCAGGATTCGCCAGGACACGCCGTCGACCACCAGATGATGGGCCGCCAGCAGCAGACGCTGGCTGCCGTCTTCAAGGTTCACCAGCAAGGCGCGCAGCAAGCTGCCGCCGTCCAGGCGCAGGCTGCGCTGCGCCTGGTTGACCAGGCTATCGAGGTCGGCGGCGCTCACCTGATGCCGCTGCCACAGTAGTTCGGCCACCGGCGCCGGCGCCTGCAGGTGGCAGTGCCAGCCAGCGGCGCCAGGCTCGAAGCGGGCACGCAGGGCATCATGCTGATCCAGCAGGGCCTGCAAGGCTTGCTCCAGCACCGGCCCCTGCAGCGCCACCTGCGGGCGCAGCAGAATCGACTGGTTCCAGTGCTGGCGCTGGGGAATGTCGGTGGCGAAAAAGCCCTGCTGGATCGGCAACAGCTGACATACGCCTTGCTCGGCCCCGCGCTCGACCACCTGCCGGGCAGCGCCCTGGGTCGCCTGGGCGGCCAGGCTGCGCACGGTCTGGTGCTGGAAGATATCCCGGGCGCTGAAATGGATACCGGCGCTACGGGCACGGCTGACCAGTTGAATGGAAACGATGGAGTCGCCACCCAGCTCGAAGAAGTTATCGTCCAGCCCCACCTGCGGGCAGCGCAACACCTCTTGCCACACACTCGCCAAACGCAGTTCCAGGGCCGTCCCGACGCCCTGGCTGGAGGCCACCGACACAGGTGTGACAGGCGCGGGCAAAGCCTTGCGATCAAGCTTGCCGTTGGCGGTCAGCGGCAGGCGTTCGAGGACCACCC
Source organism: Pseudomonas sp. ZL2 (assembly GCF_054788455.1). Taxonomy (NCBI): domain Bacteria; kingdom Pseudomonadati; phylum Pseudomonadota; class Gammaproteobacteria; order Pseudomonadales; family Pseudomonadaceae; genus Pseudomonas; species Pseudomonas sp. ZL2. The sequence goes on along the minus strand of NZ_JBGOGX010000002.1, from coordinate 325,179 downwards.
AGCGGCTGGGCAGCATATAGGCCGGCAGGCGTTCGCGCAGTGCATCAGCCACTTGTGCACTCAACTCGGCAGGCGCTGCAGCGGGGTCGACGGGCACCAGATAAGCCAGCAAGTGCTGTTGCTCGCCTTCCTGCCAGGCCATCACCAGGGCCTCGGCCAGCGCCGGATGACGCCGTAGGCACGCCTCGATCTCGCCGGTTTCGATCCGGTAGCCTCGAATCTTCAACTGCTGGTCAGCCCGACCGATAAACACCAGCTGGCCATCGCCGCCACGACGCACCAGATCACCGCTGCGGTACATCCTGGCACCGGGCTGGGCGGCGAATGGGTCCGGCACGAAACGCTCGGCGGTCAGCCCGGGCTGTTCATGATAACCGCGGGCAATACCCGCGCCGCCCAGGTACAACTCGCCCGGGCAAGTGCTGGCCATCAATTGCAACCCGGCATCGAGCACCAGCGCCTGACGGTTTTGCAGCGCACGGCCAAGGTGGATGGCCGTGTCACCCTCAAGCTCACCGGCCAGCGCACCGACGGTACATTCGGTCGGGCCATAGTGGTTGAACACCCGGCAATCCGGTGCCAGGCGCTTGATACGCTCGAGCAACCCGGGTGTCGGCGACTCGCCGCCGAGGATCAGGCAACGCTGGGGAATGACCGCCTGGTTGTCCTGGCCCAGCAGCGCGGCAAAATGCGAAGGCACCACTTTCAGGACATCGATGCGCTGCTGCTGCAGGTACTGGCCAAAGCCGTGGCCATCGAGTGCCAGGTCACTGTCGATCAGGTGCAGGGTCCGCCCCTGGCACAAGGCCCCGAACACCACGGTATGGCCGAGGTCGGCTGCCAGGGTCGAGACCAGGGCCAGCCGCTGCACGTCAGCCAGCGGCAGGCGCGCTTCCAGGCCCTGCAGGTAATGCAGCAGCGCCCCATGACTGACCATCACCCCTTTGGGCTGGCCAGTGGAGCCGGAGGTGTGAATCACATAGGCCAGTGCCTCAAGCTCGCTCCGGCATTGCGGGTCGTGCTGCGCCGGGGCATAGGCCTGCGCATCATCAAGGGCCAGGGTCGCCAGTTGCGCGCACGGCGCCAGCGCTTGCAGCGCGCCGGCGCGCCCGAGCACCAGGCTACAGCGACTGGCCTCGATCATCTGCTGCAGGCGCCGTGGTGCCAGCTGGGGATCGAGCGGCACATAGGCCGCCCCACTCTTGAGCGTTGCCAGCAGCGCGACCAGCGATTCCAGCGAGCGCTCGGCAAGTATCGCGACCTTGTCCTGCGCACCGACTCCCAGGGCAATCATGCGGTGCGCCAGCTGGTTGGCGCGGGTGTTGAGCGCGGCGTAGCTCAGTTGTCGTTCGCCCTCCACCAGCGCCAGGCGCTCGGGATGCAACCTGGCCTGTTGCTCGATCTGCCCGTGCACACTGCCCTGCAGCGTCAGCGCTTGGGCTGGCGCCGCACTGGCCAATAGCGCCTGCTGTTGCTGCGGCGCGAGCAGTGCCAGTTCACCCAATGGCCGCTGCGGTTCGGCCAGCGCTGCACGCAACAGGTTAAGCCAGTGCCCGGCCATCTGTTCGATGGTTGCGGCGTCGAACACATCCTCGGCGTAGACCAGCGATGCCTGCAGCTGGCTACCCAGCTCATGGGTGTTGAAGGTCAGGTCGAAACGGGCCGATTCGCTGCCGCTGTCCAGTGCCTGCAGGCGCAAGCCCGGCAGGTTCCGCTCGGTTGCTGGCGCAGCACTGGCCTGGTGATTGAACAACACCTGAAACAGCGGCGTCTGGTTAAGGCTGCGATCAGGCTGCAGGGCATCGACCAGTTGCTCGAACGGCAGGTCCTGATTGGCCTGGGCCTCCTGCACCCGTTCCCGGACCTGGGCAAGCAGTTGCTCGAAGCTCATCCACGGTTCAATCTCGGCCTGCAACACCTGGGTGTTAACGAAGAAACCGATCAGGTGCTGGACCTCGGCACGGCCGCGGTTTGCCACCGGGGTGCCGACCCGCACCGTGCCTGCGGCGCTGTAGCGATGCAACAAAGCCTGGATGCCGGCCAGCAGCACCATGAACAGGGTCGCCCCCTGGCCACTGGCGAAGCGCCGCAAGTCCTGCCCCAGGCCCGGCTCCAGCGCCAGCGTGTGGCGGGCGCCGTGCTGCTCGCGCAGCATCGGCCGCGGGCGATCCAACGGCAACGCCAACGACACCGGTTCGCTGCCCAGCCGTGCCTGCCAGTAGGCCAGTTGCCGATCGGCTTCCCCGGCCTGCAACCACAGACGCTGCCACTTGGCATAGTCGGCATAGTGCACGCTCAAGGCCGCGGGTTGCGCGCCCGCCTGGCCCTGACTGATACGCGCATAGTGACCGCTTACTTCATCGACCAGAATCGGCATCGACCAGGCATCGGTAACGATATGGTGCGTACAGAACACCAGCACATGCTCGTCCTGCCCCAGACGAATCAGCGTGGCACGCAGCAACAGATCGGTTGCCAGGTCAAAGGGCTGCGCAATCAAGGCGGCCAGTTCGGTCTGCAGAGCCGACTCATCCAGGCCGCTGCGATCCAGCACCTGCAAGCTCAACGAGCGGTCAGCGTGACAGCGCTGCACGACCCTGTCGTCGATCAGTTCGAAATTGGTGCGCAAGGCTTCATGGCGGTTGATCAGCGCCTGCAGGCTAGCGCCCAGCGCCGCGCAGTCCAGTGCGCCTTGCAGGCGCAACACGGCCGGTTGATTGTAGGCACTCGATTGCGCATCAAGTTGCCAGAGAAACCACAGCCGTTGCTGGGCATAGGAGGCCTGGATGAGTTCGTCGGCCTGCTGGCGCGGCGGGATCGGCAGCATCTCCAGTGACAACCCCTGCTCGATCATTCGCGCCTGCAGTGCTTTCTGCTCCAACGGCCCCAGCGCGGCAAAGCGCTTGGCCAGGGTGAGCATGCGTTCGTTCAGCTGGCTCATACCTGCTCCGCCGCGTCGAACAGGGCTTCGAGGGCATCGACCTTGCTTTCACTCAGGCCGGAATCGCGATACTGCGCCACTTGCTCCGCCAGCAAGGCGACGGTTTCACCCTCGAAGAACACCCGCAGCGGCAGGTTAAGGTTCAGGCGCGCCTGGACTTCGGAGCGGATACGCGTCGCCAGCAGCGAATGGCCGCCCAGGGCAAAGAAGTTGTCATGGATACCCACCTGCTCCAGGTGCAGCGCCTCCTGCCAGATTGCTGCCAGGGTTGCTTCCAGCTCATTACGCGGCGCCACGAACTCGTGGCTCTGCGGCTGCAGCGCCGCCAGGGCATTGCGGTCGAGTTTGCCATTGGGGGTCAGCGGGAAACGCTCGAGCACGCGCACGAAGGCCGGCACCATGTACTCGGGCAGTTGTTCGCGCAAGGCATCGAGCAAGGATTGTTCGGTACTCGCTGGGGTCTGCCCGTCTGTGTGCAGCACATAGGCCGCCAATTGCGCCCCGGCAGCGCTTTCGCGCACGACCACCGCCGCTTCGCGGACACCCGGCAACTGCGCCAGGCGCGATTCGATCTCGCCCAGTTCGATACGAAAACCGCGAATCTTCAGCTGGAAATCCAGGCGCCCAAGGTAGTCGATGCAACCATCGACCCCGGCGCTGACCCGATCCCCGGTACGGTACAGGCGCTGCCCGGGCTCCTTGGCAAAGGGATCGGGAACAAAGCGGCTGGCGGTCAGCCCCGGACGCTGCAGGTAACCCCGCGCAAGCCCCGGGCCACCGACGTACAACTCACCTTCACAACCGAAGCCGGCCATTTCGCCAGCCTCATCCAGGGCCAGCAGGCGGGCGCCAGCGATCGGTGCGCCGATGGGCACCCGCTCGCCTTGCGGATCCTGTTCCAGGGCATGGGCCGAGCACCACACGGCACTTTCCGACGGCCCGTATTCATTGACCAGCAGGGTCTGCGCCAGGCGCTGGCGGTGACGCACGGCGAGCTCCGGCGGACACGCCTCGCCAGCGACGATCACACAACTCAGCGCCGGCTGTTCCAGGTGTTCGAGGATCTGCGCATAGAATGAGGGCAGCGCGAGGAAGTGGGAAATCTGCTCGCGCTCGATCAGTGCGGCAAGGCGTTGCGGATCCTTGTGTTCCTCTTCGCCAGGCAGGCACAGGGTGCCGCCCTGGGCCAGGCTCCAGAAAATCCCGGCAACCGAACTGTCGAAGGAAAACGACGAAAGCATCAGGAAGCGCAACAGCGGCTGGCGATAGAACAGGCCGCGGGCGCGGGTCGAGGCACAGGCATTGGCGTGGCTGATCATCACGCCCTTGGGCTTGCCGGTTGAGCCGGAGGTGTAGATGACGTAAGCCAGGCTCGCCGCAGAATGGCGCTTGCGCAAAGGCAGCAGGTCGCTGGGTGGCAAGGCATCCAGCTGCAAGCGCTGGACCCCGGGCGCCACCTCGATGTCGTCGGCCAGCGGCTGCAGGCTGATCAGGCACTGTGCCCGGGCATCATGCAGCATGAACGACAGGCGCTCGGCCGGATAGCCAGGATCCAGCGGCAGGTAGGCGCCACCCGCCTTGAGAATACCCAGCAAGGCCACGACGATTTCCACCGAGCGCGAACCATACACCGCCACCACGCTGTCGCCACCCACACCGCATGCCTGCAGGGCGCGCGCCAGTTCATCCGCCCGGCGGTCCAGTTCGGCATAGCTCAGGCGCTGATCGCCAATCTGCAAGGCGATGCGTTGCGGATGCAAGGCCGCCATCTGCTCGAACAGACCATGCAAGGCATCATCGGCGGCAGCCGGCAGCGCCAGGCTGCGGTCAAAACGCGCCAGCAAGGCTGCGGCCTGCTCGGCATCGACAGTGTTCAGCTGCTCAGGCGCACAGCCAAGATCAGCCGCCGCGTTGAGCGCAAAGGTGTCAAATTGCGCCAGCCAGGCCTGCAATTGAGCAGGTGCGAACCCTTGCCCAGGCGCAGACAGTTGCAGGCAGACGCCATCCGCTTGCGCCCGCGCACTCAGGAAAAGCTTGTCGTTGCGATAGTCATCCAGTTCGACCCGCCACTGTTCAGCCGCTGGCGCCTGGGTGTAGGCGCAGGCAAACACTGGCAGCGCCCCGGCAGCGCTCATGTCCGGTTCATTCAGGCAATCGAGCCAGGACCGGCCCTCGGCCAGTTGCACGGCGAACGCTGCCAACTGCTCGCGCAACGCCAGGCCAGGCTGCAGGTTGAATGCCTGCGGCAGGCGTCGGGCAAAATGGCCAAGCGTGTGCTGCAGCTGGTCATTGCGTCCGTCGACCTCCAGCGCTACCAGCAGCGGCTGTTGCCGGGTCAGCACGCTGAGGAAACTGCCCCAGAGAAACAGCAGCGCCTCTGGCGGTGCAAGCCCGGCCTCGGCCTGCATTACGGCCAATGCCGAGTTCAGGCCAGGGCTCAAGCGTTGACACTGGTTGCGCTCCCCTGCGCCCTGTTCGATCGCTTCGAAGGGCAAGCGCCGCCCAGGGGCCTGTGCTGCTGCCAGGCCACGCCAGTAGGCTTTGCCCTGGCGAGCGAACGCCTCTTCATCAAGATCGGCCTGCCAGGCGGCGTAGTCGGCATACTGCAAGGCCTCGAAGGGCGCCAGGGTGTCACCCCGGTACAACGCCAGGATCTCTTCTGCCAGTTGCCCGAGCGCTTGCTCGTCGGCGCTGGCCAGGGCCACGCCGACCAGCACCTGCGCGCCGGCCACGCAGGCCACCAGAGGCGCTTGCTCAAGCAACGCATTCAACTGCGCCCGCGCCTGGGCTTCGGTGTGCACAAGGGCAATGCTCACGCGAACCTGCTCGGCGATTTCCTGCACCGGCAGCTTGAGCCCCGCGACCTGGGTGTAACGGGTGCGCAGAATCTCGTGGCGCCGGCCCAGTTCACTCAACACCGCCTCGAGCCGCCCTGGCTCGACCGGCTCGGCAAAATTCAGCCACAGCCGGGCAATGCGCGGTTGTTCGCTCTGGGCCTGGAGAATCAGCGCCTGCTGCGCCGAAGTCTGGAAAATCTCTGCTGGGTTCGCGTCTGTCATGGGGTCTTCCTTAGCCGATCGCCACTTCGCTGCTTTTGAGCGGGATGGCCATTGCCGTGAGTATTTTTCGCGGGCCGGCATAACCGTTGCGCGCATGAATAGTGAAAATGTTGTCGAGGATCACCACGTCGCCCTTCTGCCAGGGGAACTCGACCATGACCTCGCGGTAGAGCTGCTGAAGATGGCGCACGTAGTCCTCGGGAATCGGGCTGCCGTCACCAAAGAAGGTGTTTTGCGGCAGGTCGTCGTCGGCGAACTCGGCACGCAGGCTGTCGCGAATGCTCTCGGGTAAGGTCAGGGCGTTGAAGAAGGTCGCGTGGTTGAACCACACCGTTTCGCCGGTACGCGGGTGGCGCACCATCGCCGGGCCTTTTTGCCGGGTGCGCAGGCGATTACCGGGCTTCCATTCGGGGGTGATGCCGATCTTCGCGCAGTAGGCTTCGACCTCGGCGCGATCCTCGGTCTGGAACACCGTCTGCCAGGGCAGGCCCATGCCGTCGCCATAGTTGCGCACGTAGAGCACGCCTTGGCGCTGGAAGGCCTCGCGCACCTGTGGGTCGATACGCGGCAGAATCAGCCGGGTATCGCCAAACGGCGTCTCGCCACCGCTGGCCGATGGCAGGTCGCAGTAGAAGTACAGGTGCAACGGGAATACCGGCGAGTAGGAGTGCTCGTTGTGCGGGAAGATCTTCTCCGCCGAGGGGTAGTCGGTCGAGCTGTAGACATTGTGCTTGCGGCTGATCTGGGTCCGCGGCGAGGCACGGAACAGGTACTCCAGCGCGCCGCCGGAGATCGCATCGACGCACTGGTTGAATTCGCCGATATCCTCTACCGCAAACCCCCGAAACAGGATGGTCGCGTGCTGGTCGAGCTTGCGTTCGATCAGTTCACGGTTCTGACCGGCCCACTCGGCCAGGTTCACCCCGGCCACCCGCGGGGTGCACAGCAGCGGAATGCTGCTGCCTTCGAACAACGGCGAGAAACTCACCAGGCTGTCCTGGTCCATGTTCAGACTCTTTCGCCGCCCCTTGGCCAGCACCGGTATGGCTTGCGGCTCGCACTTGGACATTTCCCTCTCCCCGTTCGGTAAGGCCGGCAAGCCCCTGGGCCCACCGGCGTGACTATGTCTATTGCACTTGCAGGCGGCTGGCCCGACGCCGAATCGGGTGGTGCGCCTGCAGTTGCGCCTGGCGCGCAGCGACGCGTGCCTGCTCGGCTGCCGCACGAATGTTTGCGGCCTCGGCCAGCACCGCTGCCAGGGTGGCCTGTGGCGCACTCAGCAACTGCTGGAAAATCCCTTGCAACTGAGCGAACAGATCGTCCATGTCGGTGGCCGTATACAGGCTGCCATCGCACTTGAACGCGACCCGAATGGCGCTGGCGTCGTTGACGAACTCGGCGATCAGGTCCAGCTCCGTCGCCGCCTGCCCCGCCTCGCAACTCTCTACTCGCAGCCCTTGAGGGTGCGGCATGGCCGCACTGCCCTCCTGGTAGATGAACTTGATTGCAAACAGCGGCGAGCGCCCCGCCTGGCGCGGTAAGCGCAAGGCCTCGACCAGACGATCGAATGGCAGGTCCTGATGGTCCGAAGCCTCGATCACCGTGGTCCGGCAACGGCTCAGCCATTGCTCGACCGTGGCTTGTTCGTTCACCTCTAGTTGCAGTACCAGTTGGTTAACGAAGAAGCCGACCATTTCTTCAATGCCGGCATGGTTGCGGTTGGCGATATCGGTACCCAGGCGCACGCGCTGGCTGTCGCTGCGCTGGGCCACGGCCAGGGCAAAGCCCGACAGCAGGAGCATGTACAGGGTCAACCCCCGGTCCTTGGCATGGGCGCGCAAGGCTTCGCTCATGGATGCGCTGAAAGCGAACCCGTGAACCTGGCAGCCGCCCTCGCCGGTGATTGCCAAGGGCAGCTGCGAGCCCGGCAAGCGGGTCAGCGCATGCTGGTCACCGAGGGTGCTGCGCCAGTAGGCGAGCTGTCGCTGCATTTCGCCAGCAGCCAGCCACTGACGCTGCCAGACGGCAAAGTCCACGTAGCCCAGTTCAACCGCCGGCAGCGGCGCGGCCTGGTGTTGCACGAAGGCGTCATAGAGGGTGACAAACTCACGCAGCAGGATGGCGAAGGACCAGTGGTCGGCGACGATATGGTGCAAAGTCACCAGCAGGTAATGCTGCTCGGACGCCACCTGCACCAGCGCTACCCGCAGCAATGGCCCTTTGACCAGGTCGAACGGCGCGTTGGCTTCGCGCTCCAGCACCTGCTCCAGCCTGGCCTGGCGTTGCTCGGCGCACAGCTCGCGCAGGTCGATCCGCTGCAGCGCCAGCGGCATGCTCGCGTGTTGCAACTGCCAGCTGTCCCCGCCTTCCTGCAGGTAAGTGGTGCGCAGCACCGCATGGCGTTGAATCAGCCCCTGGAACGCCTGTTCGATAGCGCCGACATCGAGCACGCCGTCGAGCCTGAGGGCGCGAGGAATGTTGTACATCGAGCTTTCCGGCGCCAGTTGCCAAAGGAACCAGAGCCGCTGCTGGGCATAGGACAACGGCTGAAGCGGCTGCTGTGGCGCTCGCTGCAACGGCGGGGCAACGCCCACTGGCTGCTGGTCGAGGCTTTGCAGGGCCTGGGCAAAAGCGCCCAGGTCGGCAGCTTCGAACAGTAGCCGCAACGGAACATCCAGCCCCAGGGCATGACGCACCCGGCTGATGACCTGGGTGGCCAGCAACGAATGGCCGCCGAGGTCGAAGAAGTTGTCGCGCAAGCCGACCCGGGCAACCTCCAGCACGTCAGTCCAGTACTGCGCCAGCTGGCGCTCCAGGGCCGTGACCGGCGGCACATGATGGTGCTGCAGCAAACTGGCATCCGGCGCCGGCAAGGCCTTGCGATCCACCTTGCCGTTGGGCGTCAGCGGTAGTCGCTCGAGAATCTGCCAGTGCGCCGGCAGCATGTAATCGGGCAAGCCCTGGCTCAGCGCCTGACGCAAATGGTCGCGCAAGGCCATGCGTGTGGCGACTTCTTCAGCGGCCAGTGGCTGCTCCGGCACCACGTAGGCCACCAGTTGCTGCCCGCTCGCGGCCGGCACGGCCAGCACCACCGCCTGGGCGACTTGCGCCTGTTCCAGCAGCCGCGCCTCGATCTCGCCGATCTCGACGCGAAAGCCGCGAATTTTCACTTGATGATCGATCCGCCCGATGTACTCCAGCGCACCGTCGTCCAGGTAGCGCACCAGATCGCCGCTGCGATACAGGCGGGCCCCGGGCGAGGCGGCAAAGGGGTCAGGTACGAAACGCTCGGCGGTCAACGCCGGCCGACCGTGATAACCGCGGGCCAGGCAGGTGCCGCCGATATACAACTCACCCACCGCCGCGCGCGGCTGCAGGCTCAGATCCTCGGCCAGCACGTAGGCACTGCGCTGGGCAACCGGGCGACCGATCGGTGCGTAAACCGAATCGATGCCGGTGTGCGTGTCGGCTTCCCACAGAAACGGCGTGATCACGGTTTCGGTCGGGCCATAGCCGTTGACGATGTACTGGGGTTGCAACACCGCCTGAATCTGCTCGAAGCCCTCTTTCGGGAACGCCTCGCCGGCAACGTTGAACGAGCGCACTTTCACCCGACGCTCAGAGGTTGCGGCCCAGGCAGCCAGCTGGCAGGCATACTGGGTCGGGAAATAGACGATGCTGGCCTGCTCGGTCTCGATCACCTGCAGCGCCTCTCCGGCGCTCCAGAGCCCCTCGCCGCGCAAGATACAGCGGGCACCACTGACCAGCGGCAACAGCCACTGCTCGGTGCCCCAGTCGAAATTCAGCGAAGCGAAATGCAGGAACCGGTCATCCGGCGAAACCCGGTAGCAGTCCTGCATGGTGCGAATATGGGTGAGCAAGGCCCCCTGCTCCAGGGCCACGCCCTTGGGCTGACCGGTCGAGCCGGAGGTGTAGATCAGGCACGCCAGGTTGTGCGCCGACAGTTCGACCTGCGGGTTGCTGTCATCAGCGGCCAGCTCCAGGCTGGCGTAGTCCAGCACCCGGATGTTGTCGGTGCCGACCAGCCCGGCACACTGCGCCTCGGCCAGGATCAGCCTGACACCGCTATCGGCGATCATGTAGGCCAGGCGCTCGGCAGGGTACTCAGGGTCCAGCGGCACATAGGCGCCGCCGGCCTTGAGAATCGCCAGCAAGCCGACGATCAGCGCCTCGCTGCGGTGCATGCAGATCCCCACCAGCACATCCGGGCCAACGCCGTCGCTGATCAGCCGCCGGGCCAGGCGGTTGGCCCGGGCGTTGAGCGCCTGGTAGCTCAATTGCCGTTCCCCGACCACCAGCGCCACAGCCTGTGGCCGGGAGTGGGCCTGGGCCGCAATCATCTGCGCCAGCCCGAGCGGCGGCTCGGCAACAACCCGGGCTTGCGGCCAGGCCAGCAGCGCCTGACGCTCGGCGGCCGTCACCAGGTCGAAATCAGCCAGCACCCGGTCACCACCCTCAATGAACTGTTCGAGCAGGCCGTGCAACTGGGCCGCCAGCCCGTCAATGGCCGGGGCAGCAAACGCCGCCTGCTGATAGCTGTAGTGCAGGTCCAGGGTCTGGCCCAGGGTCACGGCGATGGTCAAGGGATAGTTGGTGCGTTCAAGGTTACTGACGGCACCGAACTGCACACCCAGCCCTTGCCCTTCGGCCAGGGCAGCACCCAGCGGGTAGTTCTCGAACACCAGCAAGGTATCGAACAGCGCATCGCTGCCCTGCCCCGACCAGCGCTGGATATCGAACAACGGCGTGTGCTCGTGCTCGCGCAGGGCCAGGTTGGTCTGCTGTACCTCCTGCAACCAGCGACTGAGGGTGTGCCCGGACTGCGGCCGGGCAATCACCGGCAGGGTGTTGATGAACAGGCCAATCTGTTGCTCGATGCCGCGAATCTGCATCGGCCGCCCAGCCACGGTAGCCCCGAAGGCCACCGTGTCCTGCCCGGTGTAGCGTTGCAACAGCAGCAACCAGGCCGCCTGCACCAGCGTATTGAGGGTGACTTTCTGCTGACGGGCAAAACCGCTCAGGCGCTCGGTCATCTCGCTGCCCAGGTGCTGATAATGATCGCCATGGGCACAACGCTCGGCGACGGCCGCAGGAGCCCGCAGGGCATTGGCCAGGCGTGTGGGCAGGGCCAGGTTGGCCAATTGCGTACGCCAGAACGCTTCACTGGCCTGCGCATCCTGATGCTGCAGCCACTCGATGTAGTCCCGGTACCGACCCGCTACCACCGGCACCGCCTGGCCGCTGTAGCGCTGGAGGACTTCGCCCAGCAGGCGAGCGTTGCTCCAGCCATCGAGCAACAGGTGATGGCTGGTCTGGATCAGGTGGTAGCGCGCTGCTGCGGTGCGTACCAGGGTCAGGCGCAGCAAGGGCGCCCGGCTGAGCGCGAAGCCATCCAGGCGTTGCTGCTCGGCCAGTTGCCCAAGGGCCTGTTCAAGGTCGTCGCGATCACGCCAGTCCAGTACCTGCCACGGCAGCTCGACCTGCTTGTAGACCATCTGCAGCGGGCGCTCCAGCTCACCTTCCCAGACGAACCCGCTGCGCAGAATATCGTGGGCCTGCACCGCACCTTGCCAGGCAGCGTGCAAGCGCTGTGGGTCAAGGCCATCAACATCGACGCGCATCTGGTTGATGTAATCGCTGCCACCTTGCTCGTACAGGCTGTGGAACAGCATGCCCTGCTGCATCGGTGACAACGGGTAGATGTCTTGCAGTTCGCGACTGCACACCGGCAGACGGTCAAGGGCGCCTTGATCCAGGCGTGCCAGGGCAAAGTCCGAGGCAGTGGCCTGGCCCGGCGCCTGCCGGCAGCAATGGGCAATCAGTTCGCGCAGCTCGTCGCTGAAGGCGTCGACCAGCGCCTGGATGCTGTCGGGGGCGAACATCTGCTGGCTGAAACCCCAGCGCAAGGCCAGCTCGCCGCCGTACACCTGCCCTTCCACGGTCAACCAGTTGGCCAACGGCGCCTGCGGGTCCTGGGCCCGGCCGCCGCTAGCGCTAGCCGGGACGAACAGCGCCTGCTCGTCGAACTGGCGATCGAACTGGCCCAGGTAGTTGAAGGTCACCCTTGGCTTTGGCAGCACAGCCAGGCGCGCAGCCAGCTGCGGCGCCCCCAGGTAGCGCAGCAAGCCATGACCGATGCCCTTGCCGGGGACGCCGCGCAATTGCTCCTTGACGCCCTTGATGGCCTCGCCGATCTCGGTTGCCGGCACCAGTAGCAGCGGATACAGGCTGGTAAACCAGCCGATGCTGCGCGACAAGTCGAGGTCATCGAACACATCCTCGCGACCATGCCCTTCAAGCTCGATCAACACCCCCGGAGCCTTTGTCCAGCGGCTCAGCACCCGCGCCAGAGCCGTCAGCAACAAGTCATTGACCTGGGTGCGGTAGGCCGCTGGCGCCACTTGCAGCAACTGCCGGGTGGTGTCGGCATCGAAGCGGCACTCGATCTTCAGTTCATGGCGGTTTTCCAGGCTGGCCCCAGGGTCGGCGGCAGGCAACTCGGCAACGCTGCTGGCCTGCAGTTGCGATTCCCAGTAATCCACCTCGTCGCCGCGCCGCTGCGCTTCCTGCTCAAGCTGCAACGCCCAGTCCTGGTAGGCGCTGGTGCGAGGTGCCAGGGTGGGCACTTGCCCCTGCTGGACCTGGCGGTACAGCGCTTGCAAGTCTTCCAGCAGAATCCGCCACGACACCCCGTCGACCACCAGGTGATGAAGCACCAGCAGCAGTTGCTGGGTCCCGTCAGCCAGGTCCAGCAGCAACACCCGCAGCAATGGGCCGTGCTGCAGATCCAGGCTGCGCTGCGCTTGTTCGCAGCATGCCAGCGCCTGCTGCGCGTCACTGGCCTGGCGCACCCAGAGCACTGCGCCCGGCTGCGCCGCGTACTGTTGCTGCCAGCCAGCGGCCTGCGGGGTAAAACGCAAGCGCAAGCTGTCGTGATGGCCCAGCAGGTGGTCCAGCGCCTGTTGCAGGTGCTGCGCATCCACCGGCTCACGCGGGGTCAGGAGCAACGACTGGTTCCAGTGCTGGCGCTGCTCGATCGCCTGATCGAAGAACCAGCGCTGGATCGGCGTCAGGACGACATCGCCACTGGCCGCCGCCCGCGCCACCACCGCCTGGCCGCGACCGGCCACCTGGGCCAGGCTGCGCACCGTCTGGAACTGGAAAATGTCCTTGGGACTGAGGACCAGACCTACCTGGCGAGCGCGGCTGACGACCTGCATGGAGACGATGGAGTCGCCGCCCAGCTCGAAGAAGTTGTCCAGCACACTGACCTGCTCAAGCCCCAGCAGGTCCTGCCAGATCGCCACCAGCGCCTGTTCGTGTTCATCGGCGGCGTCCACGTGCTCGCGCGCCGCCAGGAGCGTATCGGCCGCCGGCAGCGCCTTGCGATCGAGCTTGCCGTTGGGCGTCAGCGGTAGCTGCGCCAGGAATATCAGCGCCGCAGGCACCATGTAGTCCGGCAGGTGCTCGGCCAGTGCGGCCTTGAGCTGTTCGCGCAGGGCGATCTGCCGGGCAGCCTGGGCATCAACGATCGTCGAGTCGACGGGCACCCCGTAGGCGACCAACTGCTGGCCGGCCGGTCCTTCCTGCACCAGCACCGCCACTTCCCGTAGCAACCGGGTGCCCAGCAGGCGGGTTTCGATCTCGCCCAGCTCGATCCGAAAACCGCGGACCTTGACCTGGTGATCGATACGCCCGACATACTGGATTTCACCGCCGTCGCGGTACCGCACCAGGTCGCCGGTGCGGTACAGGCGTTGACCTTCGCCGGCAAACGGATTGGGCAGGAACTTCTCGGCGGTCAGCCCCGGCCGGCCCAGATAGCCGCGCGTGATGCCGGCCCCCGCCAGGTACAGCTCGGCAGCCCGCCCCTGGGCTACCGGTTGCAACTCGGCATCGAGCAGATAGCTGGCGGTATGCGGCAACGGGCGCCCGATACTGGCCCGCCCACCGGCCTGGCGACGGGTCCAGGTCGAATAGGTGGTGTCTTCGGACGGCCCGTACAAGTCGTAGACATGCTCCAGGCCTGGGAGTTGATAGAGGCTGTCGACCAGGCTCTGTTTCAGCGGCTCGCCTGCCAGGTTGATAATCCGCACGCCCGGCGGGATCTGTCCGCTGCGCTGCAATGCGCCAATCGCCGACGGCACGGTGTTGATCAGGCGCACCTGATCACGCCCAGGGAGTTCGGGCAACGCCAGGGCATTGCGCGCCAGCACGATGAAGCCACCACCGGCCAGGGTCACGAACAATTCCCAGACTGACAAGTCGAAACAGATCGACGTGGACGCCAGCACCCCCTGAATGTCTTCTGGGCGATAGGCCTGCTGCGACCAATGCACCAAGGCCAGGACATTGCGATGAGTAATCGCAACCCCCTTCGGACGCCCGGTGGAGCCGGAGGTATAAATGACATAGGCGAGGTTGCTGGCGCTGCCGCGCAGGCCGGGGGCAGTAGGTGGCCAACTGCTCAGCGCCGACTCTTGAGGTTCGACCAGCATTACCTGTGCACGGGTTTGCAAGGCCAGTTGCTCGACCACTCCGGCATCACTGAGCAGCACCCGCGCACCGCTGTCCTCAAGCATGTACGCCACCCGCTCGGGCGGGTAATCCGGATCCAGCGGCACATAGGCACCGCCGGCCTTGAACACTGCCAGCAACGCCACCAGCAGGTGTGGGCTGCGCGGCAAGGCGATGCCCACTCGCACCTCCGGGCCAACCCCGGCGGCGATCAGGCGATGGGCCAGGCGGTTGGACCAACGCTCGAGCTCAAGGTAGCTGTAACCCTCGTGACCGTGCAGCAACGCCAGCGCATCGGGCTGTGCGGCGGCCTGCTCAGCGATCAGCTGGTGCACACACAGGTCCTGACGGTAGCCTGGGCCGACCGGGTTCCAGTCATGAACCATGCGCTGGAATTCAGCAGGGTCGAGCAGGCTCAGTTGGCCGATGCTTTGCTGGGGCGAGGCGACCATTGCACGCAGCAGGTTCAACCAGTGCCCGGCCATGCGCTGGATCGTTTCCAGCGTGAACAGGTCTTCGGCAAAGGTCAGTGCCGCCTGCAACTGCCCGGCCTTTTCCCAGGTGTCCAGGCTCAGGTCGAACTGAGTGGTGCGCCCCTGCTGTTCGATCAAGCCCAGGCTCAGGCCCGAAGCAGTCTTCACCGAGGTAATGTCGGTGACCACTGGCTGGTGGTTGTACATCACCTGAAACAGCGGGTTATGGCTCAGGCTGCGCTCCAGCTTGAGCGCTTCCACCAGGCGCTCGAACGGCAGCTCCTGATGTGCCTGCGCCCCTAGCGCGGCCTCGCGCACCCTGGCCAGCAGTTCGCTCACGCACGTCTGGCTGTCGACCTGGCAACGCAATACCTGGGTGTTGACGAAAAAGCCGATCAGGCCCTCGACCTCATTGCGATTGCGGTTGGCAATCGGCACGCCGACGCGCAGGTCGGTCTGCCCGCTGTAGCGATGCAACAGGCATTGGAATCCGGCCAACAGGACCATGAACAAGGTCGATTGATGGGCCTGGGCCAAACCCCGCAGTTGCTCGGCCAGCGCCGTATCGACCGTGAAGGTGTAGCGCTTGCCACGGTGGCTCGGCAACGCCGGCCGGGGGAAATCACAGGGCAGCTCCAGCACCGGATGCTCGTCGCCCAGCACCGATTGCCAGTACTGCAGTTGGCGCTCCTGCTCTCCGGCTTGCAACCAGCAACGCTGCCACAGCGCGTAGTCGCTGTACTGGATCGGCAGCGCTGGAAGCTCGGGAGCCTGGCCGCGCTCATGGGCGTCGTAACAGCGAACGAACTCATCGATCAGCACGTTCATCGACCAGCCGTCGGAGACAATATGGTGCAAGGTCAACAGCAGTACGTGACGCTCGGGGTCAAGCTGCAGCACGGCCACCCGCCACAAGGGGCCCTGCTCAAGATCAAAAGGCCTCAGCGCCTGTTGTTGCGCATGTTCACGGACGGCGGCGTCCTGCTGCGCCGGGCGCAGTGCACTGAGGTCGATGCATTCTATCTGCAGCGCTTGCGGCGCCGGCACTTGCAGCAGGCTCCCGTCGTCCTGCCGGGCGAATGCGGTACGCAGGGTCTCGTGCCGCTCACTGAGGCTGATGAACGCTTTTCGCAGGGCCTGTTCATCCAGGCGGCCCTGCAAGCTGACCGCACCCGGCAGGTTGTAGGCAGCGCCTTGCGGCTCCAGCTGCCAGAGAAACCACATGCGCTGCTGCGCATAGGACGGCAGACCGCGCTCGGCTGCCTGAACCTGGGCGGGAATGGGAAAGAGCGCGAAATCGACCCCTTCACGGGCCAGTGCTTGCAGAAAGATCCGGCGCTTTTCCGGCGGCAATTCTAGGAATCGGCTGGCAAGTTTACGGGAGTCTTGTGCATTCATCGGCGTTCATCCATCCAGTGGGGCAGCGAGCCGGGCAGCTCGGTATCCATGGGAAACGGATGGCCAACGGGGAAAATTAACCGTTGTAGCGGGGCGCCACCGGTCGGCTGAAACATTTGCTTTCAACTAACCCTGCGGGTTTTACGATTCTCGTTCGTCTTATCTATTGCAGTCCCAAGGCTGAGCATCGGCTCGACCTCAATTTCTCTGAAAAGACACCTGCAATGTCCCAGAAAGCGAAAAAGTCCAAATCCAGGCTGTGGTTCCTGGTCCATAGCTGGCTCGCCCTGCCGATCTGGTTTTTCGTCCTGATCGTCTGCGTCACCGGCACCCTGGCGGTGGTCAGCCAGGAAATCGTCTGGCTGGCCAACCCCGATGTGCGCGCCAGCAAGCCTGATGGCGACGCCGAGCGGCTGAGCTTCCAGCAGGTGCTCGATGCCCTGCACAAGGCCGAGCCGGACATGGCCGTGAACTTCATCAGCCAGCCGGATGGCTCGCACTTCGCCCTCACCGCCTCCGTGGTATTCCCCGACGGCAGCGCGCCGACCCTGTACGTCAACCCCTACACCGGGGCGATCCAGGGCAAGAGCCCGTCGTTCAGCTTCGAGGCCTTCACCCGTGCCCTGCACGGCTGGTGGCTGGTGCCGTTCACCAATGGCTACAGCTGGGGCTGGTACCTGGTGTCGCTGCTCGGCCTGCCGATGCTGGCCTCGCTGGTCACCGGGCTGGTGGTCTATAAACGGTTCTGGAAAGGTTTCTTTAAGCCGACCTTGCGCTTCAACCATGGCGCGCGGATCTTCTGGGGCGACTTCCACCGCCTGAGCGGCATCTGGTCGATCTGGTTCATTGCGGTGATTTCCATCACCGGCACCTGGTTCCTGATCCAGGCGATCCTGGGTGACAACCACATCACCCTCTCCACGGAACCGGTGGTGCCGGTGATTGCCCGTGAAGACGTGCCACGCACCGAATCGGGTGCACCGGCCCCGCGCATCAGCCTGGATGACGCCACGCGCATCGCCAAGGAGCAGATCCCTGGCCTGGACGTGAGCTTCGTCTCCCTGCCCGGCAATGCCTATGCCCACGTCTACCTGGGCGGACGCGGCTGGTACCCGTTGATGTTCCAGACCGTCAACGTCAACCCGTACAACAGCAAGATCGAGTCGCAGTTCCTGATCGACGACCGCTCGACCCTGGAGTTCGTCACCGAATCCATGCGCCCGCTGCACACCGGCGACTTCGGCGGCCTGGCGATCAAGCTGATCTGGGCTTTCTTCGGCCTGGTGCTGTCGATGATGGTCTTGAGCGGCCTGCTGATCTGGACCAAGCGTACTGCCCAGGCCACCGCCGCCGCCCTCAAACGCGAGCAGAGGCCTCGCAAGCAAATCGCCACCGCTACCGATACCGCCACGGAGGCCAGCCTATGAGCAAGGCAGCAGTTGCGCCGCAAAGCCCGTTGAGCCGTTTCTGGCACAAATGGCGCTTTCACCTGAACATCCTGTTGTTGCTGATTCCGCTCGGCTTCATGCCCAAGTACTTTGCCGACGCGGCGTTGTTTCGCGGTGACAGCGGCCTGGGCGAGCGTGAGCTGGGCGAGATCAAAGTCGGCCCCTGGAGCGTGCAGCTGGCCGAGTTGCGCGATGAAGCTCCGCGCGCCGATGGCCCTGCCGGTTACTTCAAGGCCTTCAATCTGGCCCTGTGCCAGGCCTGTATCCCCGAGGTCAAGGCGGCTTACCTGCGCATCGGCAAGCCGCGCAGCCTGCGTGCCGCCGGGACAATCTTCTTCGGCACCCCGTACCGCATGAGCACCGGCCTGCCAATCCCGCTCAAGACCCGCGCGGACGCCGACATCTGGATCACCCTCGAAGGCTGGGACGGCAGCATGCACCAGGCCGCCGTGCCGCTGAGCAAGGCTTCGCCGGCCACCGTTGCCTGGCTGAACAAACAAGGAGGCAAATGATGAAGTCCCGCAAGCTGCTCCTGCCGTTACTGCTGCTCGGCGCTGCCGGCCCGGCCCTGGCCCACAACCCGATGTGCGAATGCAAGCCGATCGATGGTGAGCAGATCGAATGCACCGGCGGCTTTTCCGACGGTAGCGGCGCGCCCGGTGTAACCCTCGATGTGATCGGCTACAACGAAGAGATCCTCGTGCCGGGCAAGCTTGGTGAAAACTCCAAGCTGACTTTCAAGCGCCCGGACGGCGAGTTCTACGTGCTGTTCGACGCCGGCCCCGGCCATGTGGTGGAAATCGACTACGCAGATATCGAGCAATGAGCCGCGTCCAGGTGGTGCGCCCGGCCGGCGCCGGGCATGAAACCTTGTACGTGCTGCTGGTCAGCCTGCTGATCCTCGCGGTGGCCGCCGGCATCGTTGCCCTGCGCGGCGAACGGCATGACGAGGTGAGCATCGAGGCCCACCAACTGGATGCCCGCCGCGACCTCAATGCGGCCGAGCAAGGGGTGTACGCCGACCTGCGGGTGGCCTTCGACGAGATCCAGGCACGCCGCGAAGAGGAGCCGCAACTGCTGGCTGTCGAAGTCCTCGCCGAAGAAGGTTTCCCTCCATTTGTGCTCGACGCCAGTAGCGCCAGCCGCGGCCAGCACCAGTGGCAACTGCTGCAGGAGCGTGCCTATCTGGGCCTGAGCCAGGCCAGCGCGGTGGCCGGCAGTTTCCTCCTGCTGGTGCCTGAAGCCCAGGACGGCGCCGCCGATGTCTGGCTGCAGCGCAGCCCCGCCGCCGTGCCTGCCGACTTCAGCCAGGCCGCCCTGATCGCCGCCGGCTGGCAACAGATCGCCGCCCACTACGACGCCGGCGTCACCCGCCAGCATAGTCACTGACACAAGGACGCCCCATGTTTCGCGCCACCCTCGCCCGTCGTCTTCTAAGTGTGTTCCTGGCCTGCGCCCTGCCCGCCCTGGCCCTTGCCGATAACGGCAAGCCGCTGCGCATCGGCATCACCCTGCATCCGTACTACAGCTACGTGAGCAATATCGTCGGTGACAAGGCCGAGGTGGTGCCGCTGATTCCGGCCGGCTTCAACCCCCACGCCTACGAGCCACGAGCCGAGGACATCAAGCGCATCGGCACCCTGGATGTGATCGTGCTCAACGGTGTTGGCCATGACGATTTTGCCGACCGCATGATCGCCGCCAGCGAAAAGCCCACCATCGCCACCATCGAATCGAACAGCAACGTACCGCTGCTGGCCGCTACCGGCGTGGCTGCACGCGGTGCCGGCAAGGTGGTCAACCCGCACACTTTCCTGTCGATCAGCGCCAGCATCGCCCAGGTCAACAATATCGCCCGCGAGCTGGGCAAGCTCGACCCGGACAACGCCAAGTACTACAGCCAGAACGCCCGCGCCTACGCCAAGCGCCTGCGCAAGCTGCGTGCCGAAGCCCTGGCCCAGGTCACCGAAGCGCCGGGTGCGGAATTTCGCGTGGCGACCATCCACGCTGCCTACGACTACCTGGTGCGCGAGTTCGGCCTGGAAGTCACCGCCGTGGTAGAACCGGCCCACGGCATCGAGCCCAGCCCCAGCCAGCTGAAAAAGACCATCGACCAGCTCAAGGCCCTGGACGTGAAAGTGATCTTCTCGGAGATGGACTTCCCCTCGGCCTACGTCGAAACCATCCAGCGTGAATCGGGGGTGAAGATCTACCCGCTGACGCACATCTCCTACGGCGATTACAGCAAGGAGAAGTACGAAGTCGAGATGAAGCGCAACCTCGACACCGTGGTGCGGGCGATCAAGGAGTCCCAGGCATGACCGTGGCGCAACCGCTGATCAACCGCGCCTGCGGGCCGGACATCGCCTTTGCCGAGATCGACCTGACCCTGGGCCGCACGCGAATCCTCGACAAGGTCAGCTTCAACGTCGCCGCCGGCAGCGTGCATGCGCTGGTCGGGCCCAATGGCGGCGGCAAGAGCTCGCTGATCAAGACCCTGCTCGGACAGATGCCGCACCACGGCCAGTTGACCCTGACCTGGCCGGGTGAAGAGCAGATCATCGGCTACGTGCCCCAGGCCCTGGAATTCGACCGTGGCCTGCCGATGACCGTGGATGATTTCATGGCCGCCATGTGCCAGCGTCGCCCGGCTTTTCTCGGCTTGTCA
This sequence comes from Pseudomonas sp. ZL2, assembly GCF_054788455.1. Taxonomy (NCBI): domain Bacteria; kingdom Pseudomonadati; phylum Pseudomonadota; class Gammaproteobacteria; order Pseudomonadales; family Pseudomonadaceae; genus Pseudomonas; species Pseudomonas sp. ZL2. The sequence goes on along the minus strand of NZ_JBGOGX010000002.1, from coordinate 304,654 downwards.
CGCAAGGTGGCGCCCGCCATCGATGCCGCGCTGCAGCGGGTCGGCATGCTCGACAAGCGCAAGCGGCGCATGGGTGCCCTCTCCGGTGGCGAGCGCCAGCGCGTACTGCTGGCCCAGGGACTGATCCCGGCGCCGCAACTGCTGGTGCTCGATGAGCCGATGTCGGCGCTGGACGAGGCTGGTATCCAGGTGTTCGAACGCCTGCTGCACGAGTGGCGCGCCGCCGGGACCACGGTGCTGTGGATCGAGCATGACCTGGAAGCCGTGGCACGCCTGGCCGACCGCGTCACCGGCCTCAGCCGCCGGGTGCTGTTCGATGCGCCACCGAAACAGGCGCTGACCCCGGACCGCCTGCTCAGCCTGTTCTCCATCCACCCGCGCAGCGAGAGCATCGCCTGATGAACTACGAAGAATTTCGCCTGCTGATCCAGGGTTGGGCTACCGCCGGCTACCTGCCCGAAGCCCTGGCCTATGGTTTTGTGGTCAATGCCCTGCTTGCCGGCCTGATGATCGGCCCGGTGCTCGGCGGCCTCGGTACCCTGGTGGTGGTCAAGCGCTTTGCCTTCTTCTCCGAAGCCGTCGGCCATGCGGCGCTGACCGGAGTAGCCATCGGCATTTTGCTCGGCGAACCCTACACCGGCCCCTACGGCAGCCTGTTCGGCTACTGCCTGCTGTTCGGCATCCTGCTGAACTTTCTGCGCAACCGCACCGGCCTGTCGCCCGACACGTTGATCGGCGTGTTCCTCTCGGTGTCCCTGGCCCTGGGCGCCAGCCTGCTGCTGATGCTGGCCGGCAAGATCAACGTGCACATCCTCGAGAACGTGCTGTTCGGCTCGGTGCTGACCGTCAGCGGCCAGGACCTGCTGGTGCTCGGCATCGTCGGCAGCCTGGTGCTGGCCCTGGCCCTGCCGCTGTACAACCGCATCATGCTGGCCAGCTTCAACCCGCAGCTGGCAGCGGTGCGCGGCGTCGCGGTGAAGCGCCTGGACTACCTGTTCGTGGTGCTGGTGACCCTGGTCACCGTGGCCGCGGTGAAAGTCATCGGCGCGATCCTGGTCGGCGCCCTGCTGGTGATTCCGGCAGCGGCGGCGCGCTTGATCAGCCAGTCGCTCAAGGGTTTTTTCTGGGCCTCGGTGCTGATTGCCACCCTGAGCACCCTGGTGGGCATTCTGCTGCCGATCGTCTTCGACCTGCCGGTGCCTTCGGGTGCGGCGATCATCCTCGTCGCCGGCTGCTGCTTCGCCCTCGCCGCCCTCGCCCGCGGCCTTGTTCCACGCCTGCAAGGAAACCCGGCATGACCTTCAAACTCCAGCACCTGTGCCTGGCCCTGGCGCTCGCCGGCCTGCCGACCCTGAGCCTGGCCCAGAGCGCCCCCGCGGCGGCCAGGCAACAAGCGGCCGGGGTCACCGTCCTGGCTTCGCTGCCGGTGACCAACACCCTGGCCAGCGCCCTGCTCGACGGTACTTCGGTAAAAGTGCAGCGTGCGGCGCCGGCGAACATTCCGGCCTCGCGCCAGCCGTCGTACTTCAGTGGCCGCGGTGGTGCCAGCCTGCAAAAAGCCGCTGGCGGCGCCGACGCGGTGATCGGCCTGCGCTCGATCTGGAGCGACGACCCGCTGTACCCGGTGGCCCGGCGCAGCAATATCCGCATCGTCGAGATCGACGCCGCGCGCCCGGTCGATGGTGCCCTGCCGGGCATCGCCGTGCAGGGCAACAACGCCTTTGCCGGCTACCCCTGGCTCAACCCGAGCAACCTTGGGCGCATGGCCGATGTGCTGGCCAACGACCTGGGGCGCTTGAGCCCGGCGGACCAACCGAAGATCCAGAGCAACCTGGCGGCCCTCAAGCGCCAGCTGCTGGAGCTCAGTGCCGGCAGCGAAGCGCGCCTGGCCGAAGCGGACAACCTCAGTGTGGTCAACCTGTCGGATCGCCTGGACTACCTGGTCAGCGGTTTGAACCTGGACCTGATCGATCACCCGCAGGTGGCCGATGACCAGTGGGATGCGGCGGCGCTCAAGCGCCTTGGCGATGAACTCAAGGGCCAGGAGGTGGCGCTGGTGCTGCATCACAAGCAGCCGAGCAAGGCAGTGGCCGAGGTGATCGCCGCGTCCGGAGCCAAGCTGCTGGTGGTGGAGACCGATGCCCAGGATTCGCTGGCGGGGTTGAAGGCCAGTGTCGAGCAGGTGGTGGGGGCGTTGGTGGCGGGTAGCAGCTGACCTTGGCTATTTTGGGGCTGCTTTGCAGCCCATCGTCGGCAAAGCCAACTCCCACAGGTATTGTGGGAGCTGGCTTGCCAGCGATAGCTTCACCACCGACTCATCGCTTCATACAGCGCTGATAGCGCTCATCCACCCGTTTGGCAAACCAGGCCGTGGTCAGTTTGCGGGTGATCTTCGGGCTTTTCAGCTCGATCCCCGGCAGCTGCGCCCGTGCCACGGCCTTGCCCGCCGCGCCATCGGCCAGGGCATAAACGCCCTTGTACAAGCGGGTGTCTTCAAACTCCAGGCTGTCGCCCTTCTCCAGCTGGTTGCGGATGCTGACATTGCGCAAATCCAGCTTCAGCCCCAGGCGCCTTGCCGCCTGCTCGGTGGTACCGGGCATGATCGCCCCCGGCGCGATCAGGTCGCCGTCCAGCGCCAGCGCCACGCCCGTGGCCCGGCTCAAGGCACTCTGGAATGCCGCGTTGCGGCTGGCGTACCAACCGGCATTGAAGTCACCAAAGCGATAGAGCTGGCGATCATAGTGGGTGGGGTAACCGAGCAGGTGGGCGATGCCGAAGTACATGCCGCCGCGCCGACTGAAGACTTCCTGGCGGATGGTGCCGCCATAGGGATAGGGATAGTCCTGGGCATGCTGTTCGGCAAAGTCGATGCTGACCTGCATCGGCCCGCCGGTGCGCACCGGGTTCAAGCCGCCGAGCAGGGTCTTGCCCATGGGCAAGGCACCGATCAATTCATCGAACAGGTCGCTGAGCTCTTTTTCGCTGCGCACCGCATCCAGCCGCTGGCCATAGGTCTTGCCGGTCGGCGAGCGGGTTTGCAGGGTGGCGTCGATCAGCAGGTTGGGGATATGCAGGCTGGCGGCGCGGCGGTCGATCTCTTGCCGGGCGATGCGGCCCAGACCCGGTACTTTCGGGTCGGCCTGGAAGGTCGACTCCTGTTCGGTGACCGCCAGCACTGCGCACAGGTTGCTCTTGCTGGCGGTGATCTTCTGCGCGGCAAAGGCGCTCTGGATATCCCGCGCCCAGCCTTCGCGGTCCTTGGCGGTGGCCGGCAGCAGGCGCACGATCTGGGCGCGCACCTTGGCCGGGGCCTGCTCAGGCGCTTCACGCTGGGTGACGCAGCCCTGAACGGCCAACGCCACGCTGATAACAACCAGCCAACCGGGTAATTGCATGGGCTCTCCCGCCGCGTCTGGCAATAGCTGCACAGTAGCGGCGGGCGGCCACGACTGCAATCAGCAGCCTGGTTTGGTCAGTTGCGTACCAAGGGTCACTGCGGTGATGGCCACCGGCTTGAAGCTCTGCAGGGCGACCGGGTCGAAGCTGCGTTCGCAGTTGTATTTGTTGTCGATGACAAAGTCATCGCCCTTGCGCTTCTTCATTTCGTCCGCCCATTTTTGCGAGGCAGCAATGGCCTCATCATCGATGAGTATGGCTTCGACCAGGACCTGAGTGAAGCCGACCGCACGGGGCCCTTCCCACAGGGCATACACCGACGGATCGGCGGCGTTGCCACACATCGTCAGACAGTCGGCATAGAACTCCAGCGGGCCACCGGTGGACTCATGCAGGGCGGCAAAGGTCAGCGGCTGGTTGGCGGGCGGGGCGAAGGTGCCGATGAACGAGCCGAGGTCGGCCTTGCAGGTCGGCGACAGCTCCAGGCGCAGGTCGTTGATGCTGCCGCCGGTTGCGTCGGCAGTGATTTCGCAGCCCTGCACCTTGTAGGTGTGCTTGTCGCCGAAGCTGGTGCGGGCGACGCCTGCGACCGATTCGAAATACTTGAGGTTGGTGCCGAGCATTTCACCATTGAAGACCTGGGCAACAGTGGCGTTGGCCTGGGCGATCATCGGCAGGCAAGCCAGGGCCAGGGTCGAGCCGATAGTCAGCAGTGCACGCGATTTCATCTGAACATCCTGTAAGCAATCAAGTGCCGCGCACTTTAATGCAGCGCCGCGCGCAACACCACTGGCCAGCGTCTCAGTTCGACGCTTACGGCTGCTCGCCCACCATGTAGGTCTTGCTGATATGACGGAACTGCTCATGGGCCGAGCTGCCCATCAGTTCGAACACCACCATCTCGCGGGTGACGATCTGCGCCCCGGCCGCGCGCATGCGGGCAATGGCGGCGTCGCGATTGTGGGCCCCGCGACAATCGCAGGCATCCTCGACCACGAATACCTGCTTGCCCAGTGCCAGCAGGCCGAGCACGGTTTGCAGCACGCAGATGTGGGTTTCCATGCCGCACACAACCACCTGCTCGCGAGCCAGCAGCGATGCGGGCAGGCATTCGGCAGCGACGCAGGAGAAGTGCAGCTTCTCCACCACCTGGGCACCTGGCGAAGCTTCCTTGAGTTCGGCCACGGTCGGCCCCAGGCCCTTGGGATACTGCTCGGAAAACACCGTCGGCAACCCCAGGGTGGCGGTCGCTGCCAACAACCAACGGGTGCGCGCCAGGGTGCCGGCCGGGTCGCTCACCGCGCCAATGAGTTTTTCCTGAACATCGATGACCAGCAAGCTGGCCTGGTTCGGCTTGATCAACATCGCATGCACCTGTGTTCCGGGTAAACCTCAAGGCTCGCCCATTCACCGTCGCTGCGTCAATGTTCAAGCCGACAGGCGATGGGGCTCCAGGGCCGCGCTGAGCACGCCGAGAACGCGCTCTTCATGCTCATGGATGAAGAAGTGTCCCCCTGGGAATACCTCCAGCGAGAAGTCACCGACACTCTCCTGACGCCAGGCCAGCAATTGCGCCTCGCTGGCTTTGTCGTCTTCCCCGCCCAATACATGCAAGGGGCAATGCAGGGGCGGACGCTGACGATAGACATAACGCCCGCACAGCAGAAAATCGGCGCGCAGCACCGGCAGGGTCAGGCTCATCAGCTCCTGGTTGGCCAGCACCTCTTCCGGCGTACCCTGCAGCTTGCGCAGCTCGTCGATCAGCACCTCATCGCTCTTGGGCTCACGCCAGTTGCCGCCGTCATAGTCTTCACGCCGGGTTGGCGCGGCCGTGCCGCAGGCAAACAGCGCCACCGGCGGCGGGCAGCCCAGCGCCTGCAGCTCGTGGGCCAGCTCGAAGGCAAGCAAGGCCCCCAGGCTGTGGCCGAGCAAGGCATAGGGCTGACTGGCTGCCAGACGCTGCTCGCTGGCCAACTGGCGGGCCAGCACCTGCATGTCAGTCAATAACGGCTCGCCCAAGCGCGCACCGCGCCCGGGCAGCTCCACCGGGCGCACGCTCAACCAGGCCGGCAGCTTGCGCCGCCAGCGGCTGTAGACCATGGCACTGGCACCGGAGTACGGCAGGCACAGCAGGGTCAATGCAGACACGCGCGCCCCTTACTGCGTCGCAGCGGTTTCGGCCATCTTCTGGCGCAGGCTCAAGGGGCGCATGTCGGTCCAGACTTCGTCGATATACGCCAGGCACTCCTTCTTCAGGCCGCTTTTGCCAACCGTGCGCCAGCCCGCCGGGATCGCCTTGTAGTCGGGCCAGATGGAATACTGCTCTTCGTGGTTGACCACTACCTGGAACACGATGTCTTCGCGGTCGAATACGGATGTCATTGCCTGTCTCCTGGATTGATTGGGCCCGTCACGCCGGTGGCGTACGGTGGCTTTCTAGAGAACGAACGACAGGCGCGACAAATTAATCCGCAGTGACCAGCACACTGGCCAGCTCACAACGCTGAAACGGACCCGAGGCCTGGCTGTCGCCGCTGACCACCACCTGCACGCTGTATGAACCCGGCACCGGGGTGTCGAGCCAGGTACCGAGCTGACCGGCAGCGGCCCCCAGGTGCACCACGCGCTGCTGGTGGGCGAGGATGTCCAGCTCCGGCAATAGCGTATGGCGCAACGCGGCGAGCCTGGCCAGGGGCTCGGCGATGCCGGTGGCACGGTCGAACGGCAGCGCCTGCACCGTGCGGAGTTGATCGTGGTACTTGACCAGGGCGTCAGCCAGGCTGAGGGTCGGCCCCTGCACGATGGCATGGGCGCGGACATTGCTGATCACCTCGCCACCGGCCTGCAGGTGCGCCGTGAGTGCCAGCGGCTGGCCAACCGCGTGGCGCGCGGCCATTTCGACGCCCAGGCGAATGTTGGCAGGCCCGCTGCGTGCCGTCACCGAGTGCTGCAACGCCCCGGCCGTGCAACTGATCGATTGCCCGCTGCCGGCGAACTCGACCTGCAGGTACCACTGCCCCGGTTCCGGGTGGGGAAGATTGAAGATGACAAAACCGGCGCCGATGATACTCGGCGCCAGCGGGCTGGTGACGCCACTGGGGTCGACCAGAGTCACCGACAGCTGATTGCCCCGCGGGCTGCCACTGGTATAGCTCACCTCGCGACTCGACCACACCAGCGACAACTGCGCCGCACCCGGACGCTGGCCGATGACCAGCGGAATCAACTGGTAGCCATGCTGGGCGATGTCGTTGAGCTGGTTGGTCAATAGCGCTGCATTGGCGCTGGTTGCGCGGATCTGGTTGTAGACCTTCATCAGGTCCACCGCGCGGGGCGCATAGAAGTAGCGCCCGCCGGTGCGCTGGGCAATCTGCTGGAGCAGGTGCTGATCGGCCTGGGGGCCCAGGGCGCAGGCCATCACCGGATAGATCGGCAGCACCTCCAGCGGTGACGGCCCGTCATTGTGCTGGCCGTCGCTCAAGAGCACGCAGGCACGCGACAACCTGGACGAATCGAGAAAACTGCGGCTGTGCTGCAAACCCAGGCCGATGGCGCTGGACAGGCCGTCAAAAGCCAACCCGGCCACCGCGGTGGCGGCACTGGCGGTGATATTGAGCAGCGGGTCGACCGTGGCCAGGCCGCCGTTGCCGGTGAACACCGTGCGCGCTTTGTGATCACAGGCCACCACGGCCAGCTTGTCACCCGCCTTGAGCAAACGCAGGAACGCCTGGGTATCGATCAGCGCCTGCTCGACGTGACCGTATTGGCTCATGCTTTCCGATATATCGATTATCGGCACTACTGAAACCGTGCTCATGCCCTGTGCTCCCTGCTCATGGGCTTTTTCTGGATCATAGCTACGGCGAATACCCTGTCAAACGACCTGGGTGACATAAAAACACCATTGGTCGGCGCTGGGTACTCAAGACAGCGCGGGTCGAGGGACGACACCCGCCCCTCGCAGCACCGGCACTCAGGTGTTGGACTTGAGCTTGGTCCACAGCCGCGTGCTCAGGCGGGCGATGGCCGGTGGCAGGTCTTCGACGGTGAAGAGTTTTTCCAGCACGTCCTTCGGCGGATAAATCGCCGCATCCTGCTTCACCGCAGGCGTGAGGAACTGATCCGCAGCGCTGTTGGGGTTGGCGTAGTGGATGCTGTTGCTGATGTTGGCGATCACTTCAGGGCTGAGCAGGTAGTTGAGGTAGGCGTAGGCGTTCTTCTCGTGGGGCGCGCTTTTGGGAATGACCAGCATGTCCATCCACAGGGTCGAGCCCTCCTCCGGGATCGAGTAGGCGATATCGATGCCGTTGTTGGCCTCCCTGGCGCTGGCCGCAGCCTGGACCACGTCGCCGTTGAAACCGATCACCGCGCAAACGTTACCGTTGGCCAGGTCGCTGATGTACTTGGAGGCATGGAAGTACTGCACATAAGGACGGATCTTCAGCAGTGCCTGCTCGGCCTGCTTGTAGTCCGCAGGCGTATGACTGTGGTGCGGCAGGCCCAGGTAGTTGAGGGTGATCGGCAGGATCTGCGTCGGGTTGTCGATGATCGCCACGCCGCACTGGCTGAGCTTCTTGATGTTCTCTTCGTCGAAGAACAGGTTCCACGAACGGGTGACGTCGGTGCTGCCGAAAATTGCCTTGATCTTCTCGACGTTGTAGCCGATGCCGGCGGTGCCCCACATGTACGGAAAACCGTACTGGTTGCCGGGGTCGTTGACCTCGAGCTTTTTCATCAGCAGCGGGTCGAGGTTCTTCCAGTTGGGCAACTGGCTCCTGTCCAGGGGCTGGATCGCCCCGGCCTTGATCAGCCGTGACATGAAGTGGTTGGAGGGGCTGACCACGTCATAGCCAGTGTTGCCGGTCATCAGCTTGGACTCGAGCACTTCGTTGCTGTCGTGAATGTCGTAGGTCGCCTTGATGCCGGTGGCCTTGGTGAAGCTGGGCAAGGTGTCGTCGGCGATGTAGCCGTTCCAGTTGGAGATGTTCACCTCTTCGACAGCGTATGAAGCGGCGGAAAACGTCGCGAGCAAGGCAACCAGGGGCAGCGTTTTGAATTGCATGATCATTCACCTTTCAAAGGAGCTTTGTTCTTGTTGGGATAGACGGTGTTCTAGATTTCAGTCCTGGCTCGCAGTGCTTCCACACGCATCCGCAGCATGGCACCGATATCGAGCAGCGGCTTGGGGGGCAACCAGCCGGGTTGCGCCCGGGCCATGACCGAGGTCAGCAGCGGCGAGCTTGCCCCGCTGGCAAGCTCTGCCAGCAAACGCCCCCACAAGGTGCCGCGGGCAACCCCGGAGCCATTGCAGCCGGCCACGGCAAACACGCCCTCTTCGACCTTGGCGAAGTACGGCTGGCCGGAGCGCGAGGCGCTGAGGTGGCCGGTCCAGGTGAACTGGATGTCTTGTGCGCTGAACCACGGAAAACGTCGCTGCAAGCCCCGCAGATGATGCTGCTGACGTTGCTGCAGTTCTCTCGGGCCAAGGTCCCGCGCGCGGTATTCGGCGGTGTTGCGGATCATCACCCGGCGGTCCGGGGTCAGCCGTACTGTGGCGCCCAGTGGCCGGGTCGAGAGCACGCCCCACGGCTCGACGTTGCCGATGGCGCTGAACTCGGCGTCGGTCATCGGTCGGGTGAGGCTGGCGCTCAATTCCATCGCGAAGGTGCCACTGGTGTCGATGCCGGCCCGTGGAACAAAGGCGTTCAGGCACACCAGTACCTGTTTGGCCTCGATGCTGCCATCGGCACTGTTGGCGCGCACGCGGCCCTGATCGAGGCGCTCAAGGCTGTTGATATCGGTGTTTTCATACAGCGTGACACTGGCTGGCAGTGCATCGAGCAAGCCCTTCACGTACTTGGCCGGTTGCAGCAAGGCGTTGCCGTTGCCGCACCAGATCGCTGCCTGGTAATGGCTGCTGCCGAGCTTGTGCTTGAGCGCCTCACCTTGCAGGAACTGCGCCTCGGCGCCGACGGCACGCAGGGTCGCCAGCTTGGCTTCGACATGGGTGAGCTTGTCCGGGTCGTTAACCGCGAAAAAGTAGCCGTCGTCGCGAAACTCGCAGTCGATGTCGTGGCGCACGATGCGCTGGCGCACTTCGTTGCTGGCGACCTGGCCGATCGCGGTATCGGTTTCGTAGTCGGCAAAGCCCCCATGGCCAAGCAATTCGTTGTCGGCCGGGTGTTCATGAGCGACGACAAAACCGGAGTTGCGTGCCGACGCGCCTTGCGCGGCGTGCTGGCGATCAACCACGACAACCCGCGCCTGCGGGTGCATTTCAGCCAGGGTATGGGCGGCACTGAGCCCGGTGATGCCAGCGCCGATCACCAGCCAGTCGGCTTTTTGCGCGCCGCTCAGGCGAGCGCGTACCGCTGAACTGCCTGCCAGGGCAATCCAGCCACATTGGTTTTTCATGCATCACCTCTCGACCTGTATGCACACAGCGCATGGACGTTTTATGCTGGTGGCGGTTGCCATGGCCAGAATCTAAAAGGTCTTTGCTGATACAACCAACGTTATAAATTCATCGGGGCATTCGAAAAACGCATGGATAAAGTTCGCCACCTGCCTTCGCTGCAAGCCCTGCAGGCGCTGGTCGAAGTTGCCGATACCGGCAGCTTCACCCAGGCCGCGCATAAGCTGTGCCTGACCCAGAGCGCAGTGAGCCGCAAGATCCAGTTGCTGGAGAGCCATTTTGGCGTAGCCATGTTCGTGCGCAGCAGCCGCAGCCTGCAGCTCACGGCCGAGGGCGAACAGGTGCTGGCCAGCGCACGGAGTATTCTCGAGCAACTAAAAACCCTCGAAGAACGCCTGTCGCCGCAACAGCGCCCGTTCCGCATCCGCATGCACGTGTCGCTGGCGGTGCGCTGGTTGCTGCCCAGGCTTAGCGAGTTCTACCGCTTGCACCCGGACATCTCGTTGTCGATCGAGACGGTGGCCACCGAGATTGTGGAACCGGCCACGGACAGTGATGCGTACATCCTTTACCTGCCCGAGCCTTCCAGTGATTCGGCCTGCTCGACACTGTTCGAGGAAACCCTGGTGCCGGTGTGCACGCCCGGCCTCGGGCTGGATTCAGAGGCAGACCTGGTGCGCTTTGCACTGCTGCATGGCTCCACCGACCAGCAGACCTGGAGCCAATGGCTGGCGGCGCGGGGCGGCAAAGCGCTGGCGGATTACCGGCACATACCGTTCAACCTCGACGAATTGGCGCTGGATGCGGCGGCGCGAGGCTTGGGGGTGGCGATGACCGACCTGACCCTGGCCGCGGAATCGATTGATCGCGGCGTGCTGATCGTGCCGTTCGGGCAGCCACTGAAGACCGGCGGGGTGTATTCGTTGTGCCTGCAGGCCGCAGGAGCCGGGCATCCGGCGTGCGCGGTGGTGATGCAGTGGTTTGCCGAGCAGCGCGGTGGCTGATCCTGTTACATTTACCGCCTGTCCAACCCTCCAGAGCCTGAAAATGGATCTTCACGCACTTCTCGCCTTCACCCTGGTTGCCGCGATTGCCATCGCCAGCCCCGGCCCCGCTACCTTGATGGCGATCAACAACAGCCTGGCCTACGGGCCGCGTTATGCGGTGTGGTCCTCGCTGGGCAACGCCAGCGGGCTGTTCTGCCTGTCGGCGGCGGCCATGCTCGGCCTCGGCGCGCTGCTCGCCAGCTCCGAGTGGTTGTTCAACGCGGTGAAGATCCTCGGTGCCGGCTACCTGTTCTATCTCGGTGCCAAACAGTTGATGAAAAAGAGCCCGATGCTGGCAAGCGATGTTGCAGCGGGCCAGGCACCGGTCAAGCCCTCACGCTGGAAGCTGTACAAATCGGCCTTCCTCACCGCCGCCACCAACCCCAAGGCGACGATGTTCTTTACCGCCCTGTTCCCGCAATTCATCGACCAGAGCGCTGCGCTGTTGCCGCAGTTCCTGATCCTCACCGCGATTTTCATGGGCTTGTCGCTGACCTCCCTGAGCCTGTACGCCGCCCTCGCCTCGCGGGCCAAAGGCGTGCTGACCCGGCCGGCATTCTCGCGCTGGGTGAGCCGGGTGGTGGGCTCGACGTTTATCTTCTTTGGTGCGGCAATTCTGACCATGCGCCGTCAGAGTGCTTGATCTAGAGAGCAGCGCAAATCCTGTGGGAGCTGGACTTGCCAGCGATCGAGCGCGTAGCGGTCGTAATTCAGGCAATACAGCCGGCGCCCTTCCTCACACTGCCGACACACCTTTCGGGGCTTGTGCTGCAGGTCATCCTCCGTTGATTTCTGTACGCGTCGGAATCGAGGCGCATGACGCGTTGCGGCCCATCGCTGGCAAGGCCAGCTCCCACAAGTTCTGCAGCGATCCCCAGAGCGACACAAAACCTGTAAGAAAAGAGTTTGCCTCATCCAATGCCTACCCCCCTGAAAACCTGTTGGCCCTCAAGCTGGCGCAACGTGCCCGGCATTGACTACAGCGCGCCGACCCTCGACCTGCAGGCCATTGTGCCGAAAGCCGGCGACAAGACCTGGGCGCAGTTCGACAGGCACGCCAGTGTGCAGGTTGGCGAGACTGTGCAACTGCTATGGTGCCCGCCGCTGTCCGCCATCAATGGCTGGAGCGAACAGCCTTCGGAAATTGCCCAGAGCTATTTGCTCAAGGCAAAGGTGCTCTGCAGCAGGGGCGACAGCCATGAACTCGACATCCTTGGCAGCGAGCAACTACTGCCCATGCTCAGGTCGCTGCCACGCGAGCAAAGCGCCTGGTCGCTGGGGCAAATTACTACTGAGCAAGGGCCGATCATTGCCCTGGAGGAAGCCTGCTGGAGTGCCAGCGCGGTGGTCGAGGGGCTGACCTACCTGAGTGCCTGCACACCATTCGAAGCGCATATGGAGCTGATACTCGAGGTGACAGGCGATGAGGTTGTCGGGCTGTTCTCGGCGCATGTCGACCCGGGCGGGGCTTTCTATTCGTTTGGCCGGCGCAAGCTGGAAGGTCGGGAGCGGAAGGCGGTCGAGCAGGTGCTGAAGGTTGCGCAACCGCTCAAAGACTCTCAGGGCCGCTACCTGCTGACTTGAAGGCCTCATCGCTGGCAAGCCAGCTCCCACAAGCCCTGCACCTTTCCTGAGAACAGCGGCAAACCTGTGGGAGCTGGCCTTGCCAGCGATGGGTTGCAAGGCAACCTCGAGGGCCTACTGGCCGAGTAGCTCCCGCGACATCAACCACTGCTCCTTGCCCCAGGCCTCGAACCGCTCGCGCACGCTCCAGCCGCGTTTGGCGTAGTACGCGCTCTGGTCATAGGTGTGCAGGTACAGGGTGGCCACGCCGCGCTCCCGGGCTCGCTGACAAATCCCTTCAATCAGTTTTTCCGCCAGGCCCTGCCCGCGTGCCTGCGGCTCGACCAGCACACAAGCAAGCCAGGGCCCTAGCTCCGGGCGCCCGGGCAGGTCATCGCGGGCCAGCGCAGCGCCACCGAGCAAGCGTCCTTGATCGAGCGCAACCAGGCATTGCCAGTCACCGTTGCGCTGGCCCTCGGCGAACTCTCGCCGCCATGCTTCCAGCGAAATATCGGCGTACTCATAGCTGAACTGCCGATACAGCCGCTCGGCGAAGGTGTCGCAGTGCTGCATGTGGTGTTCAAGCCATTCCAGGTTCGGCATGTGCAGTCCTTTTTATGTTTTGCTCAGGTGCCCGAGCGCTCGGGCAACAGACTACGGTCAAACACGAAGGGCGTCTCGGCTTTCGGCGTGTGTTCGAACAGTTGCTGGGGCCGGCCCATTTTCGGGAAGTTCTTTTCGCCGGTGTCGCGAATCCAGCCCTCGTCCTTCATGCGCTCCAGGCGCTTGCGCAGGGAGGTGTTGTTGACCGGGTGACCGAGGCAGGCCTGCACGGCGTTGAGTGCATCGAGCACGGTGAAGCGCTCGGGCGCCAGGTACAGCGGCAGGTTGGTATACACCGCCTTGGACGCCAGGCGCTCGCACGCCAGCTGCACCAGCAGGTTATGGTCGAACGGCAGCACCCGCTTGCGCCCGATGACGCTGGCGACGTCGACAAAGCACAGCTGCTCAGTGCCGGCCTCGACCTCCGGGCCGAGCAAGGCCAGGTAGTAGGTACTCATCGACCAGCCACGCGGGTCGCGAAAGGCGTTGCCCTCGGTGCCCACCTGTTCCAGGTGACGCGGCAGGATCCGGGCCTTTTCGCTCATCGCCCGGTCAGCCGCGGCCGCCAGGGTATTGTCCGGGGTGCGGCCGTTGACGATCACCCCCGGCAGCGCCCACTCACCTTCGTGGGGCGCGCGATCACGCCGGTACAACAGCACTTCCAGCTGCTTGCTCTCGGGGTTCAGGCGCAACGCGACGATGTCGACGCTGGCCAGTACTTCTGCAGCACTCACTGTGGACTCCTATACACCTCAAACTCTGCAACGATGTCGGGCAGGCACCAGGCTGCCGGCAACGCCTGGCCATTGCGCAGGCCGGCGCGGATGGCCGAGCTGTGCACGCCCAGTTGCTCCTCGGCCACCAGCAGGCCAAAGTCGTCCAGCAGTTCCTGGCCTCGATAAAAACCAGCAACATTGGCCTGGTTATCCTCGCCGATGACCAGGGCGATATCAGCGCGGGCAATACCGCTGCGCTCGCTCAACGCGCACAGCAGGTCATAGCTGTACACCGCCCCGCCCTCGCCGCCCAGCTCACGCTCCACGGCCGAGCAACTGACCCGCTCGCTCCCGAGCCGCTCGATCAGCCGCTGCAACCAACGACAACGCAGGTCGAAGTCGACCATGCGCTTGCCATGGGCATGCCGGTAACTGGGCACCACGAGCACCTGATCGGCCCACTCCAGCGCCCGGGTGATCACGCTCAGGTGGCCGGGGTGCGGTGGGTCGAAAGCACCACCGTACACGGCCAGACGAAACCGCACCGGGCCCGACTCATATATTTCACTATGCATACTATATCCACCGTGGTTGCTTCTGAAAAAGAAAAAGCGGTTGACACACATATTACACCTAGTGAATTATGTGTCCACACCCAGTGCAGGAGCCACCCCATGAAAATCGCCAGCTTCGATGTCGACGCCCAAAACGGCTTCACCGACAACGCCCCCTCCGAGTTGCCAGTCCCCGGCGGCGCCGAGATCGCCCCGGCACTCAACGCCATGGCCAAGCGCGCCAGCCTGCGCATCGGCAGCAAGGATGCCCACACGCCGAAAGCCGCCTGGGTGGTGGGTAGTCACGCCGAGATGCTGCAGCCACTGGACATGGCCAACGCCGACCTGACCTGGGTCAGCCACTGCGTGCCGGGCACGCCGGGCTTCGAGCTGCTGGCCGGCCTGCCTGCGCCGATCGACTACGACTTCTTCGTGTGGAAAGGCATCGAACCCGACCTGCATCCCTACGGCGCCTGCTACCACGACCTGGCCAGCCGCCGCTCCACCGGGGTTATCGAGTACCTCAAGGTGCAAGAGGTCAAAGCCGTGATTGTCGGCGGCCTGGCCCTGGATTTCTGCGTCAAGAACACCGCCCTGCAACTGCAGGCCGCAGGCTTGCAGGTGTTTCTCTACCAACCGGCATGCCGGGCGATTTCCGCCCAGGGCGCCGCAGCGGCCATGGCCGAGATGACCGGCCAGGGCATCATCGCCTGCGCCGACCTCGCCAGCCTCGACCAGCAACTGAACGCATTCAAGGGAGCATGAACATGAGCGAGAGCGTCTTCGGCCCAAGCATCATCCAGAACCTGCTGGACACCGACTTCTACAAGATCACCATGATGCAGGCGGTGCTGCACAACTACCCCAACGCCGAGGTGGAATGGGAATTCCGCTGCCGCAACAGCGAAGACCTGACCCCGTACCTGGCCGAGATCCGCTACCAGATCGAGCAGCTGGCCGAGGTCTCGATCACTCAGGACCAGCTGGCTTACCTGGGGCGCATCCCTTTCATCAAGCCGGACTTCATCCGCTTCCTCAGCCTGTTCCGCTTCAACCTGCGCTACGTGCACGTTGGCGTCGATGATGCCGGGCAACTGGCGATCCGCCTGCGCGGGCCCTGGCTGCACGTGATCCTCTACGAGATCCCGCTGCTGGCGATCGTCTCCGAAGTGCGTAACCGCTACCGCTACCGTGAAGTGGTGATGGAACAAGTGGGTGAGCGCCTGTACGAAAAACTCGACTGGCTCAAGGCCGAAGCGTCGCCTGCGGAACTGGCCGGCCTGCAACTGGCTGATTTCGGTACCCGTCGGCGCTTCTCCTACCGGGTCCAGGAGCACGTGGTGCACACCCTCAAGCAGGACTTCCCGGGGCGTTTTGTCGGCACCAGCAACGTGCACCTGGCGCGCGAACTGGACATCAAGCCGATCGGCACCATGGCCCACGAGTGGTTCATGGCCCACCAGCAACTGGGCCCGCGGCTGATCGACAGCCAGGTTGCCGCGCTGGAATGCTGGGTCAAGGAATACCGCGGGCTACTCGGCATCGCCCTGACCGACTGCATCGGCATGGACGCCTTTCTCAAGGACTGCGACCTGTACTTCGCCAAGCTGTTCGACGGCCTGCGCCACGACTCCGGGGACCCGCTGCTCTGGGCCAACAAAGCCATCGCCCACTACGAGAAACTCGGCATCGACCCGAAGAGCAAGACCCTGGTGTTCTCCGATGGCCTGAACTTCGCCAAGACCCTGCACCTGTACCGCGAGCTCAGCCCACGAATCAACGTCAGCTTCGGCATCGGCACCAACCTGACCTGCGACATTCCCGGCGTTGAGCCGATGAACATCGTGATCAAGATGACCGCCTGCAACGGCGCTCCGGTGGCGAAGATCTCCGACAGCCCAGGCAAGACCCAATGCCGTGACGAGAACTTCGTCAGCTACCTCAAGCACGTGTTCAAGGTTGAAGGCCAGTAAAGGAGAAGCACATGAACAGTCGCCAGATCGAGATTGCCAAGGCCCTGGGCGTGGTGGCGCCCTTCGCAGATAACGCGGCAGTACAGAACGAGATCCGCCAGCGCATCGATTTCATCAAGCAGACCCTGCTCGATGCGCGCTTGAAGGTGTTGGTGCTGGGCATCAGCGGCGGCGTCGACTCGTCAACCGCCGGGCGCCTGGCGCAGCTGGCGGTCGAGCAATTGCGCAGCGAACAGGCCGACAGCGACTACCGCTTCATCGCCATGCGCCTGCCGCACAACACCCAGCATGACGAGCCCGATGCCCAGGCCGCACTGGCCTTCGTCGGCGCCGATGAGTGCATCACGGTGAACATTGCAGACGGCGTCAACGGCCTTGCCGGGCAACTGCCGCAACTGGCCGAGCTCGCTGACGGGCAACGGGATTTCGTCCTCGGCAACGTCAAGGCGCGCCTGCGCATGCTGGCCCAGTACACCCTGGCCAACGCCCGCAATGGCCTGGTGATCGGCACCGACCATGCCGCCGAAGCGGTGATGGGCTTCTTCACCAAATTCGGCGACGGCGCCTGCGACCTGCCCCCCCTGAGCGGGCTGTGCAAGGGCCAGGTGCGGGCTATCGCCGCCGCGCTGGGTGCGCCGGAACACCTGGTGCACAAGGTGCCTACCGCCGACCTTGAAGAACTGCGCCCGGGCCTGGCCGACGAGCAGGTACATGGTGTCAGCTACGGGCAGATCGATGCCTTCCTGCAGGGTGAAAACGTCGATGACGCGGTCGCAGCCATCATCATCAATGCCTACGACAAGACCCGGCACAAACGCGAATTGCCCAAGGCACCGGCGGCACGATTCGCTACAATGCTGCCATCCTGAATGGACTCACCGGAGACTGTTGTGCAACGCCTGATCCTCACCGCCCTGTCCGCCGCCGCCCTCGCCGGCTGCGCGACGCCCTCCAAGGAAAGCCTCGACCAGTACATCGGCACCATGCTCGCCCAGCCGCTGTCGACCTACAGCCTGTTTCGTGAAGGCGATGTGCTGAGTTTCCAGGTTAACGTACCGGCCAACAACGGCTTGACTGATCGCAGCTTCCAGCTCGAAGCCTCCTGCGTTGAGCCGAACGTGGCGATCATGTACCTGGACGCCGACCAGCGCGCCTATTTCAAGAACCCCAGCGGCTACGCCCCGCCGCAGCCGATGCCTGATCGCTTCCATGCCATCCTGATGAGCAACCCGAGCTTCGCCGGGGCCTGCAAGACTCAAGCAAAGGCCGACTGGCGCAAGCTTAAAGGTGAAGATGGCGAGCCATGGGTGCTGGTCGACCGCAACAGCATCAACAAGATGGGCAACGACGTCAGCCTGTGGGCCGCCTTCGACCAGCCGAGCATCCTCCTCGACCTGCCATACAACGCGCCCTACGCGCAAAAGCGTGAGCATCATCGCTTCAACTGCAGCGCCGGTACCTACACCCTGCTGGCCGGCTACGATGTCGATGCCAACAACCGGGTCACCGACGGCATGGTCCCGTCACTGCCCAAGCCCGAGCCTGTGGCCGACAGCAACGCCGACTACCAGGCGCTGTTCGCCCTGGCCTGCGCCACGCCGGATAAAGTCGCGCAACTGGCGCCATTCAGCCCGCGCTTCAAGGCACCGATCGTCACGGCTGTGTTGCCGCCGGTCAGCCCGTCGGTGATGGTCGCCCTCGAGCGCCTGCAACTGCCCAAGCCGGCGCAGCCGCTCACGTACCTGGATGCCGTCGGCACCTCGACCATAAAAGGCAAGACCTCGCCCATGCGCGAGGAGCAGTTCCTGTCGGTTGATGCCAATAGCCAGCAACTGATGGTGATCCTGCGCGGCAAGGGCTATGAGGCGCAAAAGATCACCTGGCGCGGATTGATCCCGCTGGTGAGCAAGACCGACTTCACCGGCATGAGCGAAAGCAGCGCGCTGACCAGTCTGAGCTTCAAGGGAGACTGGAAGACCATGGCGGTGGGCAGCAAGCTCAGCTATTCACAGCAAGGTGCGACCAACAACAACGTGATCGGCCAGTACGGCAAGGACCTGAAGATCACCGAGTGCACGGTGCAACAGCAACTGCCGGCCAGCACCCTCAACGCCAGCTTGAGCGGCAGCGCCAAGGCGCTGGACTGCAGCGTGCAGGGTGACGAGGATAAACGCGTCAACCACCTGTTCTACCTGGAAGACTACGGCTACTTCTTCAGCGCCAGCATCGACAAGAATACCTTCTACTACAATGATCTGCGCCTGCAGACGGTGAAGTGAACCCTGGGGCCGCTGACGCGGCCCATCGCCGGCAAGCCGGCTCCCACATTGGGTCGGCATGCACCATTGCCTGTGGGAGCTGGCTTGCCAGCGATCGACCGCGAAGCGGTCGCAAACCAGGCGACTCAGTCAAGCAGGCTGTCCCCCCGATTTGCAGCCCCCACGCTTTGGCTGGCAAACTTCGCCCATGCACGATACCCCGCTACAACCCGCTCAGCTCGGCGTCGCCCTGCGTCGCTGGCGCCTGCTGCACCGCATCAAGCAAGCGCATGCCGCACAGCTGTTCGGCGTGGCGCAATCGACTGTCTCGCGCTGGGAAAATGGCAGCCAGGCCATCGAGCCCAACGAACGCGCGCTGATCGAATCCCGGCTCGCCGCGCGCCTTGACGCCCCTGCCGAACAGGCCCTGGCCCGCCTGGTCAACGACAGCCCACGCCCCGTGCACCTGGTCTGCGACCTCAGCCACCGCTTGCTGGCCTGCTCCCCGGCCCGCGCCGCGCAGTTCAGCATCCCGTTGAGCGAGCTGCTCGGTCGTTCGCTGTGGCGCTATTGCAGCGCAGAAATCATCAGCAAGGAGGCGGCCCTCGACAGTCTCGGCTGGCGCGAGGTACTCGCCCCGCCAGCGCTGGAATTCGCCAGCGGCTGCAATGACTCGGCGCTCGTCCCCATCACCCAGAGCCTGTGCCGCTGGACCCGCATCACCCTCTCCGACGGCAGCGCCGCGCGGCTGGTGGAAACCCTCTGATACCCCACGGATTCTTTATCCATGGACGTTTGGCCCTCGCCCTCCTAGGCTTTGCCCCATGCCCACCACCTGGATCGACAACCCCATGAGTAGCACCACCCTCACGGGCCGCCTGGCATTCCTGCGCGAGGCCGAGAAACTCAAGGATGTATTGCGCAGCGCCCATACCTCCAGTGGCCGCCCGGAAAGCACCGCCGAACACAGCTGGCGCCTGTGCCTGATGGCCATCGTCTTCGCCGACCAGTTGCCCGCGCTGGATATGCTCAAGGTGCTCAAGCTCTGCGTCATTCACGACCTGGGCGAAGCCCTGCACGGCGACATCCCCGCGGTCAGCCAGGCTGACCACCCGGATAAGAGCGAACAGGAGCGCGCCGACCTGCTGGAGCTGACCCGTTCACTGGATGCTCCAATACAAGCCGAAATCCTCGCCTTATGGGAAGAGTACGAGCATGCCAGCAGCGAGGAAGCCCTTGCAGTCAAGGCCCTCGACAAGCTGGAGACCCTGCTGCAACACACCCAGGGCGATAACCCGAGCGACTTCGACTACGCCTTCAATCTGGGGTACGGTCGCAAATACACCAACGCCAGCCCACTCTTCCAGAACCTGCGCGCGCTGATTGACGAAGACACCCGCCGCCTTGTCGCCAATACTGGTTCAACCCCCGAGAACGCCATGATCCTGCGCCCCGAAACCCTGGCCGACTGCCCGGCCATCGAACTACTGACCGCTGCCGCCTTTGCGCACGCGCCACACTCGAGCCACACAGAGCATTTCATCGTCAACGCCCTGCGCCGCGCCGGGCAGTTGTCGGTGTCGCTGGTGGCCGAAGAGGCCGGGCACATCATCGGCCATGTGGCCTTGTCGCCGGTGAGCCTGTCCGACGGTTCTACCGGCTGGTATGGCCTGGGCCCGATCTCGGTGGCGCCCGAGCGCCACGGCCAGGGCATCGGCAGCCAGTTGATGCACGCGGCGCTGCAGGCCCTGCAAGCGTTGGGCGCTGCCGGCTGCGTGGTACTGGGCGATCCTGGCTACTACGGGCGCTTCGGCTTTGTTGTGCGCCCGGAGCTGGTATTGCCCGGTGTACCGCCCGAGTATTTCCAGGCCCGGAGCTACACCAGCCGGTGGCCACAGGCCCAGGTCAGCTATCACCCGGCTTTCGAAGCCACGAGTTGATCACAACTGCCGACGGAATGATTTGCACACGCGGCGAACCTTGTACAAAATCGCCGCCTTTGCCTCGAAAGGATGCGTGCAATGAAGTTCGAAGGGACTTTCCAATACATGGGCCAACACGGGATCGTCTTCAACGTCTCGCAGATCACCCTCACCGACAGCGAACGCGGGCGCCTGCGCGAGCTGCATTTTGGCGAAGCGAAAAGCGCCCACTACGAGGTTAACAGCAAGGTTGTCGAGGTCTACGACAAGATGCTGGCCAAGAACCTGCCGTGCACCATGATGATCGGCATCTCCAAGCCGCTGACCCGCCAGCAGGGCGACGTGCTTAACGCCCAGCGCACCAAGATCGCCAACCTCGCCGCCTCGGCCTTCGCCGGCGCCACCAGTTCCGTCGCCTCCCCTTATGTCGGTGTGCCTGTAGGCGCCGGTGTGCGCATGTACGCCAACGAAATCCTGCCCACCTACCATGCCGGCGACGTGCTGGTCAGCATTGAAGCGCGGGTCAACGGCGGCATCGGCCCGCAGAGCACTATCTCGACCCTGATCATCAAGACCTGAATGGAGCCGCACATGCCCGAGATTACCCAGCTGGTTTTGGCCCTGGTGCTGTTCTTTTTGCTCGATCGCTTTCTCAAGCCCTACCCGCTGCGCAAGTGGCTGGGGGTCGCGCTGGTGGCGGTGGGTGCGGTCGGCTGCGTAGCGGCGAGCCAGACCCGCCTGCTGGGGGCGGACCTGGGGTTGCTGTCGATCTTCGCCGTTGCCCTGGGGGTCGGACTGTTCCTCAAGCGCCGTCGGTTTGAGCAGGTTGGCTGAGGTTTTGTAAGGGCTGATCGCTAATTTGGGATCGGTCCTACCTTCATGTCGGAGTAGTACGACATACGCCCGAAGTTGATTTGGGCATCTTTCCCTGCATGTCGATGAGGTGCGCGTGGCGCGTCTGCATTACACAGGGAAGGTTGTTGTGCAGATCGAAAAAACCTATGAGTACGCCGGAAACTTCGGCATCGTTTTCCACGTTTCGCAAATTGTGGTCCTGCCGGAAGATCGCCCGAGGCTGCGCGAGCTGCATATCAGCGAGGCGAAGGGCGCGCACTACGAGGTCAACAAAATGCTCGTGGCGCTCTACGACAGAATGCAGGCCGGTAGTCGTGCTTGTGAGATGAGAGTCGCTGTTTCCCAGCCGCTTAATCGGCGTCAAGCAGACAAGCTGAATGACCAGAGAATTTATACTTCCGGTGTTGTCGGCAGCGCTGCTGGGGGGCCTGTCGGCCTGCTTACAAAGGCAATCGTCGGAACAGCCGTTACAGCGATAACAACTTACTTGGCCAAGCGCAGACTCCCCACTCACCACGCGGGTGACGTAATCGTCAGTATCCAGGCACTTGTCAGCGGCGGCATCGGCACTCAGCAGTCAAGCGTTTCGACGATCATCAAGAATCAAGGCTGAAAACACATGACGGAATTCAGTCAATTTTTTATCGCCTTCGTATTCTTCGCACTGATTGAGCGCCTGCTCAAACCCTCCAAACTACGAAAATGGCTAAGTTTGACATTCTTGCTGGGCGGCCTGCTGGGTAGAGTCACGCTGAGCGAAGAAAGTTACTGGGGCGGTTTCGACCTGTATCTGGTGTCGCTTTTTGCAATTGTCGGAGGACTTGAGTTGTTCTTCAGGCGCAATCGCCACGAAGAAGATGCCTGAGCGGAGCACACATCATGTCTGAAGTTACCCAGCTATGTTACGCGTTGATCATCATCGCCTTTCTGGATCACTGCCTGAAGCCCTACCTGATTCGTAAATGGCTAGGGTTGTTCCTATGGGCCGTCGGTATTACTTTACTGTTCAAACCGGGTGGCAGCTATTGGGAGGCAATGGATCTGTTCCTAGTGCCTGTGCTCGTATTCTGCGCAGGTACGACGCTGATCATCGGACGCCGCAAGTTTCAGCCTGACGAATGAGTAAGTATCTTCAATACACCATCCTTCCGGTTGTGTTTCACCTCCTGTATTTCCTCGTCAGGCCTTATCGGCTAAGAAAACGTTGTGGCGTCGTATTGTTTGGCGTCGGCATGATTGCTAGCTTGGAATTGCTCTTCAGGCGCAACCGATTCGATGAGGACGCTTGAGTGCTGCCCATGTCTGACGTTACCCAGCTGTGCTACGCACTGATCCTGATTGCATTTATAGATCATTGCCTGAAACCCTATTTACTCCGCAAATGGCTGGGCCTGGCGTTGATGATAGCTGCCGTTACATTGCAGTTTGTGCCGGACGGTCTCTATTGGCATGAGTTGAATCTGAAACTGTTCCCTTTGTTCGTATTGTTTGCGGGCATGACTCTGGTTAAGGGACGTCGAAAGTTTCAACCCGACGAATGAATGAATATCTTCAAGGCGGGTCTTTTGCCGACGTCGCCATCTGCGAGAGTCAAGGTTAAAAAAGACCATGTCAGAGTCCAATCAACTCTTCCTCGTCCTGGCGTTTTTCATCCTGATAGATCGTCTGATCAAGCCGTACAGGCCGCGAAAATGGCTCGGCCTGACGTTCCTGGGTGGCGGCTTGCTGGGCAGATTAACGTTGACCGAAAGCCATTGGCTTGGCTTTGACTTGCACCTCGTTTCACTCTTTGCCGTTGTCGGCGGGCTGGAGCTGTTCTTCAGACGTCACCGATTCGATCCCGACCTCTGGGCCTGAGCAGGGCATACGCCATGTCTGCAATTACACAACTGTGCTACGTAATGATCCTGATGTCAGTGGTAGACCACTGCCTGAAACCCTACCCGGTCAGAAAGTGGCTGGGGATTTCGCTTTGGGGGGCCGGTACTTATGGCCTCTTCGCCTTTCCTGACAAGTACTGGTACGGGCTGGACATCTGGCTAGTGTCATTGCTCATCTTGAGTTCCGGCTCCAGTTTATTCTTCAGGCGCCGCAGGTTTGACCACCTGGACTGAATGGTTCTTTACCTGCAGCGCTCTGCGCCCTAAGCTGTCCCCTTCACCCATCTCCCCGAGGTATTCGTCCAATGCGCCATTAATGCCGCCGTCTTTGCGACGGCCAGTCTTCAGCCCCTTTCCCGGGGGACGTCGCGGGCATTTTATGGAGCATTCCATGACGAATACGTCGATCCTGACGCTGGACAGCGTCACCCTGGCCTTGCCGGATGGCAGGGTGTTGTTTTCCGATCTTGTCGAGACGTTCGACCAGCGCCGCACCGGCCTGGTCGGGCGTAATGGCGTGGGCAAGTCGCTGCTGGCGCAGATATTGGCCGGGCGGTTGCAGCCCAGCGAAGGACGCTGCCTGCGCGGCGGCCGGGTGCACTATGTGGGTCAGCATCCCACCGCTGCCAATACCACGGTGGCAGATCTGGCCCAGGTGCGCGAGGTGGTCGATGCCCTGCTGCGCATCGAGGCCGGCAGCAGCCAAGCCGCCGACTTCGATACCGTCGGCGAGCGCTGGGACGTCCGCGAACGCCTGCAGGCGCAGCTTGATCAGCATGGTCTGGCGCAACTGGGCTGGGAGCACCGCGCAGCTGTTCTGAGCGGCGGCCAGGCCATGCGCGTGGCGCTGCTCGGGGCCTTTATCGGTGATGCCGATTACCTGATCCTCGACGAACCCAGCAACCATCTGGACGCCGCCAGCCGCGAGACGCTGATGACCCTGCTCGAGGGCTGGAACAAGGGCCTGCTGGTGATCAGCCATGACCGCGCACTGCTTGAACGCATGGAGCGCATCGTCGAACTCTCGCCCCTGGGCCTGAGCAGCTACGGCGGCAATTACAGCTTTTATGCCGAGCGTAAAATCGAGCAGATCGGGCAGGCCGAACGCACGCTCGAACGCCTCAAGCTCGAACGCCAACGCCAAGCCCGCGAACTGCAACAACAGCGCGAGCGCCTGGAGCGCCAGCAGTCGCGGGCCAGCAAGGCGGCGCGCTCGGCCAACCAGGCGAAGATCCTCCTCGACCGCAAGCAGGAGCGCAGCGAGAGCACCGCCGGCAAGCAGCAACGTGACCATCAGGCGGCGCGCCAGGCCCTGAACGCACAGGTGCGCGACGCTGCACAGCAGGTTGAAACTTGCAGCCCGATCGTGATCCATGCGCCCGCGCCACAGCAGCCGATTGGCAGCCAGGTGGTGGTGCTCACGGACCTGCAGTTGCCCTTCGCCCGCCAAGGCCCGCTCAATGCCAGCCTGTACAGCGGTGAACGCGTAGGCCTGAGCGGTGCCAATGGCAGCGGCAAATCAACCTTGCTCAAGGTGCTGGCGAGTCAATTGGCACCAGCCGCAGGCCAGTGTGAGGTACGCGGGGAAGCCGCCTTGCTCGACCAGCACTGCAGCCTGCTGCCCGCCGAACAATCGGTGCTCGATTACCTGCGCAGCGCCACCGGAAATCCGGATGAGAGCCTCCTGCGCACCCGCCTGGCGCAACTGGGCCTGGGCGCTGAGCGCGTCACCTTGCCCAGCGGCGTGCTCAGCGGCGGCGAACGGCTCAAGGCAACACTGGCCGGGGTGCTGTACCGCGACACCCCGGTCCAGTTGTTATTGCTCGACGAGCCGAGCAACCACCTCGACCTGCCCTCCCTCGCCGCCCTGGAAACCATGCTGCGCCAGTATCGCGGGACCTTGCTGGTGGCGTCCCATGACCGGGTGTTCATGCAGCAACTGGCGCTGGACGGCTACCTGCAGTTGGGTGAAGGCTCAGAACTGCACATCCGCCGTTGATTGCAGGCTGGCAAAGGCGCCGCCCAGGGTCAGGTTGTGGTGGGCGATGATCGCCTCGGCCGGCAAGCCGGGCGTGTCCATGCAGGTGTGGGCATCGCTGACCAGTACCACGTTGAAGCCCAGTTCACGGGCAACCCGGCAGTTGGTGTCGACGCAGTACTGGGTCTTGAGGCCGACGATGACCAGCTCATCAATGGCGGCCTCTCGTAACTGGTCCGCCAGCGACGTGGCAAAGAAGGCACTGGGGCGGGCCTTGTCGAACACGATGTCGCGTGCAGGATCGACCGCCAGCGCGGGCAACAGTTGCCACGCGGGGCTGCCTGCGGCAATTGGCGACCCCTCGGGGCCGGTGTGGCGAACCGCAAAAACGGGGGCGTGGGCGGCGTGGGCGGCGGCGATCAGGGTGTTGACCCTGTTCAACACCTGCTCACCCTGCCAGGGCTGTTCGGGGCCATGGAACAAACCCACCTGCATATCCAGGACCAGCAGTGCGCGTTTTGCGTGCATCTTCATCTCTCCGTGATTGGCCAGCCCGGACGGAGAAAAGACAAGGCCCCGTCCATTGCTGGCGGGGCCTTGGTTTACCTGCTGCCTAAGGTTAAGCAGCCGTACCCGCCCCGCGTATAGCGGTGGTAGTGGTACGCGACGAGGTCAGCAGGCAAAGCTTCATACTTCGATAATGCGCCCGGACTGTGGAACGGTCAATGCCTGTCGCGCCAGGCAGCGGCAAAGATTTTCCCTGCGACCAAGGTCCAATCTATGACTGGGCGTTCCCGATCTGCACGGGATGTATTATCGTGGCCAAGTGCGCAATAAGAACCGCCTGCCAAAGCAGGCATCTGCAACCGAATCGAGGGTGCCATGAGTAACGAAAGCATTAACTGGGACAAGCTGGGCTTCGACTACATCAAGACCGACAAGCGCTACCTGTCCTATTTCCGTAACGGCGAGTGGGACAAGGGCACCCTGACCGAAGACAACCAGCTGCACATCAGCGAAGGCTCGACCGCGCTGCATTATGGCCAGCAATGCTTCGAGGGGATGAAGGCCTACCGCTGCAAGGACGGCTCGATCAACCTGTTCCGCCCGGACCAGAACGCCCTGCGCATGCAGCGCAGCTGCGACCGCCTGCTGATGCCGCAGGTGCCGACCGAACAGTTCATCGACGCCTGCAAGCAGGTGGTCAAGGCCAACGAGCGTTTCATTCCGCCGTACGGCAAGGGTGCGCTGTACCTGCGACCGTTCGTCATCGGCGTGGGTGACAACATTGGCGTGCGGACCGCGCCGGAGTTCATCTTCTCGATCTTCGCCATCCCGGTCGGCTCGTACTTCAAGGGCGGCATGACCCCGCACAAGTTCCTGATTTCCGACTACGACCGCGCCGCACCACAAGGCACCGGCGCTGCCAAGGTGGGCGGCAACTACGCGGCCAGCCTGCAACCGGGCTACAAGGCCAAGCAAGCCGGCTTTGCCGACTGCATCTACCTTGACCCGCTGACCCACACCAAGATCGAGGAAGTCGGCTCGGCCAACTTCTTTGGTATCACCGCCAACAACGAGTTCATCACGCCGAAGTCCGCTTCCGTGCTGCCGGGCATCACCCGCCTGTCGCTGATGGAACTGGCGCAATCGCGCCTGGGCCTGAAGGTCATCGAAGGCGACGTGCTGATCAACAATCTGGACCGCTTCGTCGAGGCTGGCGCCTGCGGTACCGCCGCGGTGATCACCCCGATCGGCGGCATCCAGTACGGCGACAAGCTGCACGTGTTCTACAGCGAAAGCGAAGTTGGCCCGGTCACCCAGAAGCTCTACAACGAGCTGACCGGTATCCAGAGCGGCGACATCGAAGGCCCGGCGGGCTGGGTTGTGAAAGTCGCCTGACCTGCAACAGGGGCCGCGTTGCGGCCCATCGCCGGCAACGCCGGCTCCCACAGGGGTCGGTGCAGGCCGGCCCATTGTGGCCCCTCTCCTAGATGAATTTTTCTTTAACCCGGGCACCGCCTATTCTTTGGCACAATCAAGTCTCTACCCGCCGCCCAGGTAAAAGCATGCCCCGCGTACTGACTATCGAAGACGACGCTGTCACCGCCCAGGAAATCGTCGCCGAACTTTCCAGCCATGGCCTGGAAGTGGAATGGGCCGACAACGGCCGTGAAGGCCTGGCCAAGGCCATTGCCGGCGGCTACGACCTGATCACCCTGGACCGGATGCTCCCGGAGGTCGACGGCCTGACCATCGTCACGACCCTGCGCACCCTGAAGATCGCCACGCCAATCCTGATGATCAGCGCCCTGTCGGATGTCGACGAACGGGTCCGCGGCCTGCGCGCCGGCGGTGATGACTACCTGACCAAACCGTTCGCCTCCGATGAAATGGCCGCCCGCGTCGAGGTGCTGCTGCGGCGCAACAGCGTGCCCCTGGCACAGACCCGCCTGCAAGTCGCCGACCTTGAACTGGACCTGATCAGCCACGAGGCCAAGCGCGGCGAGCAGACCCTCAACCTGCTGCCCACCGAGTACAAGCTGCTGGAATTCCTCATGCGTCATGCCGGTCAGGTGATTACCCGGATGATGATTTTCGAGGAGGTCTGGGGCTATCACTTCGACCCGGGCACCAACCTGATCGACGTGCACATCGGACGCTTGCGCAAGAAGATCGACGCCGCTGGCCAGACTCCGCTGATTCGCACCGTGCGGGGCTCGGGCTATGCCATTGCCGAACCCGTCTAAGGGCTGGAGCTCGTCCACCAGCCGCCTGCTGGCGCTGTACAGCTTCCTGTTCGTGGCCTGGAGCAGCATCCTCATGGGGGTGCTGTACTTCGAGGTCTCGGGCTACCTGAACAAGCTCACCCGCCATTCCTTGCTGCAGCGCCAGCACCTGTTCGCGCACATGAGCGGCAAGCAGCTCGATGATGCATTGATTGCCAGCCAGGCCTTTGAGGAGCGCAGTTTCGATGCCTATGGCCTGTTCGACGGGCAGTTCAATCCGCTCGGCGGGCAGATCCGCCAGGTGCCGCCCGAGCTGGGCCTGGATGGCAAGATTCATGAACTGAGCCGTTGCCTGGACGCCGACGACCCGCACCTGCCCCGCGACAGCTGCGATGCGGTGGCGATCAAGGTCCGCGATGGCCGCTGGCTGCTGCTGGTGCGCGACAACGGCTCGCTGTTCGTGGTCACCCGGATCATCCTCCACGCGCTGCTCTGGGGCCTGTCGCTGACCATCATCCCCGGCATCGCCGGCTGGTACCTGCTGCGCCGCAGGCCGCTCAAGCGTATCCGCGCGATCCAGGCCAGCGCCGAGCAGATCGTTGCCGGCGACCTGACCCGGCGCCTGCCGCTGTCGGCGCGGCGCGACGAACTGGACATGCTGGCGGCCATCGTCAACGCCATGCTCGATCGCATCGAGCGCCTGATGCATGAAGTCAAAGGCGTGTGCGACAACATCGCCCACGACCTGCGTACCCCGCTGACCCGCCTGCGCGCCCAGCTCTACCGCATTCGCCAACAGGCCGGCGATGACTCGCCGCAGGCCGAAGCGCTGGAGCAGGCGATTGGCGAAACCGACACCTTGATGGCGCGTTTTCGCGGCTTGCTGCGCATCAGTGAACTGGAAGACCGCCAGCGTCGTGCAGGCTTCGTCGAGCTTGACCCCCACGGGCTGCTGCAGGAACTGCATGACTTCTACCTGCCCCTGGCCGAAGACGGCGAGATCGACCTGACCCTGGAGATGCCCGAACAGCTACCGGCGCTGCATGGCGACCGCGAGCTGCTGTTCGAGGCACTGGCCAACCTGGTGGGCAATGCCATCAAGTTCACGCCAGAGCAGGGCCAGGTGCTGATGCGGGCGCTGAGCGATGCCAAGGGTGTGCATATCGAGGTGCACGACAGCGGCCCGGGGATTCCCGAGAACGAGCGTGGGGCGGTGTTGAAGCGCTTTTATCGCAGCGAGGAAGGCCAGCGCCACCCGGGGTTCGGGCTGGGGTTGTCGATCGTTGCGGCGATCGTCGACCTGCATGGCTTTGAGCTGGAGGTGGGGGGGAGTGAACTGGGTGGGGCGAAACTGGTGTTGCACTGTAGACGTTAGGGCCTCATCGCTGGCAAGCCAGCTCCCACAGGTCCTGTGGGAGCTGGCTTGCCAGCGATGAAAGCCCCGCCGATCAGTCAGCCAAGCGCCAGGTCGTGCCGCCCTTGCCGTCTTCCAGCACCACGCCCATGGCGGTCAACTGGTCGCGGATGCGGTCGGACTCGGCCCAGTTCTTGTCGGCACGCGCTTGCAGGCGCGCCTGGATCAGGGCTTCAACCTCGGCGGCATCGACCTTGCCTTCGGCACCGGCACGCAGGAAGTCATCGGCTTCCAGTTGCAGCACACCCAGCAGATCACCCAGCTCGCGCAGACGACCGGCCAGGCCAGCAGCGGCCTGTGGATCGCTCTCGCGCAGGCGGTTGATCTCGCGCACCAGGTCGAACAGCACGGCGCAGGCTTCGGGGGTGCCGAAATCGTCGTTCATCGCCGCCGTGAAGCGCTCGACGTACTCTTCGCCACCCTTGGCCGCCACTCGCGGCAGGCCGCGCAGGGCGTGGTAGAAACGCTCCAGGGCACCCTTGGACTCACGCAGGCTGTCTTCGGAGTAGTTGATCGAGCTGCGGTAGTGGCTCGACACCAGCAGGTAGCGCACCACCTCCGGGTGATACTTGTCGAGCACGTCGCGAATGGTGAAGAAGTTGTTCAAGGACTTGGACATCTTCTCGCCATTGATGCGAATCATGCCGCAGTGCATCCACGAGTTGGCGTACTGCTTGCCGGTCGCGGCCTCGCTCTGGGCGATTTCGTTCTCGTGGTGCGGGAACTCCAGGTCGTTGCCACCGCCGTGGATGTCGAAGCTCTCGCCCAGGCAGCAGGTGGACATCACCGAGCACTCGATGTGCCAGCCCGGACGGCCCGGGCCCCAGGGCGACTCCCAGCTCGGCTCGCCCGGCTTGACGCCCTTCCAGAGGACGAAGTCGAGCGGGTCCTGCTTGGCTTCGTCGACCTCGATGCGGGCACCGATGCGCAGGTCTTCGATCTTCTTGCGCGACAGCTTGCCGTAGCCGACGAACTTGCCGACCCGGTAGTACACGTCGCCGTTGCCCGGCGCGTAGGCATACCCTTTGTCGATCAGGGTCTGGATCATCGCGTGCATGCCGGCGATATGGTCGGTGGCACGCGGCTCCTGGTCCGGCGGCAGGATGTTCAGGCGGCGCTCGTCTTCGTGCATCGCGTCGATCATGCGGGCGGTCAGGGCGTCGAAGGATTCGCCGTTCTCGTTGGCCCGGTTGATGATCTTGTCATCGATGTCGGTGATGTTGCGCACGTAGGTCAGGTCGTAGCCGCTGTAACGCAGCCAGCGGGTCACCAGGTCGAAGGCGACCATGCTGCGCCCGTGGCCCAGGTGGCAGAAGTCGTAGACGGTCATGCCGCAGACGTACATCCGTACCTTGTTGCCTTCAAGCGGTTTGAAGACTTCCTTGGTCTTGCTGAGCGTGTTGTAGATGGTAAGCACGAGAGTTCCTTAGCTGCCCCACGAATCGCGCAGGGTCACGGTGCGGTTGAACACCGGGCGACCCGGCTGGGAGTCTTTCAGGTCGGCGCTGAAGTAGCCTTCGCGCTCGAACTGGAAGCGGTCTTCTGGCTGGGCCTGGCCCAGGGAAGGTTCCGCACGACAACCGGTCAGCACCTGCAGCGAATCAGGATTGATGTTGTCAAGGAAGTTGCCGCCATCTTCGGTCTTCTCGGGGTTGGCCGAGCGGAACAGGCGGTCGTACAGACGCACTTCGCATTCGACGCTGGCGTCGGCCGGCACCCAGTGGATCACGCCCTTGACCTTGCGGCCCTCGGGGTTCTTGCCCAGGGTGTCCGGGTCGTACGAGCAGCGCAGCTCGACGATGTTGCCGTCGGCGTCCTTGATCGCCTCGTCGGCGCGGATCACGTAGCTGCCGCGCAGGCGCACTTCACCGGCCGGCTCCAGGCGCTTGTAGCCCTTTGGCGGCTCTTCCATGAAGTCGTCGCGGTCGATGTAGATCTCGCGGGCGAATGGCAGCGCGCGCACGCCCATGTCTTCTTTCGGGTGGCGCGGCAGTTCGAGGTTCTCGACCTGGCCTTCAGGGTAGTTGGTAATGACCACTTTCAGCGGGCGCAGCACGCACATGGCGCGTGGCGCGGTGCGGTCGAGGTCGTCACGGATGCTGAATTCGAGCATCGACATGTCGACCACGCCGTCGGAGCGGTTGGTGCCGACCATTTCGCAGAAGTTGCGGATCGACGCCGGGGTGTAACCACGGCGGCGGAAGCCCGACAGGGTCGACATGCGCGGGTCGTCCCAGCCGTTGACGTGCTGCTCGTCGACCAGTTGCTTGAGCTTGCGCTTGCTGGTGATGGTGTAGTTCAGGTTCAGGCGGCTGAACTCGTACTGGCGCGGCTTGGCCGGCACCGGCAGGTTGTCGAGGAACCATTCGTACAGCGGGCGATGGCCTTCGAATTCGAGGGTGCAGATCGAGTGGGTGATGCCTTCGATGGCGTCCGACTGACCGTGGGTGAAGTCGTAGTTCGGATAGATGCACCACGCGTCACCGGTCTGGTGATGGTGGGCATGACGGATGCGGTAGAGGATCGGGTCGCGCAGGTTCATGTTCGGCGAGGCCATGTCGATCTTGGCCCGCAGCACGCGCTCGCCGTCCTTGAACTCGCCGGCTTTCATGCGCGCGAACAGGTCGAGGTTCTCGTCAACCGAACGCTCGCGGAACGGGCTGTTCTTGCCAGGCGTGGTCAGGTTGCCACGGTATTCCTTGGCCTGTTCCGGGGTCAGGTCGCAAACATAGGCCTTGCCGGCCTTGATCAGCTCGACCGCCCAGTCGTGCAGCTGGTCGAAGTATTGCGAAGCGTAGCGCACCGGGCCGGTCCACTCGAAGCCCAGCCACTTGATGTCGCTCTGGATCGCGTCGATGTACTCCTGGTCCTCTTTGGCCGGGTTGGTGTCATCGAAACGCAGGTGACAGGCCCCGCCGAATTCCTGGGCCAGGCCGAAGTTCACGCAGATCGACTTGGCATGGCCGATGTGCAGGTAACCGTTGGGCTCTGGCGGGAAACGGGTGACGATGCTGCTGTGCTTGCCCGAGTCCAAGTCTGCCTGCACGATCGGACGCAGGAAGTTCGCAGGGATGGCGGGAGCGCCTTTGGCAGCGGCGTTGGGAGCGGTGTCGGCAGTGGGCTTGCTCATAGGATCCTTGAATACGGGGTGCACGGCCTGGGTAGGCCGACTGAATCAAAGCGCTTATCATAGCCGAAGCGGTCGAGCTGCCGACAGCATCGCGCCGACAAACTGGCGCGATATTCGCCGGCGAATGCAAAAAAACTGCCGCGAACCACGTATCGCGGGCTGTAGACTGTGCGTCAGGTGTGTATCGCGATACTGCGCGAACTATTTTCCAATGCCTTGAATAGCGAGAATTTGAGCATGACCCAAGTCAAATTGACTACCAATCACGGCGACATCGTCATCGAACTGAACGCCGAGAAAGCCCCGATCACCGTGGCCAACTTCATCGAATACGTTAACGCTGGCCACTACAGCAACACTGTATTCCACCGCGTCATTGGTAACTTCATGATCCAGGGCGGCGGTTTCGAGCCAGGCATGAAAGAGAAGAAAGACAAGCGTCCAAGCATCCAGAACGAAGCCGACAACGGTCTGAGCAACGACAAGTACACCATTGCCATGGCCCGCACCATGGAGCCGCATTCGGCTTCGGCACAGTTCTTCATCAACGTCGCCGACAACAGCTTCCTCAACCACAGCGGCAAGAACGTGCAGGGTTGGGGCTATGCAGTGTTCGGTAAAGTTACCGAAGGCACCGACGTTGTCGACAAGATCAAAGCCGTTGCCACCGGTTCCAAGTCCGGTCACCAGGACGTGCCGAAGGACGACGTGATCATCGAGAAAGCCGAGATCATTGAGTGATACTGCTGATCTCTGATCTGCACCTGCAAGAAGAACGCCCGGACATTACCCGGGCGTTTGTTGATCTGCTTGACGGTCGTGCGCGGCACGCCGAGGCGCTGTACATCCTCGGTGATTTCTTCGAGGCGTGGATCGGCGACGACGCCATGACGCCCTTCCAGGCCTCGATCTGCCAAGCCCTGCGCGCCTTGAGCGACAGCGGCACGCAGGTCTTCCTGATGCACGGTAACCGCGACTTCCTGCTTGGCCAGGCCTTTTGCAAGGCCGCGGGCTGCACCCTGCTGGCTGACCCCAGCGTGGTCGAGATGGGCGGTGAGCCGGTGTTGCTGATGCACGGCGACAGCCTGTGCACCCGCGACCTGGCCTACATGAAAATGCGCCGTTACCTGCGCAATCCGCTGAGCCTGTGGATTCTCCGGCACCTGCCGCTGAGCACCCGCCAGAAGCTTGCGCGCAAGCTGCGCAGCGAAAGCCGAGCGCAGACGCGGATGAAGGCCAACGACATTGTCGATGTGACCGCGGAGGAAGTGCCGCGGATCATGCAGCAGTTCGGCGTGCGCACCCTGGTGCATGGGCATACCCATCGCCCGGCGATTCACAAGCTGGTGGTCGGCGATCAACCGGCGCGGCGTATCGTGCTGGGGGATTGGGACCGGCAAGGCTGGGCGTTGCAGGTGGATGAGCAAGGGTTTCAACTGCAGCCTTTTGCTTTTCCCTGATTGAAGGCCCTGCGGGCCTTATCGCTGGCAAGGCCAGCTCCCACAAGGGGCCTGTGCATACAGTTCCTGTGGGAGCCGGCCTTGCCGGCGATGCTTTTACTTCAATGCCCCGCCGACGCCGGCCCGGCCTTGGCCGCGAACGGCGGCTTGGCCAGCCATACCAACAGAACCAGGCCAGCGAAAATCCAGCCCATCAGGGTGAAGTAATCCACCGTCGACATCATGTACGCCTGACTG
The DNA here is from genome assembly GCF_054788455.1 of Pseudomonas sp. ZL2. Classification (NCBI taxonomy): domain Bacteria; kingdom Pseudomonadati; phylum Pseudomonadota; class Gammaproteobacteria; order Pseudomonadales; family Pseudomonadaceae; genus Pseudomonas; species Pseudomonas sp. ZL2. Next base: position 270,525 of record NZ_JBGOGX010000002.1, on the reverse strand, counting down.
CTGAGCATTCGCTCCAGCTGCGCATACGATTGCCCGTTCGCCCCGCCCAGCTGGTTCAGCGCCTCACGGGTGGCCGGATCAAAGGTGCTGATGTTCTCGCTGAGGTAGGCATGATGCTGGTCCGCCCGGCGAATCCAGATCCAGGTAGTCAGCGACGCGGCAAAACTGCCGCCCAGGGTCCGCAGGAAAGTCGCCAGCCCCGAGCCATCGGCAATCTGGTGCGGCGGCAGGTCGGAAAGCAGGATGCTCAAGGTCGGCATGAAGAACAGCGCCACACCGATACCCATGAACAACTGCACCAGGGCGATGTGCTGAAAGTCGACTTCGTTGGTAAAGCCGGCGCGCATGAAGCAACTGGTGCCAATCGCCAGGAATGCCAGCCCCGCCAGCAAGCGCAGGTCGAACTTGTGCGCGTACTTGCCGACAAACGGCGACATCAGCACCGGCAACAGGCCGATCGGCGCCACCGCCAGGCCCGCCCAGGTGGCGGTGTAGCCCATCTGCGTCTGCAGCCACTGCGGCAGGATCAGGTTGATGCCGAAGAACCCGGCATAACCGCCGACCAGCACGATGGTGCCGATGCGAAAGTTGCGGTGCACGAACAGGCGCAGGTTGACCACCGGGTGCTTGTCGGTCAGTTCCCAGATGATGAACACCGCTAGGAACACCACCGAGATCAGGCTGCCGATGACGATGAAATTCGACTCGAACCAGTCCAGGTCATTGCCCTTGTCCAGCACGATCTGCAAGGCCCCGACGCCGATGATCAGGCTCAACAGGCCGATATAGTCCATCGGCTGACGGCTGGTGCTGACCGGGCGGCTGCGCATCTGCTGGCGCACCACGACAGCCGCGAACAGGCCGATCGGCACGTTGATGAAGAAAATCCACGGCCAGCTGTAGCTGTCGGTGATCCAGCCACCGAGAATCGGCCCGGCAATCGGCGCCACCACCGTGACCATCGCCAATAGCGCGAGTGCCATGCCACGTTTCGCCGGCGGATAGACCGCGATCAGCAGGGTCTGGGTCATCGGATAAAGAGGCCCGGCAACAATCCCCTGGAGCACGCGAAAGCCGACCAGCTCAGGCATCGACTGGGCGATGCCGCACAGGAACGAGGCCAGCACGAACAGCAGCGTGGCCCAGATGAACAGCTTGACCTCACCGAAGCGCCGGCTCAGCCAGCCGGTCAGCGGCAAGGCAATGGCATTGCTCACCGCAAACGAGGTGATGACCCAGGTGCCCTGCTCCGAACTCACGCCGAGGTTGCCGGAAATGGTCGGCAACGCCACGTTGGCGATGGTGGTGTCGAGCACCTGCATAAAGGTCGCCAGCGACAGGCCGATGGTGGTCAGCAACAGGCTCGGCGGTGTAAAGGAAGCCTGATTGCCGCTCATCGCTGCGCCGTCTTGCTGGAGCCTGCACTGTTGTCATGGATCAGCTTGCTGATCAGGGTATCGGCCTCGACCAGCTGACGGTCGTACACCTGGGTGGCGAACGAAGCCTTCTGCGGCGGCTGCTGGGCCAGGACCGGGCCGCTCTGGTCGTGCAGGTCGACTTCGACCTGGGTCGACAGGCCGATGCGCAGCGGGTGCTTGGCCAGTTGTTCGGCATTGATATGGATGCGCACCGGCACCCGCTGGACGATCTTGATCCAGTTGCCGGTAGCGTTCTGCGCCGGCAGCAGGGCGAAGGCGCTGCCGGTACCGGCGCCGAGGCTGTCGATGGTGCCGCTGTACTTGACGTCACTGCCGTACAGGTCGGCAACAATATCCACAGGCTGGCCAATGCGCATGTTGCGCAGCTGGGTTTCCTTGAAGTTGGCGTCGATCCACAGCTGGTCCAGGGGGATCACCGCCATGGTCGCGGTGCCCGGCTGCAGGCGCTGGCCCAGTTGCACGGTGCGCTTGGCCACGTAGCCCGTGACCGGCGCCACCAGGGTGGTGCGGGCGTTGTTCAGATAGGCCTGGCGCAGTTCAGCGGCAGCGGCCATCACCTCGGGGTGCGACGACACCACGGTGTCATCGACCAGCGCAGTAGTGGTGTTGAGTTGCTGCCTGGCATTGCTCAGCGCACTCTGCGCCGACGACAGGTCGTCACGGGCGTGGGACAGCTCCTCCTGGGAGATGGCCCCGCCGGCGGCGAGGGTCTTGCGTCGATTGAAGTTTTCCTGGGCCTTGCTCAGCTCGGCCTGACGCGCCGCCACCTGGGCTTTCATGCCGTCGACATTGCTGTACAAGCCGCGCACCTGGCGTACGGCGCGGGCCAACTTGGCTTCGGCGGCCTGCAGGCCGACCTCGGCATCGCTGGGGTCGAATTCGAGCAGCACCTGGCCTTCATGGACCAGGTCGCCATCGTCAGCGCCGATGCTGACTACGGTGCCGGTAACCAGCGGAGTGATTTCCACCACGTTGCCGTTTACATAGGCATCGTCGGTCTCTTCGCTCCAGCGCCCGTAGAGCTCGTGCCAGGCCCAGACCGCGCCGCCAGCGACGACGATCAGCAGCGCAAGGGCCAGCAGCCAGGTCTTGCGCTTGCGCTGGTTGTCGAGGTCCTGCGTGGTGTCATCCGCAGAAGAAGTAGTGGCCATTGCTAATTCCTTGGCTTAGTGAATACGTGAAGTCGAAGGCAGCGCGGCTGCCTGGGTGTCGCCCTGGAAACCACCACCCAGGGCTTGCATCAGCTGGATCGACATGTCGATCTGTTCGGCATTGAGCTCGGCCAGTTGGCGCTGGGCCTGGAGCAGCTGCTGCTCGACGCTGAGTACATCGAGGTAGTTGCCGATGCCGGAGCCGTAGCGCTGCATCACCGTGTCATAGGACTGCTGGGCGATGTCGGTGGCGTGCTGCTTGGCGACGATCTGCCGGCCCAGGGCATGCAACTGGTCAATGCTGTCGCTGACCTCGCCGAGGGCACTGACCAGGCGTTTGTTGTACTGGGCCACGGCCAGGTCGTAGTCGGCGTCGCGGGCATCGAGGTCGGCGCGCAGGCGGCCTCCATCGAAGATCGGCAGCGACACCGCCGGGGCAATATTGAAGAAGCGGCTCGGCGCACCGAAGATCGCATCGCCCAACAGCGCCTGGGTGCCAGCGGCGGCACTGAGGTTGAGGTTGGGGTAGAAGCGGGTCTTGCTGGCGTCGATCTCCTTGCTTGCCGCCTCGACCCGCCAGCGTGCGGCCACCAGGTCCGGGCGACGCCCGAGCAGCTCGGCCGGCAAGGCTGAAGGCAAGGCCACGGCGCCAGGCTTGAGCACGGCCGGGCGGCTGATCTGGCCACCGCGATCCGGGCCTTTGCCAAGCAGTACCGCCAGGGCGATCTGGGCGCTGCGCAGTTGTTTCCCGGCGTTGATCGCCTGCTCTTCGGAGCTGGCCGCCAGGCTTTCGGTCTGCTGGTACTGGTAGGTACTGTCGATGCCCGAGGCCAGGCGGCGCTGGCCCAGTTCGAGCATCTGCCGGGTGCGCTTGAGGTCGTCCTGGGTCAGGTCGTGGACGATATAGGCCTGGCCCAGCTGGCTGTAGGCGCGGGCGACATCGGCAGCGAGGGTCAGGCTCGCGGTCTGGCGGTCGATCTCGGCGGCGCGGGCTTCGCCCAGGGCAGCTTCCCAGGCATCACGCTGGCCGCCCCAGAGGTCGAAGGTGTAATTGAAGTCGACACCGAGGCTGCGCAGGGTCGAGTAGCTGCCACCCTGCCCGCTCGGGTCCTGGTCGCGAGCCAGGCGCGAACGGCTGACGCTGGCCTCGGCATCCAGGGTCGGCATGCGTGCAGCATCGGCGGCATAGGCCGCGGCGCTGGCCTGGTGGGCACGGGCGCTGGCGATCTGCATATCAGGGCTGTCCTGCAGGGCTTCACGGATCAGGCCGTCGAGCTGTGGATCGCCCAACTGGGTCCACCAGTCGCTTTTCGGCCAGGCGGCGGGCGAGAGTTTGATGCCGCTCAGGGTCTGCGCGGCGTTCAACCCTGCAGCGTTAATGCTGCTGGCTTCGGTGTGCAGGCCACGATAGCTGGCGCAACCGGCCAGGGTCAGGGCCAGCACCAGCAGGCTCAGGCCGGCACGCAAGGGTCTGGCGCTCATTTGGCACCTACACGCATGGCCGTCAGGGTGTCGCCGGAAGCCAGCAGCACCTTGGTCAGGATGGCTTCGAGGGTAGCCAGCTCGCTCGGCTCGAGCACGCCCACCAGCTCGTTCATCGCTGCTGCGCCGATCTGCGGCAACTGGTCGGCGAGCTTCTGGCCGTCCTCGCTCAGTTCCAGACGAATTTGCCGACGGTCGTCAGGGCAACGGCGGCGGATGATCAGGTCTTTCTGTTCGAGACGGTCGAGCATGCGCGTCATCGAACCGCTGTCTACCGACAGGTAGCGGCACAGCTCGGCCGGGGTGTCGACGCCGTACTGGGCGACGATGATCAGCACCTTGAACTGCGCAGCGGTAACGCCGTAGGGCTGCATGTGGCTGTCGATGATGCGGTCTTTGACCAGCGCGGCGCGACCCAGAAGCATGCCGAGGGTGCAGTTCTGGAAGTTTTCCGGGGTGTAATGCTGCATGGACGGAGATACCTGCTTAGGCAGTAAGTTACACAATGTTACTGCTTAGGCAGCTAACGTCAAGGCATTAATTAGCTTGCTTATTATTTTCACGACAAAAGGGGCTGCGTCGCAGCCCATCGCCGGCAACGCCTGCTCCCACAGTGGTTCAGTGCACGCAGCACTATTGTGGGAGCTGGCGTTGCCAGCGATGGGCTGCAAGGCAGCCCCCATTCAAAGCAGGTCAGTCAGGCAGGCACGCCACTGTGAAAGCGAAACTCTTCATCCGGGCTGCTGATCAGTTCGGCCTCGACCGCCCTGACCTTCTCCACCACCCGTTCGATATCCGCCGCATCACCGTACTGATGGGCGAGCTTCAGGTAACCCTGGTAATGCCGCGCCTCGCTGTTGAGCAGGCCGTGATAGAACTTGCCCAGCTCTTCGTCCAGGTGCGGCACCAGTGCGGCAAAGCGCTCGCAACTGCGCGCTTCAATAAAGGCACCGACGACCAGGGTGTCCACCAGCTTCACCGGCTCATGGGTCCGCACCACCCGGCGCAGGCCCGAGGCATAGCGCCCGGCCGACAACGGACGCAGGGCAATCTTGCGCCGTTTCATCAGGCGCAGCACCTGCTCGTGGTGCACCAGCTCTTCACGGGCCAGGCGCGACATCATGTTGATCAGATCCAGGTGCGTGTTGTACTTGGCCATCAAGCTCAGCGCGGTGCTGGCGGCCTTGAACTCGCAGTTCTTGTGATCGATCAGCAGGGTCTCCTGGTCGGCAAGCGCCGCCTGGACCCAGGCGTCAGGGGTACGGCAACCAAGGAAGGCTTCGATTTCGGGAATAAGGGACATAGGCTCACAAACAGGCAGGGCAAACGGCAAGACCGGCGATTATACCGGCAGCAGCGCCGATCACCAGTGAACTATGCTTGATACATATCAACGCCCATTGCAGTTGGCGCCGACTATAGTCAGGCATTGGCCGCCATTTATGAAGGGAGTTCACGCTCATGCTAGAAGTACGCAGCATCCTGGTGGTACTTGATCCCGAACACGCGCACAGCCGGGCGCTGACCCGGGCCAAACTGATCGCCGGGGTCACCGGCGCGCGCCTGCACCTGCTGATGTGCGACAAGAGACAGGACCACAGCGCGCTGCTCAGCCTGCTGGCCAGCCAGCTGCATGATGACGGCTACGATAACGTGACCCATGAGCAGGCCTGGCACGACTCCCTGCACGAGTCGATCATCGACGTGCAGCAGGCCGAAGGCTGCGAGCTGGTGATCAAGGAACATCGCCCGGACAACCCGCTCAAGCGCGCCCTGCTCACCCCCAGCGACTGGAAGCTGCTGCGCCAGTGCCCGTGCGCGGTGCTGATGGTCAAGACCGAGCGGCCGTGGACTGGCGGAGTGATCCTCGCCGCGGTGGATGTCGGCAACCACGACGAGGCCCATCGCCTGCTGCACACCAGCATCATCGACCATGGCTACGCGATTACCAGCCTGGCCAAGGGCGAGCTGCATGTGATCAGCGCCCATCCGTCGCCGATGCTGTCAGCGGCAGACCCGGTGTACCAGCTCAAGGACACCATCGAACGCAAGTACCGCGAGGAATGCGCGGCGTTCCAGGCCGAGTTCGACATCAGCGATGAGCACCTGCATGTCGCCGAAGGCCCGGCGGATGTGCTGATCCCCTATACGGCGAGCAAGTACGACGCGGTGGTGACGGTGATCGGTACCGTGGCCCGTACCGGGATTTCCGGCGCGCTGATCGGCAACACCGCCGAGGTGGTGCTGGATGCGCTGGAGTGCGATGTGCTGGTGCTCAAGACCGAGGAAGTTAAGGTGCACCTGACGGAACTGGCCAGAAGCTGAGGGCCTCATCGCTGGCAAGCCAGCTCCCACAGGGACTGCATGCACTGATCTTGTGGGAGCTGGCTTGCCAGCGATGGGCTGCAAAGCAGCCCCGGCTTTTAGCCCAAGGCATCCTTGAGAAACCCCGGCGCGATATAGCGCTGGTAATGGGCCTCGGACAGCAAGAAGAATTCCCGATCAATGGCATCGCGCAACTCGGGCAGTTCCCAGTCACGAAACTCCGGCAACAACACCATGCCGTAAGCCTCCAGCTCACGGATCACCCGCGCCCCGCGGGCAATCAGTTGATACGCCCAGCAATATTCGGACTGGTGCGGCACGAAGCGGATCTTGCGCAGCTCCAGTTGCTCGCGCAGGCGCGTGGCATCAAAGACTTCAAGTTTGGCCACCATGACCTGCACCAGCAATTGCTCCAGGCGCAGCCACACCGCACGCTTTTCGTCTTCGTTGTAGCCGTTCCAGTTGATCACTTCATGGTGAAAACGCTTGCAGCCACGGCACACCAAGTCCCCGTAAACCGTGGAGCAGAGGCCGACACAAGGCGTTTTAATTGACTGATTGGACATGAAAAAATCGACAGTTTGGCGGTGGAACAGGCTGCCATGTTAGCCCTTTGTCTAACGAGGGTCACCCGCTAAAGTCATCCAGCGCGCCTTACCTTTATCGACTTTTTACCGTAGAATCATCCGGCCTTTTTAAGGCAGCAATGTCCGTTAGAAGCTGTTTTCAAAGCGTCACGAGCACAGTTCATCCGGTAGAACGGCGTTGGCCCGGGATATTCGTCAAGCGCATGTCCCGCGCCAGCCCTCATCAGCCTCCGTTCTACAGGCGTAAAACTTTGAAAGCAGCTTCTGTAAGGATTTCCTGCAACCCTGGCTACGCGGCCCAAGAAGCCGTATTGCGCACGGGTGCCGGAATTTCTGGATGAGCGTCCCGGACACCCATTTGGGACCACTGATGAGGGTAATAACTGTGCTTGAAGCCTACCGCAAACACATCGAAGAGCGTGCCGCCCAGGGTATCGTGCCCCAGCCGCTTAACGCCGAACAAACCGCAGGCCTGGTCGAGCTGCTGAAGAATCCCCCTGCTGGCGAAGAAGCAGTCCTCGTCGACCTGATCACCAACCGCGTTCCACCAGGAGTGGACGAAGCCGCCTACGTCAAGGCCGGTTTCCTTTCCGCCGTCGCCAAAGGCGAAGCCAACTCCCCGCTGATCGACAAGAAGCGCGCCGTTGAGCTGCTGGGCACCATGCAGGGCGGCTACAACATCGCCACCATGGTCGAGCTGCTGGACAACGCCGAACTGGCCCCTGTCGCCGCCGAACAGCTCAAGCACACCCTGCTGATGTTCGATGCGTTCCACGACGTCGCCGAAAAAGCCAAGGCGGGCAATGCCCACGCCAAGGCCGTGCTGGATTCCTGGGCCGCCGGTGAGTGGTTCACCAGCAAGCCAGCCATCGCTGACAAGTACAGCCTGACCGTGTTCAAGGTCCCTGGCGAAACCAACACCGACGACCTGTCCCCTGCCCCGGACGCCTGGTCGCGCCCTGACATCCCGCTGCACGCCCTGGCCATGCTGAAAATGGCCCGTGACGGCATCGTGCCTGAGCAACAAGGCGCCATCGGCCCGCTCAAGCAGATCGAAGAAGTCAAAGCCAAGGGCTTCCCGGTTGCCTACGTCGGTGACGTGGTCGGTACCGGTTCTTCGCGTAAGTCCGCGACCAACTCGGTACTGTGGTTCTTCGGCGACGACATCCCGTACGTACCGAACAAGCGTGCTGGCGGCTTCTGCTTCGGCTCGAAAATCGCCCCGATCTTCTACAACACCATGGAAGACGCCGGCGCCCTGCCGATCGAGTTCGACGTGTCGAACCTGAACATGGGCGACGTCATCGACGTGTACCCGCACGCCGGCAAAGTCTGCAAGCACGGCACCGAAGACGTCATCACCACCTTCGAACTGAAGACCCCGGTGCTGCTCGACGAAGTCCGCGCTGGCGGCCGTATCCCGCTGATCGTCGGCCGTGGCCTGACCGAGAAAGCCCGTGCCGAGCTGGGCCTGGGCCCAACCGACCTGTTCAAGCTGCCTGAAGCACCTGTCGACACCGGCAAGGGCTACACCCTGGCACAGAAGATGGTCGGTAAAGCCTGCGGCCTGCCGGAAGGCAAAGGCGTGCGTCCAGGCACCTACTGCGAACCGAAGATGACCACCGTCGGCTCCCAGGACACCACTGGCCCGATGACCCGCGACGAGCTGAAAGACCTGGCGTGCCTGGGCTTCTCCGCCGACCTGGTCATGCAGTCGTTCTGCCACACCGCGGCCTATCCGAAGCCGATCGACGTCACCACCCACCACACCCTGCCGGATTTCATCCGCACCCGTGGCGGCGTGTCCCTGCGTCCAGGCGACGGCATCATCCACAGCTGGCTGAACCGCATGCTGCTGCCGGACACCGTCGGTACCGGTGGTGACTCGCACACCCGCTTCCCGATCGGCATCTCGTTCCCGGCCGGTTCCGGCCTGGTCGCCTTCGCCGCTGCCACCGGCGTCATGCCGCTGGACATGCCGGAGTCGGTACTGGTGCGCTTCAAGGGCAAACTGCAACCGGGCATCACCCTGCGTGACCTGGTCCACGCCATCCCTTACTACGGCATCCAGAAAGGCCTGCTGACCGTCGAGAAGAAAGGCAAGATCAACGCCTTCTCCGGCCGCATCCTGGAAATCGAAGGCCTGGACGAGCTGACCGTCGAGCAAGCGTTCGAACTGTCCGACGCCTCGGCTGAACGTTCGGCTGCCGGTTGCACCATCAAGCTGCCAGAAAAAGCCGTTGCCGAGTACCTGAAGTCGAACATCACCCTGCTGCGCTGGATGATCAGCGAAGGCTACGGCGATGCCCGCACCATGGAACGTCGCGCCCAAGCGATGGAAGCCTGGCTGGCCAACCCGCAGCTGCTGGCTGCCGACAAGGACGCCGAATACGCCGAGATCATCGAGATCGACCTGGCCGACGTCAAAGAGCCTGTGCTCTGCGCCCCGAACGACCCGGACGACGCCCGTCTGCTCTCCTCCGTACAGGGCGAGAAGATCGACGAAGTGTTCATCGGTTCGTGCATGACCAACATTGGTCACTTCCGCGCTGCCGGCAAGCTGCTGGACAAGGTCAAAGGCTCGATCCCGACCCGTCTGTGGCTGTCGCCGCCAACCAAGATGGACGCTCACCAGCTGACCGAAGAAGGCTACTACGGCATCTACGGCAAGGCTGGCGCGCGCATGGAAATGCCGGGCTGCTCGCTGTGCATGGGTAACCAGGCACGTGTTGCAGCGAACTCGACCGTTGTGTCGACTTCGACCCGTAACTTCCCGAACCGTCTGGGCGATGGTGCCAACGTCTACCTGGCGTCTGCCGAGCTGGCCGCTGTTGCCTCGATCCTGGGCAAGCTGCCAACCGTCGAAGAGTACATGGAGTACGCGAAGAACATCGACAGCATGGCTGCCGACGTTTACCGCTACCTGAGCTTCGACCAGATCGCCGAGTTCCGTGAAGCGGCTGCGAACGCCAAGATCCCGGTTGTTCAAGCGTAAGCTGACTTAGCGTGAAAAAAAGCCCCGCCAATTGGCGGGGCTTTTTATTGGGCCTGCTTTGCAGGCCATCGCTAGCAAGGCCAGCTCCCACAGGGAATGTCTACACAGGACCACTGTGGGAGCCGGCGTTGCCGGCGATGAGGCCCTTCAGATCACGAACAAATCCACAAACCGCTGCACCGCCGTCGCCTCAAGCGCCGCCTGGTCTTTGCACAAGGCAAAGATCTCGGCGCTGCGCTGCCCGGTAAAACGCGTCGCCAGGTTGGCCTTGAACTTCTCTTCCAGCAATGGGATCCCCTCGGCCCGACGGCGACGATGGCCAATCGGGTACTCCACCACCACCTGCTCGGTGCTCGAACCGTCATTGAAAAACACCTGCACGGCATTGGCGATCGAACGCTTGTCGGCCTCCAGGTATTCACGGGTATAACGCGGCTCTTCGACGATATCCATCTTCTCGCGCAGGCGGTCGATGATCGGGTGCGCGGCATGGAAATCATCTTCGTATTGTTCGGCCACCAGGTTGCCGAAAATCAGCGGCACGGCGGTCATGTACTGGAGGCAGTGATCGCGGTCGGCGGCATTGGCCAGGGTGCCGACCTTGGAGATGATGCGGATCGCCGATTCATGGGTGGTAATGACAATACGCTCGATTTCATGCAGGCGGTTGCGCACCTGCGGGTGCAGAATCACCGCCGCCTCACAGGCAGTCTGGGCATGGAATTCGGCAGGGAAGCTGATCTTGAACAGCACGTTTTCCATCACGTAGCTGGCGTATTTCTGCGTCAGGCTGAAGGCGCGCTTGTCTTCAGGCTTGAGCGCCAGGTCCTTGTTGGTGTGACTGAACAGCACATCATAAAAGCCCCACTGCGGCGCGCTCAGTACCCCGGGAATACCCATCTCGCCACGCAGGGCGATATCGGCCAGGCGCACGCCGCGGCTGGAAGCATCGCCCGCCGCCCAGGACTTGCGCGAGCCGGCATTCGGCGCATGGCGATAAGTACGCAGCGCCTGGCCGTCGACGAAGGCATGGGAAAGTGCCGCCAGCAGCTGTTCGCGATTGGCGCCCATGAGCTTGGCGCACACGGCCGTCGAGGCGACCTTGACCAGCAGCACATGGTCCAGCCCGACGCGGTTGAAGGAGTTTTCCAGGGCAATTACACCCTGGATCTCGTGGGCCATGATCATCGCCTCAAGCACCACGCGCATGCTCAAGGGCGCTTCGCCATTGGCCACACGTTTTTGCGAGAGGTGATCGGCCACGGCCAGGATGCCGCCGAGGTTGTCCGAGGGATGCCCCCACTCGGCGGCCAGCCAGGTGTCGTTGTAGTCGAGCCAACGGACGATACAACCGATGTCCCAAGCGGCCTTGACCGGGTCCAGGCGGTAGCTGGTACCCGGCACCCGCGCGCCGAACGGCACCACGGTCCCCTCCACCAGCGGCCCCAGGTGCTTGGTGCATTCGGGGAAGCGCAACGCCAGCAGGCCGCAGCCCAGGGTATCCATCAGGCAGTTGCGCGCCGTGTCCAGCGCCTCCGGCGATTCGGCCTTGAAGCCCAGGACGTAATCAGCGATGTCCTGCAGCACCCGGTCATAATCGGGGCGGTTGTTCAGATCAACGTTGGCACTCATCTCACATCTCTCTGTTGACGTAGGTAACAGGGAGCCAAGCGCCGCTACTGGTTAGAAGGCATCACCGGGTACCCGTACCCAGCCCTCCATCAGTACGCGAGCGCTACGGCTCATGATTGCTTTGGTGACAGTCCACTCACCGTTCACCTGCCGGGCTTCGGCGCCAACGCGCAGGGTGCCCGAGGGGTGACCGAAACGTACGGCCGTGCGCTCGCCACCACCGGCGGCGAGGTTGACCAGGGTGCCAGGCACTGCCGCGGCAGTACCGATGGCCACGGCGGCAGTGCCCATCATGGCGTGGTGCAACTTGCCCATGGACAGCGCCCTTACCAATAGATCAACGTCGCTGGCGGCCACGGCTTTACCGCTGGATGACTGATAGGCCTCCGGTGGCGCGACAAAGGCGACTTTCGGTGTGTGCTGGCGCTTGGCGGCTTCGTCGACATGCTCGATCAGGCCCATGCGCACCGCGCCATAGGCACGGATGGTCTCGAAACGGGCCAGGGCTTGCGGGTCGCTGTTGATCGCGTCCTGCAGCTCGGTGCCGGTGTAACCGATGGCTTCGGCCTGGATGAAGATGGTCGGAATGCCGGCATTGATCAGCGTGGCCTTCAGCGTGCCGACACCGGGTACCACCAGGTCGTCGACCAGGTTGCCGGTGGGGAACATCGAGCCGCCCTCGCCGTCTTCATCGGCGGCCGGGTCCATGAACTCGAGCTGCACCTCGGCGGCCGGAAAGGTTACGCCGTCCAGTTCGAAGTCGCCGGTTTCCTGGACTTCGCCATTGGTGATCGGCACATGGGCAATGATGGTCTTGCCGATATTGGCCTGCCAGATGCGCACCACGGCCATGCCGTTGTGCGGGATGCGGCTGCTGTCGACCAGGCCGGCGCTGATGGCGAACGAGCCGACGGCTGCCGAGAGGTTGCCGCAGTTGCCGCTCCAGTCGACGAACGCGGTGTCGATCGAGACCTGGCCGAACAGGTAGTCGACATCGTGCTCGGGCTTGATGCTGCGCGAAAGGATCACGGTTTTGCTGGTGCTGGACGTTGCGCCGCCCATGCCGTCGATCTGCTTGCCGTAGGGGTCGGGGCTGCCGATCACCCGCAGCAGCAGCGCGTCGCGGGCCGGGCCCGGGATCTGCGCGCTTTCCGGCAGGTCGTCGAGGCGGAAGAAAACGCCCTTGCTGGTGCCGCCACGGATGTAGGTGGCGGGGATTTTGATCTGGGGTACGTGAGCCATGGGGGTCTTGTCCTGTTGTCGTTCAGCAATCTTCAGGCTATTCACCTTCCCTGTGGGAGCCGGCTTGCCGGCGATGGCATCGACGCGGTCTATGCACTGCGCGGTGCCGGCATCGCTGGCAAGCCAGCTCCCACAGAGGGCAAGTTGCCTGTACCTCAACCCATCAAACCGCTACCGCCGATTCGAGGAAGTCCTGGGCAAAGCGCTGCAGCACCCCGCCGGCTTCGTAGATCGACACTTCTTCGGCGGTATCCAGGCGGCAGGTCACCGGCACTTCGACACGTTCGCCGTTGGCCCGGGTGACAACCAGGGTCAGGGTCGCCCGCGGGGTGCGCTGGCCGAGCACGTCGAAGGTTTCGGTGCCGTCGATGCCCAGGGTCTTGCGGTTGACGCCCGGCTTGAACTCCAGCGGCAACACGCCCATGCCCACCAGGTTGGTGCGGTGGATTCGCTCGAAGCCTTCGGCGACGATGGCCTCGACACCGGCCAGGCGCACGCCCTTGGCCGCCCAGTCACGGGACGAGCCCTGGCCGTAGTCGGCACCGGCAACGATGATCAGCGGCTGCTTGCGCTGCATGTAGGTTTCGATCGCTTCCCACATACGGGTGACCTTGCCTTCCGGCTCGATGCGCGCCAGCGAACCCTGCTTGACCTTGCCGCCTTCCTGGACCATTTCGTTGAACAGTTTGGGGTTGGCGAAGGTTGCGCGTTGCGCGGTCAGGTGGTCGCCACGGTGGGTCGCGTAGGAGTTGAAGTCCTCCTCCGGCAGGCCCATTTTCGCCAGGTACTCACCGGCCGCACTGTCGAGCATGATGGCGTTGGACGGCGACAGGTGGTCGGTGGTGATGTTGTCCGGCAGCACCGCCAGCGGGCGCATGCCCTTGAGCGTGCGCTCGCCGGCCAGGGCGCCTTCCCAGTACGGCGGGCGGCGGATGTAGGTGCTCATCGGGCGCCAGTCGTACAGCGGGGTGACCTTGGGTCCGGTGTCTTCCTGCACGGCGAACATCGGGATGTACACCTGGCGGAACTGCTCGGGCTTGACCGCCGCCTTGACCACCGCGTCGATCTCTTCGTCGCTTGGCCAGATGTCTTTCAGGCGGATTTCCTTGCCATCGACCACGCCCAGCACGTCCTTCTCGATGTCGAAGCGGATGGTGCCGGCAATCGCATAGGCCACCACCAGCGGCGGCGATGCCAGGAACGCCTGCTTGGCGTACGGGTGGATACGACCGTCGAAGTTGCGGTTGCCCGAGAGCACGGCGGTGGCGTACAGGTCGCGATCGATGATCTCTTGCTGGATGACCGGATCAAGCGCACCGGACATACCGTTGCAGGTGGTGCAGGCAAAGGCGACGATGCCGAAACCGAGCTGCTCCAGCTCGTCATCCAGGCCCGCCTCTTTCAGGTACAGGGCCACGGTTTTCGAGCCCGGTGCCAGCGACGATTTCACCCACGGCTTGCGCACCAGGCCAAGCTTGTTGGCGTTGCGTGCGAGCAAACCGGCGGCAATCACGTTGCGCGGGTTGCTGGTGTTGGTGCAGCTGGTGATCGCAGCAATGATCACCGCGCCATCGGGCATTTGCCCCGGCACTTCGTCCCACTGGCCGGCAATGCCTTTGCTCGACAGGTCGCTGGTGGCGACCCGGGCGTGGGGGTTGGATGGCCCGGCCATGTTGCGCACCACGCTGGACAGGTCGAAGCGCAGCACCCGCTCGTACTCGGCGTTGGCCAGGCTGTCGGACCACAGGCCGGCGACCTTGGCGTAGGTTTCCACCAGCTTGACCTGCTCGTCTTCACGGCCGGTGAGCTTGAGGTAGTCGATGGTCTGCTGGTCGATGGAGAACATCGCCGCGGTGGCGCCGTATTCCGGAGCCATGTTGGAGATGGTCGCGCGGTCGCCCAGGGTCAGGGCGCGAGCACCTTCGCCGTAGAATTCCAGGTAGGCGCCAACCACCTTTTCCTTGCGCAGGAATTCGGTCAGGGCCAGCACCACGTCAGTGGCGGTGATGCCCGGCTGCGGCTTGCCCGAGAGCTCGACGCCGACGATCTCCGGCAGGCGCATCCACGAGGCGCGGCCGAGCATGACGTTCTCGGCTTCAAGGCCGCCGACGCCGATGGCGATCACGCCCAGGGCATCGACATGCGGGGTGTGGCTGTCGGTGCCGACACAGGTGTCCGGGTAGGCCACACCGCGCTCGGCATGGATCACCGGCGACATCTTCTCCAGGTTGATCTGGTGCATGATGCCGTTGCCTGGCTGGATCACGTCGACGTTCTTGAACGCCTTCTTGGTCCAGTTGATGAAGTGGAAACGGTCTTCGTTGCGGCGGTCTTCGATGGCGCGGTTCTTCTCGAACGCCTGCGGGTCGAAACCACCGCATTCCACCGCCAGGGAGTGGTCGACGATCAGCTGCACCGGCACCACCGGGTTGACCTGGGCCGGGTCACCGCCACCTTCGGCGATGGCGTCGCGCAGGCCGGCGAGGTCGACCAGCGCGGTCTGGCCAAGGATGTCGTGGCACACCACGCGGGCCGGGAACCAGGGGAAGTCGAGGTCGCGCTTGCGCTCGATCAGTTGGCCCAGCGAGGCATTGAGGCTGGCCGGATCGCAGCGGCGCACCAGGTTTTCCGCCAGTACGCGGGAGGTATAAGGAAGACGGTCATAGGCGCCGGGCTTGATCGCATCGACCGCCGCGCGGGCGTCGAAATAATCCAGGCCAGTGCCCGGCAGGTTCTTGCGGAATTCACTATTCATGGCACAGGGACTCAATCACGGTAAGGTCGGTGGCACAGCGGCCAGCCCGGAACCCTGTGGGAGCTGGCTTTGCCAGCGATGCAGCCAGCGCGATGCACCTGACACCGCGTCGATTCCATCGCCGGCAAGGCCGGCTCCCACAACAGCACAAGCTCCAGTGCTGGCCCAGTGAGCCAGTCTCAGCGTTGTTCGATTGGCACGAACTTGCGCTGTTCGACGCCGGTGTACTCGGCGCTCGGGCGGATGATGCGGTTGTTGGCACGCTGCTCGAATACATGCGCCGCCCAGCCGGTCAGGCGCGAGCAGACGAAGATCGGGGTGAACAGCTTGGTCGGGATGCCCATGAAGTGGTACGCCGAGGCATGGTAGAAGTCGGCGTTGGGGAACAGCTTCTTCTGCTCCCACATGGTCTTGTCGATGGCTTCGGACACCGGGTACAGCACAGTGTCGCCCACCTCATCGGCCAGCTTCTTCGACCAGGCCTTGATCACTTCGTTACGCGGGTCGGACTCTTTGTAGATCGCATGGCCGAAGCCCATGATCTTGTCCTTGCGCGCCAGCATCTGCAGCAGCTCGGTGACCGCTTCCTGCGGGCTCTGGAAGCGCTCGATCAGCTCCATCGCCGCTTCGTTGGCGCCGCCATGCAACGGGCCGCGCAGCGAGCCGATGGCCGCGGTGACGCAGGAATACAGATCGGACAGGGTCGAGGCACAGACCCGCGCGGTGAAGGTCGAGGCGTTGAACTCGTGCTCGGCGTAGAGGATCAGCGAGACGTTCATCACCTTGACGTGCAGCTCGCTCGGCTTCTTGCCGTGCAGCAGGTGCAGGAAGTGGCCGCCAATGGTGTCTTCATCGCTGGTGCAGTCGATGCGCACGCCATCGTGGGTGAAGCGGTACCAGTAGCACATTACCGCCGGGAACAGCGCCAGCAGGCGGTCGGTCTTGTCGTGCTGCAGGTCGAAGGTCAGCTCCGGCTCCAGGGTGCCGAGCACCGAGCAACCGGTGCGCATGACGTCCATCGGGTGAGCATTCGCCGGAATGCGTTCGAGCACTTCTTTCAGGGCTTGCGGCAGGTCACGCAGGGCCTTGAGCTTGTGCTGGTACTCGGCCAGCTGCGCCTTGCTCGGCAGCTCGCCGTACAGCAGCAGGTAGGCGACTTCTTCAAACAGCGCGTGCTCGGCCAGGTCGCGCACGTCATAACCGCGATAGGTCAGGCCGGCACCGGCCAGCCCTACGGTCGACAGTGCGGTTTGCCCGGCCACTTGACCACGCAGGCCGGCACCGCTGAGTACTTTTGCTTCGGCCATGTCTTTCTCCACTTTTGAAATTGTTATGGAATCTTGGCTAATCGCGGGGCAAGCCCGCTCCTACAGGTTCGGGCATTCAGCCCTTTTTCTGGGCGAACAGTGCGTCGAGCTTCTGCTCGAACACGTGGTAGTTGATGGCGTCGTACAGCTCCATGCGAGTCTGCATGGTGTCGATGACGTTTTTCTGCGTGCCGTCGCGACGCAGCGCGGTGTAGACGTTTTCGGCAGCCTTGTTCATGGCGCGGAAGGCCGACAGCGGGTAGAGCACCAGCGAGACATCGACCGAAGCCAGTTCTTCGGTGGTGTACAGCGGCGTGGCGCCGAACTCGGTGATGTTGGCCAGGATCGGGGCTTTGACCCGGTCGGCGAAGGTCTTGTACATCGAAAGCTCGGTGATGGCTTCCGGGAAGACCATGTCGGCACCGGCCTCGATGCAGGCGGCGGCGCGGTCCAGGGCCGCTTCCAGGCCTTCGACGGCCAGCGCGTCGGTACGCGCCATGATCACGAAGCTGTCGTCGGTACGGGCGTCGACGGCGGCCTTGATGCGGTCGACCATCTCCTGCTGGGAGACGATTTCCTTGTTCGGGCGGTGGCCGCAGCGCTTGGCACCGACCTGGTCTTCGATATGAATGGCGGCGGCGCCGAACTTGATCATCGACTTGACGGTACGCGCAACGTTGAACGCCGAGGAGCCAAAACCGGTATCGACGTCCACCAGCAGCGGCAGGTCGCAGACGTCGGTGATGCGCCGTACGTCGGTCAGCACGTCGTCCAGGCCGCTGATGCCCAGGTCAGGCAGGCCCAGCGAGCCTGCGGCCACGCCGCCACCGGACAGGTAGATGGCCTTGAAACCGGCACGCTGGGCCAGCAGCGCGTGGTTGGCGTTGATCGCACCGACCACCTGCAACGGGTGTTCGGCGGCAACTGCATCGCGAAAGCGCTGGCCGGGACTGCTTTTCTGACTCATGACTCACCTCGTGGGCTGGTAGCGTCCAGATAGTGACGCTCGATGTTGCGTTTGGAGGCGCCGATGTGACGGCGCATCAAGAGCTCGGCCAGTTCACCGTCACGGTCGGCGATGGCATCGAGAATCCGGTGGTGTTCGCCGAACGCCTGGCGTGGCCGGTTGGGCGTGGCGGAGAACTGGATGCGATACATGCGCACCAGCTGATACAGCTCGCCGCAGAGCATCTGCACCAGGGTGCGGTTGCCGCTGCCCTGGATGATCCGGTAATGGAAGTCGAAATCGCCTTCCTGCTGGTAATAGCCAAGGCCGGCCTGGAAGGTGGCGTCGCGCTCGTGGGTGTCGAGCACCCGGCGCAGCTCGTCGATCTCGGCTACGCTCATACGCTCGGCGGCCAGGCGGCAGGCCATGCCTTCGAGGGACTCGCGAATCTCGTACAGCTCGATCAGCTCGGCATGGCTGAGCGACACCACCCGTGCCCCGACATGGGGCACGCGCACCAGCAGGCGCTGGCCTTCCAGGCGGTGGATCGCCTCGCGCAGCGGCCCGCGGCTAATGCCGTAGGTGCGCGCCAGCTCAGGCTCGGAGATCTTGCTGCCGGGGGCGATCTCGCCTTTGACGATAGCCGCCTGGATACGCCGGAAGACGTTTTCCGAGAGGGTTTCGCTGTCGTCTGCCACTGTGCCGGGGGCTTGGGCTGTGTCCAGCATATTGTCGACACCTCATAAATCAATGAGGGCAAAACTAGCCAAACCAGCATGAATAGTCAAAGACAAAATCAACATTGTCGACAATCGTCTAAGAGCGAACTTCAAGGTCCCCGCTGTTGTCTGAGTGCAGCCGCTGGCGCCAGCACACCAGCGTGATAGAATGCCGCGCCTCCCGACGGGGCACGAATAGTGTGTCTGTCATCTGTTCATGCAGGTGCCAGGTAAACGAGGAAGCTTGCGCAGTACTGCCAGTGGCCTTGACCCGAACATCGCACAGCACCGCGCCAGGATTTATGAGACTTACGCCCCTCCCACTGTTGTTCAGCCTCTGTCTGTTGCCGGCCCTGGGCCAGGCCGCGGAAAAGACCGTGTACGGCCTTAATGAATACGCCCGCCTGGCCGATATCGACCTGGAAGTGGCAGCCAAACTCGACACCGGGGCCAAGACCGCCTCGCTCAGTGCCCGCGACATCAAGCGCTTCAAGCGCAACGGTGAGTCCTGGGTGCGCTTCTACCTGGCAATTGACGCTGCCCACTCGCATCCGATAGAACGACCACTGGCCCGCGTCAGCAAGATCAAGCGACGCGCCGGTGATTACGACCCGGACGAAGGCAAGGCCTATACCGCCCGTCCGGTGATTGCCATGAACATCTGCATGGGTACGGCCCTGCGCAGCATCGAAGTGAACCTGACCGACCGCAGCGCGTTCCAGTATCCGCTGCTGATCGGCTCCGAGGCCCTCAAGCACTTCGACGCGCTGGTCGATCCAAGCCTTAAATACGCTGCCGGCAAACCCGCCTGCGCCACTGACGCTCACACCGCAGAGTAATCCTGATGCGCTCTCTTACCCTCCATCTGAAAGTCCTGATTACCGTCCTGGTGCTACTGGGCATCCTGGTCACGGCCTATCAGATCTTCTTTCTCGGCATTCCGGTGACCGAGGATGAAACCGATGACCTGTGGAACATCGACGCCAAGGTCGAGTTCGTCGCCAGCCCCAAGGACCCGGTCAAGGTCCAGATGTTCGTACCACCGCTGAGCCGCGACTACGTGAGCCTCAACGAGAGCTTCATCTCCAATAACTATGGCGTCAGCGTCAACCGCGTCGACGGCAACCGCAAGGTGACCTGGTCGGCACGCCGCGCCAACGGCAACCAGACCCTCTACTACCGCCTGGTGCTGACCAAGCGCTACAGTACCGAAAAGGCCAAGATCAAGGGCCCGACCTTCCGTGACAGCCTGGCCGTCGAAGGCCCCGAGAAGATCGCCGCCGAAGCCCTGATGGCACCTATTCGCCAGCATTCGGCCGACGTCGAAACTTTCGTCGGCGAAACCATCAAGCGGGTCAACAACCTCAACGACGACAACGTCAAGCTGCTGCTGGCCGGCGACACCTCGTCGCTGAACAAGGCCAAGGTCATCGACCTGCTACTGTCCATCGCCCACGTACCGGTCGAGAAGGTCCACACCATCCGCCTGGTCGCCGACCAGCCGCAAACCCCGGAACTGTGGCTGCGCAGTTTCAACGGCACCGACTGGCTGTACTTCAACCCGGACACCGGCGAGCAAGGCCTGCCGGCCGACCGCCTGCTGTGGTGGACCGGCGATGACAACCTGATCACCGTCGATGGCGGCAAGAAAGCCAACGTCAGCTTCAGCCTCAACAACAGCGAAATGAACGCCATTCGCCTGGCCAAGCTGACCGACGAGAACACCGACGCCGACTTCCTCGAATACTCGCTGTACGGCCTGCCGCTGCAGACCCAGCAGACCTTCATGATCATGGTGATGATCCCGATCGGCGTACTGGTGATCCTGGTGCTGCGCAACCTGATCGGCATCCAGACCCTGGGTACCTTCACCCCGGTGCTGATCGCCCTGGCCTTCCGCGAAACCCAGCTGGGCTTCGGCATCATCCTGTTCACGGTGATTACCGCGCTCGGGCTGTCGCTACGCTCCTACCTCGAACACCTTAAATTGCAGATGCTGCCGCGCCTGTCGGTGGTGCTGACCTTCGTCGTGGTGCTGATCGCCGCGATCAGCCTGTTCAGCCACAAGCTGGGCCTGGAACGCGGCCTGTCGGTGGCGCTGTTCCCGATGGTGATCCTGACCATGACCATCGAGCGTCTGTCGATCACCTGGGAAGAACGCGGTGGCGGCCATGCCATGAAAGTGGCGATCGGCACCCTGTTCGCCGCCTCCCTGGCGCACCTGCTGATGAGCGTGCCGGAGCTGGTGTACTTCGTCTTCACCTTCCCGGCGGTGCTGCTGGTACTGGTCGGCTTCATGCTGGCGATGGGCCGCTACCGCGGCTACCGCCTGACGGAGCTGGTGCGCTTCAAGGCTTTCGTGAAGGCTGACGCCTGATGTTCGGTCTCTGGAAAACCTGGAAAGCCCTGGAGGCCCGGGGCATCATGGGTATCAACCGGCGCAATGCGGACTACGTCCTCAAGTACAACAAGCGCCACTTGTACCCGATCGTCGACGACAAGATCATCACCAAGGAGCGTGCGATCCAGGCCGGTATCCATGTGCCGGAAATGTACGGGATCATCTCCACCGAGAAAGAGATCGACAAGCTCGGGGAAATCATCGGCGGGCGCAGCGACTTTGTCGTCAAGCCTGCCCAGGGTGCCGGCGGTGACGGCATCCTGGTGGTTGCCGATCGCTTCGAAGACCGTTATCGCACGGTCTCGGGCAAGATCATCAGCCACGAGGAAATCGAGCACCAGATCTCCAGCATTCTCACCGGCCTCTACTCCCTGGGCGGTCACCGCGACCGCGCACTGATCGAGTACCGGGTCACCCCGGACCAGATCTTCAAGAGCATCAGCTACGAAGGCGTGCCGGACATCCGCATCATCGTGCTGATGGGCTACCCGGTGATGGCCATGCTGCGTTTGCCGACCCGCCAGTCCGGCGGCAAGGCCAACCTGCACCAGGGCGCCATTGGCGTCGGCGTGGACCTGGCTACCGGCGTGACCCTGCGCGGCACCTGGCTGAACAACATCATCAGCAAGCATCCGGACACCACCAACGCGGTGGACGGCGTGCAACTGCCGAACTGGGACGGCTTCATGAAGCTTGCCGCCGGCTGCTACGAGCTGTGCGGCCTGGGCTACATCGGCGTCGACATGGTCCTGGACCAGGACAAGGGCCCATTGATCCTCGAACTCAACGCCCGCCCCGGCCTGAACATCCAGATCGCCAACGACTGCGGCCTGACCCTGCGTACCCACGCAGTCGAGGCGCACCTGGAGCAGTTGGCCAAAGACGGCCGTCAGGAGAGCGTCGAAGAGCGCGTGCGCTTCGCCCAGGAGCTGTTCGGCCACGTGCCGAGCTGAGTCAACACTCCGCCTGCGTCAGCCTGCCCGGCTGGCGCGGGCTGGAGACTCAATGTCGTAGTCAGCGCTAGGAGCATTTCCTACAGAGGACTACAATCGCCTCCCCCGCATTCATAGCTGTTACTTGCATGCCGACCTGTACGCTCCATCCCCTGCCCTACCAGGCCAACCCTGCGGCCTACTTCGCGCGCGTCCGCAAGGCTCCCGGCGCCGTGCTGCTCGACAGCGCCCGGCCGACCGCCGAGCGTGGCCGCTTTGACCTGCTCAGTGCCTGGCCACTGCAGACCCTGGCGCCCACTGTGGATGAAAGCGGCAGCGCCTACCTGCAGCGCCTGCGTGAAAGCCTGGCGCAACTGGGCCGGGCGGATGTACCCGATGGCATCGAACTACCGTTTGCCGGTGGCCTGATCGGCTACTTGAGCTACGACTTCGGCCGGCGCCTGGAGCATTTGCCCAGCATTGCCGTCGACGACCTGGGCCTGGCCGATGCCAGTCTTGGCCTGTATGCCTGGGCGCTGATCAGCGACCACCAGCTCAAGCGCAGCCAGCTGCTGTTTCACCCAAGCCTGGCCGAGGCCGAGCGCCAGCGCCTGATCGAACTGTTCGAGGCTCCCGCCCCCGCCGACGCCACCGGTTTCTCGCTGCAAGCACCGATGCGCGGCGATATCAGCGCGCAAACCTACCGCCAGGCCTTCGACCGCGTGCAGCAGTACATCCATGCTGGCGACTGCTACCAGATCAACCTCACCCAACGCTTTCGCGCGCCGTGCCAAGGCGACCCCTGGCACGCCTACCAGGCCCTGCGCCAGGCGTGCCCGACACCCTATTCGGGTTTCCAGCTACTGGCCGATGGCAGCGCGCTGCTGAGCTTCTCGCCGGAGCGTTTCATCCAGGTCAGCAATGGCCAGGTAGAAACCCGGCCGATCAAGGGTACCCGCCCACGCAGCAGCGATGCCGCTGAAGATGCGCGCAACGCCGCCGAACTGCTGGGCAGTCGCAAGGATCGTGCAGAGAACCTGATGATCGTCGACCTGTTGCGCAACGACCTGGGGCGCACCTGCGAGATCGGCTCGGTGAAGGTGCCGGAACTGTTCAGCCTGGAAAGCTACCCCAACGTGCATCACCTGGTCAGCAGCGTCACCGGGCGCCTGGCCGCCGGCAAGGATGCCCTGGACCTGATCGCCGACAGCTTCCCCGGTGGCTCGATCACCGGTGCCCCGAAAATCCGCGCCATGCAGATCATCGACGAGCTGGAGCCCAGCCGCCGGGCGCTGTACTGCGGATCCCTGCTGTATGTGGACGTGCGTGGTGAGATGGACAGCTCGATTGCCATCCGCAGCCTGCTGGTCAAGGACGGTCAGGTGTGCTGCTGGGGGGGTGGCGCAGTGGTGGCGGATTCGGACTGGCAGGCGGAGTACGAAGAGTCGATCACCAAGGTCAAGGTGTTGCTCGAGACCTTGCAGGGCCTCTGAAAAGCATCGCCGGCAAGGCCGGCTCCCACAGGTAATGCATGCACTGGACCATTGTGGGAGCCGGCCTTGCCGGCGATGGGCTGCAGCGCAGCCCCAAAACCATCAGAAGCTCAACGACCGGTTCGAAGCCTTGATGAACTCTTTCTTCAGCGCCTCGAAATCATGCACCGCCGGGAACTGCGGAAACTCGCGGATCACGTTCTCCGGCGCATGGAACAGAATCCCTGCATCCGCCTCGCCGAGCATGGTGGTGTCATTGTACGAATCCCCCGCGGCAATTACCCGGTAATACAGGCTCTTGAAGGCCAGCACCGACTGGCGCTTGGGATCTTTCTGGCGCAACTGGTAACCGGTAACCCGATCGGTTTCGTCTGTGATCAAGCGATGGCAAAGCAGCGTCGGGAAGCCCAGCTGGCGCATCAGCGGCTGGGAGAATTCGTAGAAGGTGTCGGAAAGGATCACCACCTGGAAGCGCTCACGCAGCCAGTCGACGAACTCGATGGCGCCGTCCAGCGGCTTGAGCGTGGCGATCACCGCCTGGATATCGGAAAGCTTCAGGCCATGCTCATCGAGAATGCGCAGGCGTTGCTTCATCAGCACGTCGTAATCGGGAATGTCGCGGGTGGTGGCCCGCAGCGATTCGATTCCGGTTTTTTCCGCGAAGGCGATCCAGATTTCCGGGACCAGCACACCTTCCAGGTCGAGACAGGCAATTTCCACAGCACACTCCTCGAACAACGCCAAAAATGGGAAGCCGCACTCTACATGCGCGGCGTCGACACCGGCAATTTTTGTTAAGATCGCAGGTATTACGAGCGCCAAGCGCCATTCAATGACCGGAAGCCGCCTGATGAGCCAACCCTTCGACGTCGCCGCCCTGGCCGCGACCTACGCCAACAAGTCGCCACAAGACATCCTCAAGCTGGCCTTCGAGCACTTCGGCGATGACCTGTGGATTTCCTTCAGCGGTGCCGAGGACGTGGTGCTGGTGGACATGGCCTGGAAGCTCAACAAGAACGTCAAGGTCTTCAGCCTCGACACCGGCCGCCTGCACCCGGAAACCTACCGCTTCATTGACCAGGTGCGCGAACAGTACAAGCTGCCGATCGAAATCCTCTCCCCCGACCACAGCAAGCTCGAGCCCTTGGTCAAAGAGAAAGGCCTGTTCAGCTTCTACAAGGACGGCCATGGCGAGTGCTGCGGCATCCGCAAGATCGAACCACTGCGGCGTAAGCTGAGCACCGTCAGCGCCTGGGCCACCGGCCAGCGCCGTGACCAGAGCCCGGGCACCCGCAGCCAGGTCGCCGCGCTGGAAATCGACAGCGCGTTCTCCACCCCCGAGCACACCCTGTACAAGTTCAACCCGCTGGCGCAGATGAGCAGCGAAGAAGTCTGGGGCTACATCCGCATGCTCGAGCTGCCGTACAACAGCCTGCACGAGCGCGGCTTCATCAGCATCGGCTGCGAACCCTGCACGCGCCCGGTGCTGCCGAACCAGCACGAGCGCGAAGGCCGCTGGTGGTGGGAAGAGTCAACCCAGAAGGAATGCGGGCTGCACGCCGGCAACCTGATCACCAAGGGCTGACCGCCTCGCCCTGACAATAGCGTTCCAGGTGCTGCTCGAGATCGACAATCGCCTGTCGCAACATCTGCACCAGCTGACTGATACGGTGGGCTGGAGCCCGCGAGGTGCAGGCCTGTTCCAGCTGGACACAGATTGCCAGCACCTCATGCGCCCGGATCATCCGGGCGCCGCCCTTGAGACGGTGCACCAGGTCGGCCAGCGCCACCAGGTCCTTGCTGTCATGCAGCCGGTCCAGCTGCCGCAGATCCTGGCGATTGCTGCTGACCAGATCGCCGAGCAGGGCCTGCACCTTGCCCTGATCACCTGCGGCCAGCACCAGCAGGCTGGAAATGTCCATGCCTGGCAGCACCGGTAATGCCTCAGCCGCCACCGGCACCACGGTGCGGCCCGCCACACCCCCCAACGCCTGCGCCAGGTCATCGATGCTCAAGGGCTTGAACAGGCAGGCATTCATCCCCGCCGCCAGGCAACGGGCGCGCTCCGACGCCTGCGCGTTGGCGGTCACCGCCAGCACCTGGCAGGCCCGCCTGCCTGTCCGTCGTTCATGCTCGCGGATCGCCCTGGCCAGCCGATAGCCATCGAAGATCGGCATGTTGCAGTCGGCGAGGACCACATCGAACGACTCTCGCAGCCAGCAACGCAACCCCTCGCCGCCGTGCTCGCAAACCCGCACACGATGGCCCAGATAGCCCAGCTGATGCATGAGCAGAATGCGGTTGGCCGGATAGTCATCCACCACCAGCACCTTGAGCGGCTTCACCCCGCCAGCGTTTTCCCGGCGCCCACCTGGCACGTCGCTGGAAGCCGAAGGTGGCAGGCAGGTCAGGCTCAACTGCAGCTCGACGCGCGTACCAACACCGATACTGCTGTCCAGCTGCATGCGCCCGCCCATCAGCTCGCACAGCATCCGGCAGATACTCAGCCCCAGCCCCGCACCATTGCGCCCCGCCTGCCGGTTGTTGCTGGCCTGGCAATAGGGTGTGCCCAGGCGTGCCAGGTCGGCCATGGGAATGCCGACGCCGGTATCTTCCACCACCAGGGTGACCGCGACCCGGTGGCGCTGCCGTTGAGTTTCCAGGCGAACCCGCACTGAGCCTTCACGGGTGAACTTGATGGCATTGCTGATCAGGTTGGACAGAATCTGCTTGAAACGCAGGGCGTCGAGCAACACATCGCTTTCCAGCGCACCGATAACCTCCAGATGCAGGCGCAGGCCCTTGCTCAAGGCCTGCTGTTCAAACATGCGCACCACCCCTTCGACCTGCTGACGCAGTGGGGTGCGGCGCGGCTCGAGCAGCAAATGGCCGGACTCGATGCGGGTGACATCCAGCACATCGCCCAACAACTCAAGCAGACCGCGCGCCGAGCTTGAGGCCACCTCGATGGCCAGCCGATCGAGCACGCCCTGATCGGCCTTTTCCTGGGCGAGCTCCAGCATGCCCAGCAGGGCATTCATCGGCGTGCGGATCTCGTGGCTCATGGTCGCCAGAAACGTCGTCTTGGCCTGATTGGCCGCCTCTGCCTGTTCCTTGGCCGCTTGCAGTTCGGCGTACATCGCGGTCAGCGCCCGTTCGGCCCGTTCACACTTGCGGATCGACTGGCGCAGGTAGTGAATCCAGATCAGCGCCAATGCCAGCAAGCTGCCGACCACCGCACAGGCCTGGGCGATCAAGCGCCCGTTCTCGTGCCAAAAGCTGTCGACTCTCGCCAGCGTGGGGTTTTGCACCACCGCCGCGTGTGCGTGAGCCTCTAAGGCGTGCAAGCCGCGGATTGCATCCGGCCATATGCTCTGCGGTACTTCCTGGGCGCCTGCCACCCCGGCCAGGCACAGCAGTGCCAGCAACACCAGCGCTTGCAGCAAGCGAGCATGCACAAAATTCGGCAACCTAAACGAGCAGGTTGCGCTTGGCGACATCCGCCAGGTCCACCAACGACTTGACCCTCAACTTTTCGATCAGACGGGTTTTATAGGTACTGATGGTCTTGTTGCTCAACAGCATCGCATCGCCGATGGCCTTGTTGCTCAAGCCACGGGCCAGCTGTTGCAGCACCAGCAGTTCACGATTGGTCAGGCTGGCGATGCACTCGGCCTCCGAGGCCCGGACATCGACTCTTCTCACAGAGCTGAGGGCAACTTCAGGGAAGTAGGTGTAGCCAGACATGACCGCATGCACGGCCTTGCTCAGTTCGCACAGGTCATCGGTTTTCGACACATAGCCGACCGCGCCCGCCTTCATGCAGCGCAGGGAAAAATAATCGGCCTGTTGTGAGGTCAAGATCAGAACTTTCAGCGCCAGCTTCATCGCCTTGACCCGGGCAATGACCTCCAGGCCGTCGAGCCCCGGGATGCTGATATCCAGGATCATCAGGTCAGGGGTCAGCTCACGCGCCAGGCGTACGGCATCGATGCCGTTATCGGTCTGGCCGACCACCTTGAAGCGTTCGCTGACCAGCAGCAGGTTGACGCTGGAGCGAATAAACGGGTGATCATCCACGATCAGGACACTACTCATGCTTTCCCTCATACCACGATGGTGACTGGGTCCGATTCACCCCTTGAAGGCAATTTCGCGGCTCTGCTCGCCCTCGACCAGCTCGAAGCGGTAGTGGCGTCCGGCCTTTTTCTCGAATGCGCGGGTATTGCCCGGTAACACATGGTGCTTGGTCGCCGGGGCACAGTCCTTGTTGCCCGCAGCGCAGTCATTGAAATGATCAAGGACAATCGTGGTGTTGCCCCTGTTGGGGACCAGGAAGCGCCCTGCCTCATGCTCAATGGCAGTCTGGTAGCGACTTGCCTGTGGCCGTATAAAGAGTATCGAGCCGTAACCGGCAAGAATGTTGACGCCGACCTTCAGCGCGTCCTCATAACGCTCGGCCTCGTCCTCGGTAATCGCGAAGCCGTCGTTGACCTCCGGCAGCACCGGGATGAAACGCAACCTGAAGTAGCGCTCGTGGTCACGCTCCCCGCGATAGAGCAAGCGCACCGCCTGCATGCCATTGGCGGGGATGATCAGCCGCGCGGGACTGACCACCAGGCCACGCTGCAACGCCTCGCGGCCATCCATCTCGACCTCGCGCGCCTGACCCTGGTTGTCGTAGACCATCTCGACGACACTGACCTTGACGAACGCAGTGGTGTCGCCGCCATTGCGCACGCGTTTGAGCAGCGTGCTCTTGCCGCCGTCCAGATAGTCGTAGAACGTACCGATATTGAGCTCGGGACCGGCAAGCGCGGTGGTGACCATCGACATCAACAGCAGCGGTACTGCCAGCGTTCCTTTCATCTATTTAGCTCCCAGCATAACTGGCTAATTAATATCATTCTCATGCACTAGACGAGACCGAGCAACCGGCAGGGCCAGTAGGAAACGTCCTGATCTAACAGAGAAATTTCCATTGCCGACGGTTAGCGGTCGTCTACAGCGCAGCATCCAGCACCAGCGTCACGTCGCCCTGATAGGTTTCACCCGGGTACAAGAGCATCGAGGCGGTGTCGGCCTGTGACACTTCGAATAGCAGGCGCGCCTGGCGATCGAGCGTGGCCTCGACGGTTTCGATGGTCAGCGAGGCCGGAGCGCCAACCGGCAACACCAGGTTGTCCACCGGCGCACCGAGGTGCCTCATGCTTGCCGGCAGCGTCAGGGCAACCTTCAGCGGAACCTGATGGCCGCCACGACCGCGAATGCCACAACGCCCACCCAGGTCGTATTCGCAGCGGGTATGCACGCTGATTGCACCGGTGGTCCAGATCCGGAACGGCAGGATCCGGTACAGGCGCTGGGGCGGCGCGCCGCGATTGATCCAGCCCATCCAGCCGCCTGGTGGTTCAAGCACCGCCCGCTCGGAACCGGCCGGAAACTCGACCTTCAAGGGGTGTTTGACAGTGAACTCGAAATCCAGAATCAACCTGTTCGGGGTCGCCGAAACGACCTGGTTACCAAGGTCAAAGTCCGACCCCGCTCCACCCACACTCCATGGCAACTGAGCTCGATAGACGCCGTTTTTCAGTGTTACGGCAGACGGCAATTGCAGGCTGAAGGTTATACCCATAACGTCGGTACGGACGTCATTGATGACCTCTTGCGTAGCGTCCCGGTCCAGGATGTAACAACCACGAGCCGGGTCCTGGATCTCCGCGAAGAGCTCAGTATTGAGGGTCCCAAGCCCGCGCCACGCCAAGCCCCAACACCCACCGTGATACTGGTTCCACACCATCTGTTGCCTGGTAGCCGTGCCTCTCAGGCCGATATGGGTCGCCTTGAACGCGGCACTGAACGAATCCCCTTGCTCATTGACCAGATTCAGCGACGTCACGTCCGGCAGCTTGAAGAAATACCTGTCTCTCCAGTTCGGTGCATAGTTGATGCCTCTGGTGCGAAAGCTGACCGGCAGATTGACGGTGTACTTGTGTTCATTGTGCTGATTACAGGTCGCCAACCCCGTACAGAATTGCGCTGGCGGTGTGGTGTTGACGAACGCGTCTGGTCTGTAGCCCGGCCGCGGGCCCTTGTACTCAAAGGTGATGTTCACCACACTTGCCTCGGCCTCAGCGCTGAGCAGCCCCGGCAAGCCGCCCCCTGAGGCACCGATGAACACGGCAAACGCCGTACCCAGGCATTTTCGCAGTCGCCGCATCAAGCATCCTCCTTTGTTTGTTTCAGCTCGGCCTGGGCCACATTGGCCCCGGCGCAGGTCAGGTCACCGACCAGCAGAACGTCGTTCTCCCGGGTGTACTTGCCCTGATCGAAACTGACCAGGCACAAGGCATCGGCGCCCCGGCGAATTTCCAGGGTCGGTGTCGACTCGCTCATCTCGATGGCGAAAAAGCCATCCGCTTCGCTGACACTGCGGCTGGCGTGATTGATTACCAGCGCGCCCCTGAGCGGCTGCCCCTTGGCGTCGACCAGGCGACCGATCACGGTGAGGGTCTGCATCACGCGGATGCGGTGATAGTCGACCCCGCCACGGTTGAGGTGATACTCGACCGTCGAAGGCTGGATGACCGCCGTATGGGCGTCGTTACCGTCGAAGTCGAAGTGCACCTGGCCGGCCTTGTAGGCGCTGACCGGAATGACGTTGCGCCCCGGGCGCAGCACTGCACTGTGGCCGTGTCGGTCATCGGCACGCATGCGCACACCTTGCAGGTCCGAATCGACGTCGACGATCAGGCCTGCCTCGTGGGGCAGGTACTGCCCGGACATCGCCACTTTGCCGGCGCCAATCGCCACCACGCTGTCGAGGTTCAAACCCGCGGTCAGCTCGCCGTTGTAGGAGGAGCGCTGGGCATAGGCATCGCCATGCAGCAACGGGCTCTCGAACAAGGCGCTGCCGCCAAACCCGGTACCGTAGCGGTCCAGCGCAACCGTGCCGGCCAGGCTCTGCAGGGCGCCGTAGTCAACGTCCTGCTGATAGGTCAGCGAGGCGTTCTGGTCGCGCGCACCGTCGCGGGACGTGCGACTGCCCAGGGTTGCCGAAATCCTTCGTCCCGGCCCGCCAAGGCTCATGCTCATGCTCAAGGTGACGCCACGGTTGCGCGCGTCGCCGGAGCTGCTGGTGCCCGGGCGATCGAACAGCGACAGGCGCCAGTTGGTGTCGGAGTTCAGCAACTTGCCGAAGTAGCCCCAGCCGACATCGAAGCCCATGCCATCGGCCCCTGTGCCGCTGCTGTGCGACACCCGCAAGGTCGCGGTACTTTGCCGATCGACCCGGTGGTTGAGCGACAGCGCACTCTGGCGGACTTCGCGAACCCTGAAGTCCCCGTACGCACTAGGCTGGTCCTCCTCGAAGCGGCGGCTGTCCAGCCAGGAGCGGCTCTGGCTGAACACCAGCGAACCCGAGGCGTAGTTGTAGATGCCTTGCAGGTCATAGCCGTTGCCGTGGTCTTCGGTGTGAAAAACACTGCCATAGAGCTTGAGCGGATCGAGCACATCCCAGTCCAGCGAACCGCCATACTGCAGAAGCTCGTCGATTCGCTGGGCAGAGAGCCCGAGCACCGCCCGCGGATGCAACAGGTAGTTAGTGAAGACGCCGGCCGTCAGGCTGTTGTCATAGTCCTTGTCCCAATTGCTCCACAGGCTGCTTTGCTGCCCCATGTAAACGTTGTAGCGCCACGGCGACTCGGCGTTGCTCCAGTTGGAGGGCTTGTAGATGAAGGCTTCGCTGCGTGAGGTTTCCTGGTTGTCTTCAATCAGGCGGATCTCCACCTCATAGATCCCCCCGGGCAGCACCCGGGTATCCAGCGCCTGCAAGCCGGCCTGTACCGCCTGGCTGTTGATCAGCACACCATCACGGTAGATTTCGACGATCCCGGCGCGGTTCGGCGTGACATAGACCGGAGTGGCGCTGGCCTGGCCGTTGTTGACCGCCAGGCTGTCGCTGCTGCCGAGCATCAGGCCACGGGTGGTGTCGGGCAGGTTGCCGAGCAAGCGCGGCTGGCGGGTCAGGCCCTGGGCGCCCGGGGTGAAGTACCCCAGGCGAAAGAAGTGCTTGTCGTGCAAACGCTCGGCATAGAGCTGGTCCACGCGGTGCCGGGTTTGCTCGACGTAATCGCTGTTGCGGTCGAACCGCGCCTCGCCCACGGTGGTCCAGTTGCCGAAACTGCCCTGCCCTTGCACAGCATAACGACCGGTGGTTTCCAGGTCGCCACCGACCAGGTTCAACTGGTTGCGCAGCAGCAAGCCGTGGCTGCCACGCTCGGGCAACTGATGATAAAGCGCCGGCTGATCGCTGCGTTCCGCCGCCGTGGTAAGAATCGACAGCTGCGAATTCACCAGGCTGTAGTGCAACGCCACCAGCCCTCGCGGGCAACTGGACAGGCAGTTGCCCAGCGCCCTTGGCTCCTGGAGCTGTTCGCGCCAGCGCGAACGCTCGGTGTCGGAGGCGTGGCTCTCGAAGGTGTCGGTGAAGTCGAGCAGTTGCACCTGTTCATCGCGCGACAGCACCACCAGGGCATCGCCCAGGTAGCGCCCATCGAGGTCGACGCGAACGGCCAGGGGCACATCGAAGAAGTGCTCGCCAAATTCCTGCGGCAAGCCTTGCGCCTGGCTCAGCACCCCCAAGGGCCCGGCCTGCCCTCGGGCTTCGGCCCAGGCACAGGCTGTACCTGAGAGCACAAGGCACCCCAGGGCCAGTCGAATGGATGCAGCGAGAGACAAGTAATTAGCCATGTCCATTTTTTCACAGGCAATACTCACCCCGCACTCGTTCGAACGAATGAGCAACGGGGTGAATAGAAGGGGATGGAACAGCGCTTGGCTGGCGACTTACGGCGAGACGGTCTCGAACAGCATGTTGACGATGCCCTGGTAGTTGCCCGGCACGTAGCCGCTCGGGCCGGCCGACTGGGCGGCTACGTCAAAGGCGACCAGGGTGCCTGCCGCTGCCGCGGCTGCCGGCACCACCGGAACCGAAGTGGTGGTCAAACCGGTGCCGTTGACCGCAACGTCCAGGCCGATGCTGTTGGCGCCGCTGTTAATCACCGCCGGGCTGAGCAGGCGCGCAGAAATCGCCCCGGTGGTGCTCTTGACCTGCAGCTGCTTGCGGATCGGCTCAAGCGATTCGCGCAGGGCATTCCAGGCCATGTTTTGCGGTTCGTTCATCCAGTTGCCGCCCACCGGCTCGACATAGAAGTTCTCGGTCGGGATGGTGGCCGTTACGGTAACTTGTTTCTCCAGCGGGTCGGCGGCGAATACATTACCAACGGCCAGCAGGGCGAGAGGCAGGGCCAGAAAAGTGCGCTTCATGAATAATTCTCCTCGAATAGACCTGTGAAAACGTCACAGACGACGTGCCGACGGCGAGTGTGTCCGCCGGCTTGTGCCGCACCGCGCAGGGCGGTTGACGAGGAGGATTATTCGGCAGATGTCCGACGTAAAAAGTCGGACCACTCCCAGCAAGATTGGGAAATTTCCCAAAGAAAAACAGGGTTCAATCGCAAAAAAAAACGCCCCAAAAGGGGCGTTTTCTGAACATCGGACAACCACGCGCAGATCAGTGCACCGGCAACTCGACACCGTCGAACAGCTCTTCAAGCTCTTGCTTGTTGTGACATGCGATAGCCTTGGCCATCACTTCACGGGTCAGGTGCGGGGCGAACTTCTCGATGAAGTCGCACATGAAGCCGCGCAGGAAAGTGCCACGGCGGAAACCGATCTTGGTCACGCTGGACTCGAACAGTTCGCTGGCATCGAGCACTACCAGGTCATTGTCGAGCTTGGTGTCGACGGCCATCTTGGCGACGATGCCGACACCCAGGCCCAGGCGCACGTAAGTCTTGATCACGTCGGCGTCGGCGGCGGTGAATACCACTTTCGGGGTCAGGCCGCGGTGACTGAAGGCTTCGTCGAGCTTGGAACGGCCGGTGAAACCGAACACGTAGGTGACGATCGGGTATTCGGCCAGGGCTTCAAGGGTGAGCTTCGGCAGCTTGGTCAGCGGGTGGCCTTGCGGCACCACCACGCAGCGGTTCCAGCGGTAGCACGGCATCATCACCAGGTCGCCGAACAGCTCCAGGGCTTCGGTGGCGATGGCGAAATCGACGGTGCCGTCAGCGGCCATCTCGGCAATCTGCATGGGCGAACCCTGATGCATGTGCAGGGCCACTTCCGGGTACTGCTTGATGAAGCTGCTGATCACCGGCGGCAGGGCATAACGCGCCTGGGTGTGGGTCGTGGCGATCGACAGGGTGCCCTTTTTCTCGTTGGAGAATTCCTGGGCGATCTGCTTGATGCTTTCGACCTTGCGCAGGATCTCACCGGCGGTGGTGATGATGCGCTCACCGGCCGGAGTCACGCGGGTCAGGTGCTTGCCGCTGCGGGCGAACACTTCGACGCCCAGCTCGTCTTCGAGCAGGCGGATCTGCTTACTGATGCCCGGCTGGGACGTATACAGGCTCTGCGCTGTCGCGGAGACGTTGAGGTCGTGGTGCGCCACTTCCCAGATGTAGCGCAATTGTTGAAGCTTCATAGGTATCCCTCAAATCAGCTGGGCGTCACCGGCAGCAGCGACGATTTATAACTATATTAGTGGTTTGAAGAATAAATCTAGAACTATTTTAGCAGTCTTCCAGGAACCCACCTACCCCACGCAGTTAAGACTTCCTACGCCCCAAGTGTTGCGCGAGCGGCACCATATACACCGGCACCGGCGACAGTTGCAGCAAGCGCACCGCGGTGCGTCCGATCGGAATATCAACGCCAGCGCCCTGGCTATGGCTGCCGAAGATCAGCAGGTCGACACTCAGGCGCTGGGCCTGCTCGAGAATCACCTGCGCCGGATCGCCCTGACGCACGCGTACGGCCTTGATCAGGGCCAGGTCAGCCTCCTCGCCCAATTCGTCACGAAAGTTTTCCAGAACCCTTTGTTCGATGTTGGCCATCACCGTGGTGACGCCTTCGCTGTGCAGTTCATCGAGGGTCTGTTCGTCCAGATAGCTCTGCAGCAGCGATTCGGCGAACTGGCCCATGGGCTCGACCGCATGGATGACGTAGAGCTCTGCGTTGAAGGTCCGCGCCAGTGCCAGCGCGTGTTGCATGACAAAAGGCGCGTACACACCGAGGTCAGTGGCATACAGCATGGAATGGATCATTCGACCTCCTCGACTGCCATGACGGCAGAGCAAGCTTCAGCTTAGCAGCGCCAAGAACCGTCGCAGGGCCGTCCGGCGCCGAGGTTTGCCCGTTAGCCCAGGGTCGGTTCGTTGCTGATGCCATGGGGCACATGGCCAGTGGCGACGACGCTGCGGGCCCGTTCACAGTGGCCGGCCTGGTCGTCGAAAAACACATCGGCGGCGAAGGCTTCGAGGAACGCCGATTTGTCCAGACCGCCGAGGAACAGCGACTCGTCCAGGCGGATATCCCACTCGCGCAAGGTACGGATCACTCGCTCGTGGGCCGGTGCCGAGCGGGCTGTTACCAGCGCCGTGCGGATCGGACAGGCGCCTTCGGGGAACTCCTTCTGCAACAGGTTCAGTGCCGCCAAAAATGGTTTGAACGGCCCGCCGCGCAACGGCTCGCGGGCTGACTGGCGCTCGCTGGCCTGGAAGGCTTCGAGACCGCCAAGCTGGTAGACCCGTTCGGACTCATCGGAAAACAGCACCGCGTCACCGTCGAAAGCGATGCGCAGTTCGTCACTGGCAGCGCGCCGGGCACCACCGGAGAGAATGGTGGCAGCGGCAAAGCCGGCCTCCAGGGCACTGCGCACATCATCGGCATCGGTGGACAGGAACAGGTGACAGCCAAACGCCGCCAGATAAGGATAAGGACTACGGCCGCCAACGAAGGCAGCGCGGTAGATACCCAGGCCATGATGCTCGATCGAGTTGAATACCCGCAGACCGGTGTCGGCGCTGTTGCGCGACACCAGCACCACCTCGACCCGGGGCTGGCCAAGACTGGCGTTCAGGCCCAGGAGCTTTTGCACCAGGGGGAAGGCGTCACCGGGTTCGAGCACTTCGTCTTCGTGTTCGATCTGGTACTGGCGATAGGCTTCAACGCCCTCGGCCAGGTACAGGCGGTGACTCTCGCTGAGGTCGAACAGCGCTCGGGAGGAGATGGCGACGACCAGTTTGTCGCCTAGATTCTTGCTCATCTGCTGTATCTCCTACATACCCTGTGGGGGCTGGCTTGCCAGCGATTGGTTGCGCAGCAGCCCCGGCGATCATCAATCCTGCAAATTATGCCGATCAATAAAGGCCAAAGCCTGATACAGCGCCTGCATCTTCGGCAATTCACAGCCCGCCGCCCTGGCCTGGGCCAACGGCTCGGCATAAATCGCCGCCAGCTCCAATGGCCGCTGCTGGATAAAATCGTGGTACATGCTCGGCCAGTAGTCGGGCATCTTCTCGGTCACCGCAAACAGGTGTTCGGCATAGCCTGGCGGCAACGCGTAACCGCAGGCGCGCGCGCCCTGCACCACCTCGGCCATCAGCGCCTGGATCAAGGCGCGGCTGTCGGCATCGGTCATCAGCGGTGTGGTGCTGGCCTTGAGCAGCACTGACAAACCATTGTAGGGCACATTCCACACCAGCTTTTGCCAACGCGCCTGGGCCAGGTTGGTCATGGCCTGGGAGTCGATGCCAGCGGCATGGAACAACGCAGCCCCGGCCTCGACAATTTGCTGACGGCTGTCTTCATCCGCCGCCGGACCACTGTGATACCCCAGGTTCACCGCCCCCAGCGACTGGTGGCGGATCACCCCCGGCGCTTCGCGGTTGACGCAGATAAAACACAAGCCGCCGAGCAGGTGCAGATTGGCGGGTAACAGCGGCCGCAGTTGGTCCTCGACGCCCAGGCCGTTCTGCAGCAGCAGCACCTTGGCATCAGGCGCCGCTACCTTGGCGATCAAGGGTGCAAGCTCGGCGTTGCTGGTGGTCTTGGCGCCGACCAACAGCCAGTCGCAGGGCGGCATGTCGGTGGCATCGGCATAGGCCCGGACCTGCATCTGCACGGTGCCATGCACGGCACTGTCGACTCGCAATCCGTTGAGCTGAACGGCGTCGAATTCACTGCGCAAGAGGAAATGCACCTCGAACCCGGCACGCGCCAGCATCAGGCCATAGAAGCCACCAATGGCGCCGGTTCCGATCACGCCGATACGCGGGCTGCTCGTGTTCATCCTGCTCTCCTCAACCGTTCATTTTTTGTTCAATTTTTTTACACGTAAATCAACCGCTTTACGATCCTTAACTATACTCAGGCGAACAAGGTCAAAAAATCGACACGGAGTCGAGCATGCGTGGCTTCCTGCTGCACCCGGACGATGTTCCGGTGGAGCTGACCCTGCGTCAGTCGCCCAAACTGTTCCGCCAACGGCTGCACACTATCAGCCTGGGCGGAATCGCCTGCAACCACCCACGGGCCTACCGACGGGGCATGGCGGTGGAAATGCTCATCCCCTCCCTCGGCGCCGAGGCACGCTATCCCGGTTATGTGGCCTGGTGCCAGAAGCAACAGGACGGCTATCGGGTGGGCATTGCCTTCATCGACGAGCAAGCGCTGTTTGGCGCACGCATGGGCGAACAGGTGTGTCAGATCCAGCACTTCTGCCAGGCCGAAAGCCCCGATGCGGACGTCGAAGCCCTCGCCCAGCAGTGGGTCAGCCTGCACGCCGGCGAGTTCTCCGATGCCAGCCTTGAGGCAAGTCATACCCGGGAAATCCTCGTTCCTGGGTAAAAACCCCGTGCCTATGGGCCTTTCCTTGCAGGAAAGCGGCCCGTGCCCATTGTCGAGCCACAGTGTAACGCGCTAAGGTTCGGCTCCCCGCTGCGTACAATTTTCGCTGCTCCGCCGCACGGGGATCGCTGGCGGCCGGCACCCGTGACCTGACGAGTAACACGATGGCTGATTTACCGATCGATGACCTAAACGTTGCCTCCAACGAGACCTTGATCACCCCCGATCAGCTCAAGAAGGAAATCCCCCTCAGCGCTACCGCCCTGCAGACCGTGACTGCCGGTCGCGAAGTGGTGCGCAATATCCTCGACGGCAAGGACCACCGCCTGTTCGTGGTGATCGGCCCCTGCTCGATCCACGACATCAAGGCTGCCCACGAGTACGCCGAGCGCCTCAAGGTGCTGGCGGCAGAGGTGTCCGACACCCTGTACCTGGTCATGCGCGTGTATTTCGAAAAGCCGCGGACCACGGTCGGCTGGAAAGGCCTTATCAACGACCCGTACCTGGACGACTCGTTCAAGATCCAGGACGGCCTGCACATCGGTCGCCAGCTGCTGCTGGACCTGGCGGAAATGGGCCTGCCTACCGCCACCGAAGCACTCGACCCGATCTCTCCGCAGTACCTGCAGGACCTGATCAGCTGGTCGGCCATCGGCGCCCGTACCACCGAATCCCAGACCCACCGCGAAATGGCCTCGGGCCTGTCCTCGGCGGTCGGCTTCAAGAATGGCACCGACGGCGGCCTGACCGTTGCCATCAACGCCCTGCAGTCGGTTTCCAGCCCGCACCGTTTCCTCGGCATCAACCAGGAAGGCGGCGTGTCCATCGTCACCACCAAGGGCAACGCCTACGGCCACGTGGTGCTGCGCGGCGGCAACGGCAAGCCCAACTATGACTCGGTCAGCGTCGCCCTGTGCGAACAGGCCCTGGCCAAGGCCAGGATCAAGCCGAACATCATGGTCGACTGCAGCCACGCCAACTCCAACAAAGACCCGGCCCTGCAGCCGCTGGTGATGGAGAACGTCGCCAACCAGATCCTCGAAGGCAACCAGTCGATCATCGGCCTGATGGTCGAAAGCCACCTGAACTGGGGCTGCCAGGCGATCCCGAAAGACCTCAACGACCTGCAGTACGGTGTGTCCATCACCGACGCCTGCATCGACTGGGAGTCCACCGAGAAGACCCTGCGCAGCATGCACGCCAAGCTCAAGGACGTGTTGCCCAAACGCCAGCGCGACTGACAGGCAGATACAACAACGCCGGGCAATTGCCCGGCGTTTTTGTTGGTGCGTTGAAGAGCAGCACTAATGGCTGCCCTTCGCGATCCTCAGGCCTTGTTGGTGGCGTGCTTTTGCTGACGTTCCATGTAACGTTCGACGTAGGAGCACGACGGGATCACGGTATAGCCCATGTCTTCGGCGTACTTGAGCGCCTGTTTGGTGAGTGCCGCAGCGATACCCCGGCCACGCAATGCGTTCGGTACGAACGTGCGGTAGATATCCAGGGTCTGCTTACCCAGGTCCATGTAGGTCAGGTAAGCACGATGACCGTCCACATTGGTCTCGAACTGATGACCAGCCTGGTCATGGTGGATGGACAACGCCTCGCTCATCACTACTCCTCGCGGGTCTTGTGCTATGACCCCTACCTTACCGATGTTTGTCCGGCGAAGGAACCTCTACGCCACCCCGTGCCCCTTTGGACAGCGAGAAGAGCATGGCTGTTCTCTGGCAAGTGAGCACGTACAAATAGTAGGCGCCCCATGCCCAGATGCTCAAGGTGGCTGGTCGCAAATTTCATCCACTTGGGGCACGCGGACAGGGCGACGAGCATCGGCCTGAACAGTTGCCGGATGTTGTAGTGCTATGACGAAGGATGACACTTTAAGTCACTTTTAGTTCAACAAAATACACACTTGCTACACTTGTT
Organism: Pseudomonas sp. ZL2; assembly: GCF_054788455.1. Classification (NCBI taxonomy): domain Bacteria; kingdom Pseudomonadati; phylum Pseudomonadota; class Gammaproteobacteria; order Pseudomonadales; family Pseudomonadaceae; genus Pseudomonas; species Pseudomonas sp. ZL2. Next base: position 231,435 of record NZ_JBGOGX010000002.1, on the reverse strand, counting down.
AGCACCCGCGCATGCGGCGCCTTCACAGTTTTTCTACATAAGGCTGTGGCGGACCCGGGACAGGCGCATTTTTTTGCAGTTCTTGCGCTCTGTCAGTTTACTTACTACAAGTAATGGGTACTATGTACGCCGGCCAGTTTCTCTTTCTTGAGAGATGGCTATTTAATAGAAAGTCCTTGAAGGGGAACACGATGAACAACGTTCTGAAATTTTCTGCTCTGGCTCTGGCCGCAGTTCTGGCAACCGGTTGCAGCAGCGTATCCAAAGAAACCGAAGCTCGTCTGACCGCTACCGAAGACGCAGCTGCTCGTGCACAAGCTCGTGCCGATGAAGCCTATCGCAAAGCTGACGACGCTCTGGCTGCTGCTCAAAAAGCACAACAGACCGCTGACGAAGCTAACGAGCGCGCTCTGCGTATGCTGGACAAAGCCAGCCGCAAGTAATAGTCCTTCGGGATTGTTATTGGAAGCCGACCCACTTGTGGGTCGGCTTTTTTATTGCCGCCAGCAAAGTGCAACGCCAGAAACGACGAGGCCTGCACGATGGCAGGCCTCGGGTATAGCAGGAATGGCTTACTGCATGTCGTAAGGCACGCTGGAAACCATCGGTGCCGGGCCGCCAGCGCCATTGGGCACGGCGATCTCCACCGGCATGCCGTCTTCGGCGGCGACCACGTCACGGACCATGTCCCAGTTCATGCGCAGGTTGTTGGCCAGGTCTTCACGCTTGAGCAGCGCGTTGATGACCGCGGTGTGCTTGTCGACCACCGACGGGTCGCCCTTGTCGTCAAGCGGCGTGTGCGCCTCGAGGTAGACCTTGCCGGCACTGAGGCCGAACTTGTACGGCTCGTTGATGATGCGTACCGGCACGCCGACCGGGGCCATCTTGGCCAGCTCCAGCACGTTGTTGTTGAACATGCGGAAGCAGCCGTGGCTGGTGCGCATGCCGATGCCGAACTTCTTGTTCGAACCGTGGATCAGGTAACCCGGCACGCCAAGGGTGAACTTGAACGGCCCCAGCGGGTTGTCCGGGCCAGCCGGTACCACGGTCGGGAGGATATCGCCGTCTTCGGCGTGTTCCTTGCGGATCGAGGCCGGTGGCGTCCAGGTGGGGTTCGGGGTCTTGGCGGTAACCTTGGTATTGGCGATCGGCGAGCCCCAGCCTTCACGACCGATACCCAGCGGGTAGGTGTGCACCACGTTCTGCCCTTTCGGGTAGTAGTACATGCGGTACTCGGCCAGGTTGATGACGATGCCTTCGCGCGGCCCCGGCGGCAGGATAAAGCGGGTCGGCAGGATGATTTCGGTGCCGGCGCCCGGCAGCCACGGGTCGACGCCGGGGTTGGCGGCGATCATTTCCAGGTAGCCCAGGTCGTTGGCGGTGCCGATGTCGGCAAAGGTGTCTTCGTACTTGGCCTTGATCACCTGGACCTGGCCGATGACGTCTTCACCGGGAGGCGGCAGGGGGAACTCCAGCGCAGCGGCGGGACCTGCCGCCAACAGGGCGGCCAGGGACAGGCAACGGGTGACGGCGGGAAAGCGCGGCAACATCCGGGAAATCCTTCGCTAATTCAATTGAGTCAAGCAATCGATTGTACACCGGCACCCGCGTAATCGGGAGATGTCCCGGGCGCAGTTGGCCGTACAGGGGATGAAAGGTTATATCGGCAGGTTACAGCTCGGGCCATACCGGCCGTGTGCCACGGCGCTGGGCCTCGAGAATCGCCCGGCACAGCGAACACAGGCGGCGGTCACGGTAAATGCTGCGCTCGGCCTGCGACCAGCGCGGTTGCGCCGGCAACAGGGTGCCGCACAGGGTACGGTCGGCCGAGCCACCGAGCTCGAGCTGGCGGGCTACCAGGTGGACGCGGATCTCCTGGCAGGCGAACAGGTCAAGCTGTTCGTCAGGCTCGATCAATTGATAGGCATACAGGGACCAGGCGGGACGCGGCATCGGGGGCTCCAAATCGGGGGCGCAACATTAGCCGAAAGCCGGTCACTATAAAAGCGTCAAAGCAGCGGTTTTAGTTGCGGCCAGGCATTTTCCAGCAACCTGGCCTGGGCGCCCTGCCCCGGATGAATGCCATCGGCCTGCATCAGCTCGGGCACACCGCCCACCCCTTCGAGAAAGAACGGCACCAGCGGCACCTGTTTTTCCGTCGCCAGGTTTTCATACACCTTGGCGAAGGCCTCGTTGTAACGCTTGCCGTAGTTGGGCGGCAGGCGCATGCCCAGCAACAGCACCTTGGCGCCGGCAGCTCGCGACTTGTCGATCATCGAGGCAAGATTTTGTTGCAATTGCGTTGGCAGATGCCCGCGCAGGCCATCGTTGCCGCCCAATTCAAGCACCACCAGCTCAGGCTTGTGCTCTGCAAGCAGCGCCGGCAGCCGCGCCTGGCCTCCGGCACTGGTGTCGCCGCTGATCGAGGCATTGACCACCTTGGCGTCGAAACCCTCGTTCTTCAGGCGTTTTTCCAGCAAGGCAACCCAACCCTCGCGGGTATCCAGGCCGAAAGCGGCACTGATACTATCGCCGACAATCAGCACGGTCCCCGCTGCTGCGCCCTGGGCCATGCACATCAAGGCCAGGCCAGCACTCAATAACCACACTCGCATCGGATTCTCCATGGGCCCCAGCATTCTCAGTGCGCGCAACCTTAGCAAAGTGGTCCCCAGCGCGGAAGGCGACCTGACCATCCTGCACGAACTCTCGCTGGAATTGAAACAGGGCGACAGCCTGGCGATCGTCGGCGCCTCGGGCTCGGGCAAATCGACCCTGCTCGGCCTGCTGGCCGGGCTCGACCTGCCCAGCGCCGGCTCCGTGACCCTGGCCGGCCACGACCTCGGCCCGCTGGATGAAGACCAGCGCGCGCGGGTGCGGGCCGAGCATGTCGGCTTCGTGTTCCAGTCGTTCCAGTTGCTCGACAGCCTCAACGCGCTGGAAAACGTCATGCTGCCACTGGAGCTGGACGGTCGCCGCGATGCCCGCGAGCACGCCCGCAGCCTGCTTGAGCGGGTCGGCCTGGGCCAGCGCCTGAGCCACTCGCCACGCCAGCTGTCCGGTGGCGAGCAACAACGGGTGGCGATCGCCCGCGCCTTTGCCGCCGAGCCTGCGGTGCTGTTTGCCGACGAGCCCACCGGCAACCTCGACAGCCATACCGGCGAGCGCATCAGCGACCTGCTGTTCGACCTGAACAAGGAACGCGGCACCACCCTGGTACTGGTCACCCATGACGAACGCCTGGCCCAGCGCTGCCGTCGCCTGATCCGCCTGGACGCCGGCCACCTGGTCGCGCCGCTGGAGCCTTGATGAAGCGCTTGCCGTTGTTCCCCCTGGCCCTGCGCCAGTTGCTGCGCGACGCCCGCGCCGGCGAGTTGCGCGTGCTGTTCTTCGCCCTGCTGGTAGCGGTGGCGGCCAGTACCGCCATCGGCTATTTCGGCGCCCGCCTCAACGGCGCCATGCTGTTGCGGGCTACCGAGTTCCTCGGCGCCGACCTGGTGCTGCAGGGCAGCTCGCCCGCAGAGCCCGGGCAGGTCAACCGCGGCACCGCGCTGGGCTTGCAACACGCCCGGGTGGTCGAGTTTTCCAGCGTGATCGCCACCGACAACGGCATTCAGCTGTCGAGCATCAAGGCGGCCAACGATGCCTATCCGCTGCGCGGCGAGCTGCGCAGCGCCGCCGAACCCTATGGCGTCGAAACCGCTGGCGGCGGCCCGGCGCCGGGCGAGGCCTGGGTCGAACCGCGGCTGCTGGCAGCGCTGGACCTGAAAATAGGCGACAGCATCGATGTAGGCATGAAAACCCTGCGCATGAGCCGGGTGCTGACCTACGAACCCGACCGTGCCGGCAACTTCTATAGCCTGACCCCGCGGGTACTGATCAACCTCGCCGACCTTGAGGCCACCGGGGTAGTGCAACCGGGCAGCCGGGTCAGCTACCGCGAACTCTGGCGTGGCGAGCCCGACGCCCTGGCCAGCTACCGCGATGCGCTCAGCAACAACCTCGCCGCCAACCAGCGCCTGCAGGATTCACGGGATGGCAACCAGCAGATCGGCGGCGCCCTGGGCAAGGCCGAGCGTTACCTGAACATGGCCAGCCTGGTGGCGGTGCTGCTCGCAGGTGTTGCCGTGGCGCTGTCGGCCAGCCGCTTCGCTACCCGGCGTTTCGATGCCAGCGCCCTGCTGCGCTGCCTGGGCTTGTCGCGCCGCCAGGCATTGAGCCTGTTCTGCCTGCAACTGGCGATTCTCGGCAGCATCGCCGCAGTGTGCGGCGCAGCGCTTGGCTGGCTGGCCCAACTGGGCTTGTTCGAATTGCTGCAAGGTCTGATGCCGGCGCAGATTCCTCCTGGCGGTGTCGGTCCGGCCCTGGCCGGTATCGCCACCGGCCTGGTGGCCCTGGCCGGGTTCGCCCTGCCGCCGCTGGCCGCCCTTGGCCGGGTGCCACCCCTGCGGGTGCTGCGTCGCGACCTGCTGCCGGTACCGGCCAGCAGCTGGCTGGTGTACGGCGCCGCGCTGTTCGCTCTGGGCCTGATCATGTGGCGCCTGAGCCTCGACCTGCTGCTGACCTTCGCCCTGCTCGGCGGCGGCCTGGTCGCCGCCTTGCTGCTGGGCGGGCTACTGTTGCTCGGCCTGCGCAGCCTGCGGCGCTTGCTTGCCGACAGCCCGCTGGCTTGGCGCCTGGGCCTTGGCCAATTGCTGCGCCACCCACTGGCGGCTGCCGGGCAGTCCCTGGCCTTCGGCCTGATCCTGCTGGCCATGGCCCTGATCGCCCTGCTGCGTGCCGAGCTGCTCGACACCTGGCAGAACCAGTTGCCCAAGGACGCGCCCAACTACTTCGCCCTGAACATCCTGCCCGACGACAAGAACAACTTCGCCCAACGCCTGACCGAGTTCTCCGCCGAGGCCGCACCGCTGTACCCGGTTATCCCCGGGCGCCTGACCGCCATCAACGGCGAGCCGGTGCAACAGATTGTCAGCAAGGAATCCACCGGCGACCGCGCCGTGCAGCGCGACCTGAGCCTGACCTGGGCCGCCGACCTGCCGCAGGGCAACACCCTGAGCGAAGGCCAGTGGTGGCAGGTCAAACCTGCAGCCGATGCCTTGCCCGGTGTTTCAGTGGAAGCCGAGCTGGCCCTGAGCCTCAAGCTCAAACTCGGCGACCAGTTGACCTTCACCATTGGTGGCCTGCAACGCCAGGTGCAAGTCACCAGCCTGCGCACGGTCAACTGGGACAGCTTCCAGCCCAACTTCTACATGATCTTCCAGCCTGAAACCCTGCAGGACCTGCCGACCACCTACCTGACCAGCTTCTATCTGGCACCCGGGCATGACCAGCAGGTGGTCGCGCTGTCGCGGGCGTTCCCGGCGGTGACCATCCTCCAGGTCGACGCGTTGCTGGCGCAGCTGCGCAGCATCCTCGCCCAGGTCACCCTGGCGGTGGAGTACGTGCTGTTGTTCGTGCTGGCGGCAGGCCTGGCGGTGCTGTTCGCCGGCTTGCAGGCGACCCTCGACGAACGCATTCGCCAAGGCGCCCTGCTCCGCGCCCTGGGCGCCGGGCGCGGATTGCTGGTCAAGGCACGGCGTATCGAGTTCGGCCTGCTGGGGGCGGCCAGCGGCCTGCTGGCAGCGATCGGTTGCGAGCTGATCACCCTGGTGCTGTACCGTTATGCCTTCGACCTGCACTGGAGCCCGCACCCGTGGCTACTGCTGCTGCCGGTCATCGGCGCCCTGCTGGTCGGCGGTGCCGGGGTCTACGGCACGCGCCGGGCGCTCAATGCCAGCCCGCTGGCAGTACTGCGCGAGGGCTGATCAGGGTTTGACGTAGTCGATGGCGTTGACCCACCAGCACATCTCGCCGGAAGGGGTCTGGACGATGACTTCATCGCCGACCTCTTTTTTCAGCAACGCGCGGGCCATGGGTGAGTCGATCGAGATGTAGTCCATGCGCCCGTAGATCTCGTCGTAGCCGACGATGCGAAAGCGCTTGGTCTCGCCCTCCTCGTTCTCGATCTCGACCCAGGCGCCGAAAAACACCCGGCCCTCCTGCTCCGGCGAGTACTCCACCACACGCATGTCTTCCAGGCGCTTGCGCAGGTAGCGCACGCGGCGGTCAATCTCACGCAGAAGCTTCTTGTTGTACTGGTAATCGGCGTTCTCGCTGCGATCCCCCAGGGACGCTGCCCAGGTGACTTTCTGGGTGATATCGGGACGCTTTACCCGCCACAGATGGTCCAGCTCCTGCTTGAGCGCTTCGTGACCTTCCTTCGTGATGATTTGCGTACTCAACAAAAATTCTCGCTTCCAGGCTGACTGAGTGGCTTGCAGGGCCTGATCATCAACCCTGTCGAGGCGCGGCGCAACTGCACGTGACTTGTGCCTGTCAGCTCCAGTCCCAAGAGTGAAACCGCAGACAACCACAACAATACGGTCTGACCCGCATGCACGCCCAACGCACCGCCTTGCACAACGAGCTGCACGCCCGTCCGTCGCTGTACTTCGACGAACCGGCGCATGTCTTCCATCTGGCGTTTCTCGGCACCGATGCCGACTGCAATGCCCTGTTGCAGCGTTGCTGCCCGGACGCCTTCGAGCCCGATGCCGCACAGGGCATCACCCGGCTGGACGGTCATCCGTTCAAATGGGAGCGCCATTCCGAGTTCTTCACCCTGACGCTGGTGGTGCCCGCCGCCAGCGGCGAGCTGAACTGGACCACCCTGCCCCCGGCCCTCGCCGCAGGCGTCGAGCCCTACCGCGAGCAGATGATCAACGCGGTGCAGGTGCTGGTGCGCGACGAACAGGACCTGGACCTGAGCCGTTATGGCTTCAAAGACCCCTGCGGCTCCTGCGTAGGCGGCGGCGATGCCGTGGTGTGGAGCGATTTTCGCCTGACCGCAGATGGCACCAACCGCTTCCTGTTCATCAACCGCCGGCTCAATGCCTACCGCCAGGGACGAATGATCCGCCGCCTGCTGGAGATCGAGACCTACCGGATGATGGCGTCATTGTCGCTGACCGCCGCCAAGGCCCTGAGCCCGCAACTGGACGCCTATGACCGCAAGCTGGTCAGCCTGTCGGAGCGTAACGTCAGCAGTGACGGCGGCAATGCCAAGGCATTGCTCGCCGACATCGCTCAGCTGTCGCGCCAGGTGGTCGGCAGCACGGTCAAGCACCGCCATCGCTTCAGCGCCACCCAGGCCTACGCGCAACTGGTGTTCGAGCGCCTGGGCGAGCTGCGGGAGAGCCATGTCGGTGATTGCCAGCGCCTGGGAGTGTTCATCGAGCGGCGTTTCAAGCCCACCGTGCGTTATTGCGCGGTCACCGAACAACGCCTGGAACACCTGGCCGAGAGCGTGGCCAACCTCGGCGACCTGCTGCAGGCGCGGGTGCAGGTCGAGATGGAAGAACAGAACGCCGAGATCCTGCGCAGCCTCAACGCCCGCGCCGATACCCAGATCAAGATCCAGCGGGCAGTGGAAGGCCTGTCGATCATCGCGATCAGCTACTACCTGCTGAGCCTGTTCAAACTGTTCTATGCCGGCCTGCACACCCTGGGCGCGCAGATCAGCGCACGCGAGGCGCTGCTGGGTATGGCGCCGGTGGTGGTATTGATCATGCTGGTGATTGTGCTACGGATCAGGAAAGCCAAGGCACATTGAGCGGCTAACCCGGGCTGTCACTCAAGCCCGGGTGATCAGGCCCTGTCGAGCGACACGGGTCAGGTGACCGAGAACTTCGGCGGCATCTTCGGCGCTGGGCGACTGAATCACCGCCAGATCGAAACGGTCGTTGGCGAACTGGCCAAGCGAGGCGCAGGTGTCGGCAAACTGGATCAGGAAGGCAGTGGCACGGCCTTTACGGCGTGGCCAGCCATCGAGGTAGCGCAGAAGTGTTGGCTGATGGCTGCCGCCCAAGAGAATACGCGGCGTGCGCGTAGCCTGGCTGGCTGGCAAGGGGGTCAGGCAAACACTGGAACGTGGACAACTCATGGAGTAGATCTCCGCCTCGCAAAACCCGCTGGGCTGCGGTGGGAGGCGTCACCGAACCAGCGTTTTAGCGGTATTTGGTGAAACCCCCGAAGAGGAAACCCTGCGCCCCGCAAGTAGCTGTTTAAATCGGCGCAAGTCAGCATCCTAGAGAAGCTGCGGGTGGGATGTCAACATGTGACTGTAGGAGCGGGCTTACCCCGCGATAGCGTCCCGCCTGCCACATCGCATCGCGGGTCAGGTCGAGTCGTCGCACCGCCGCTCCCACAGAGTCAGGCAAGCAAGAGCGAAGCGTAGGGCCCCTGGTGGGCGAGAATTTTGGCTTACTATTGTTTCGACTGAACAAAGTAAGGCGCCGTAAAGGCGCAAAGGTGAGGCAGCAGCGCTGCCTCACCCGGATCGACCCAACCTTAGCGAGCAATCAACCGGTCCAAAGACCCCCGCCCTGCCCCCTCGACCAGCACCGCCAGCGTCCCCGCCATCAACGCCAGGGCAAACTCATAGCCGTTGTTGGCCATGAACAACCCATTGCCGATATGCACCGAGAAGATCGCCACGATCAACGTCACGGTCAGCGCCAGCGCCGCTGGCCGTACCAGCAAGCCGATCACCAGGGCCAGGCCGCCGAAGAACTCGGCACCGCCGGACAGCAGCGCCATCAGCAGGCCTGGCGCCAGGCCAAGGCTTTCCATGAACTGCGCAGTCCCCGCCAGGCCGCCGCCGCCAAACAGGCCGAAGAGCTTCTGCGCGCCATGGGCCATGAAGATGATACCGACCAGAATACGGATGATGCTCAGGCCCCAGCTGGCACGGCTGGCAACTACGGCGTTGAGGATGTTGTTGTTCATGAGTGTTCCTTAAGGGGTGTGATGTGTGGTGTTGGGCGCCATATTAATCGAATCAACCAATAGTAAAATCGCAATATTTGCGACATTAAAATCGAATTATTCGATTATTTTTGCCCCACACCTTTACCCCCTTTCGGCTCCAGGGATGCGCGCTCACGGTCAAAGGCCAGGAAGTACTTGTTGACGCTGTTCACATAGCTCACCGGCCCCATGCCCACCTGTTCCATGGCGATGCGCTCGGTCTGGAAGAACCACTGGTTGCCATTGAGCCCACGCCGCCGTGCTTCGGCACGCATCGCCTGAACCCGCTCCGGGCCCAGGTTATAGGCCGCCAGGGTGAACGCCATGCGTTCACGCTCGTTAAGCTGGTTGCTGGAAAAGAACTTGCGCCGGATCAGCGCCATGTAGCGGGCGCTGGCCTGAACATTGCCATCGACATTGGCAATATTGCTCACCCCCACCCGCTGAGCGGCGCTGGGGGTGATCTGCATCAGCCCGTGGGCGCCCCCTGCCCCGCGGGCAGTCGGGTCAAGGGAGGACTCCTTGAAGGCCACCGCAGCCAGGTTCAGCCAGTCGATTTTCTGTTCGCGGGCATGGCGCTGCAGCACCGGCCGCAAGGCCTCCAGGCGCTTGCGATCAGTGCGTGCCAGGGGATTGTGGACCCGGTACAGACGCCGGTAGATCCGCTCAAACGCTGCATCCTGATTGGCCGGCGCCTTGTAGCCCTGAAGAAAGCGGTCGACGCTGGCGTGCAGCATTACCGCGTCACGGCGCACGTACCAGCGCATGGCCTCGGGGCTGGCCACATGCAGCTTGCGCTCGACCCGCAGCTTGGGCATGACCTTGGCCCAGCGTTCGGCAATCGGCTGCTCGACCACGGTCAGGTGAAAAATCCCGGCCTGGACCATCTCCAGCACATCTTCGACCGCCAGCGTCGGGTCGACCCACTCGACCTTGATCGGCGCCAGCTTACGCAGGGCCAGCTTCTGGTTGATCTCATGCAAGGTATCGCCGGCGGCACTTGAGCTGGTCAGCGCCAGGGTGCGCCCGGACAGCTGCTCGACGCGCTGAAAGCTGCGCTCGCCCTTGCGCCCGACCAGCACCAGGGGCACCTTGTCGACCACCGGGTCGCTGGCGCTGAGGCCACGGGTAGAGGTGGGGTCGACCAGTTCACCCGGCGCCACCAGGTCGGCTTCGCCGCGCTGCAATGCGGCCAGCAGTTGTTCCTTGGCGCGGGGGATGATCTTCAGGCGGATTTCCTCGCCATCGCGGGCGCGGGCGTTGAGGTAATGCTCGAAGGCTCGCAGACGATGGTACTCGACGCCCACCGGCTCGCCCTTGACTTCACCGGAGCTGTTGCGGCTCTGGTTGACCAGCACCTTCAGCACCCGGCTGCTGCGGATCTGCGCCAGGTCGCGCGCCTGGGTCTTGGGCACCGCCTGTTGCGGCCCGGCCAGACGCGCACTGGCCGGCCCTGCAGGCAGCAGCGAGAGGCTCAGCACGATCAACAAAAACAGCGCTCGGGTCATCCGTTGCAAGGTCCGCGCGTGTGGGGTTGGCGCCATAGTCTGCAGTCGTTCCATGACAATTGACCGCAACAGACCACGACAACTCGTTGAAGTTCTTGGCTTTATCGATTTTCGCCGAGCTTTGTTATGCTGGCCGGCCCCCGGCCTGAGGTAGCACCATGCAACTCATCGACATCGGCGTCAATCTGACCAACCCAAGTTTTGCCGACAAACATCAGGCGATCCTCGAACGCGCCGTGGCTGCCGGGGTGGTACAGATGATGGTCACCGGCACCAGCCTCGAGGGTAGCGAACAGGCCCTTGAGCTGTGCCAGCAGCTCGATGAAAGCGCCCAGCGCCTGTTCAGCACCGCCGGTGTTCATCCCCATGACGCCAGCAGCTGGAGCGCCGACAGCAGCCGCCAGTTGCGCGCGCTGCTTGGGCAGCCGCGGGTGCAGGCCGTGGGTGAATGCGGGCTGGACTTCAACCGTGATTTCTCGCCGCGCCCGCAGCAGGAAAAGGCGCTGGAAGAACAGCTGGCCCTGGCCGTGGAGCTGCAGATGCCGGTGTTCCTGCACGAGCGTGACGCCAGCGAACGCCTGCTGGCGATCCTCAAGGAGTTTCGCGATCGCCTGCCAGCAGCGGTTGTGCACTGCTTTACCGGCGAGCGCGCGGCGCTGTTCGGCTACCTCGACCTGGACCTGCACATCGGCATCACTGGCTGGATCTGCGACGAACGACGCGGCACCCACCTGCACCCGCTGGTCAGCAGCATCCCCCAGGGCCGCCTGATGCTCGAAAGCGACGCGCCGTACCTGCTGCCGCGCAGCCTGCGGCCCAAGCCGAAAAGCGGGCGCAACGAACCGGCCTTTCTCACTGAAGTGCTGCGCGAAGTAGCCCTGCACCGCGGCGAAAGCCCTGAGCAACTGGCTGCCCACAGCACCGCCAGCGCCCGCGCCTTCTTTAACCTGCCCGCGATTATTTGACGCATATCAAAACGTCTTGATGATCGAGTCGGCACAATGATGGCACCTTGCCAACAATGTTTCCGCTCAATCAGAGAAGACCTACCATGGGTGCCTGGCTTAGCAATATCTCCCTGAAGTACAAGTTCTGGGCCGTGAACGCGGTCGCGTTCGTCACCACGCTGTTCCTGGTGCTGTATGCCGTGCATCTGGAGCAACAGGCCCGGGCCCAGAGTGCACAAAGCAAAGCCCAGGCCGAGGCGCAGTTGCTGGCGGCCTGGCCCGCCGGGCAAGCCCTGCCGAACAATGCGCTGTGGCTGACTTACAGCCCCGGCCAGGCGCCGCAATTCGAAGGACAAAGCCTCGATACGCTGGCCACGGCCCAGGGCTGGGTCGAGCTCGAAGGCTTGCCGTTGCTGGGCCGCGATCCGCTGACCGGTGCCCAGGTCATCAGCCGTGATAACCAGCAGATCGCCGTGCTCGCCCCCTCCCCCAGCCTGGTCCAGGTGTTCACCGACCGCTTCACCAACTACGCCGTGTGCGTGCTGATCCTGATGCTGGCGATGCTTTGCGCCTCGCAACTGCTCATCCGCTTTCTGCTCAGCCAGCTCAACACCCTCAAGGACGTAATGCTGCACGTGGAAAAAACCGGCGACCTGTCGGCCCGCGTACCCCTGGCCTGTGGTGATGAAGTCGGACAGATGGCCAGTGCCTTCAACGCCATGCAAACCACCTACCACCGGGTGGTCAACACCGTCGCGCGCACCGCCGCACAACTGGATTCCGGCGCCGCGCGCCTGGCCGCGAGCATGAACGACGTGCGTCACGGCATGCTTGGCCAACAGAGCGAAACCGATCAGGCCGCCACCGCCATCAACGAAATGACCGCCACGGTCTATCACATCGCCCAGCACGCCGGCGCCACCCGCGACCTGTCGCAGAGCGCCGACACCCTGGCTGGTAGCGGCCAGGAAGTGGTCAGCCGGGTACAGACCTCGATCGCCGGGCTGTCCAGCGGCGTACAACAGACCGCCGAGATGATCCGCCAGCTGGCCGACGACAGCCAGAAGATCAACGGCGTGGTCGGGGTGATCCACAGCATTGCCGAGCAGACCAACCTGCTGGCCCTCAACGCCGCCATCGAGGCCGCCCGCGCCGGCGATCTGGGCCGTGGTTTTGCGGTGGTCGCCGACGAAGTACGCAACCTGGCCAAACGGGTGCAGGCTTCCACCGACGAAATCACCACCATGGTCTCGGCGCTGCAGGCCGGTACCCGCGACGCCGTGGATTTCATGCAGGAAAGCTCGTTCAAGGCTGACGACTGCGTACAGCAGGCCCAGGAAGCCGGTGCCGCGCTGGCAGAAATCACCAGCGCGGTGGCGCAGATGCGTGAAAGCAACACGCAGATTGCCGTGGCCGCCGAGCAACAGAGCCAGGTGGCCGAAGAAATGAACCGGGCAGTGGTAAGTATCCGCGACGTAACCGAAGAGACCGTGCAGCAAACCGTCGACTCGGCCACCACCAGCAGCGAACTGGCGACCCTGGCCGGCGAACTGAACAAGGCCATCGGCCAGCTCAAGCTATAGGCGTCATAGCCGCCATCGATTGGCCCCTTCACCGGGGCCGCACTATTCTTCAGGCAAGCCCCTGAGGAAAATTTCCATGAGCAAACGCCTGCCCAACCTGCCCGCCTGGCAATGGCGTGGCTACCACCACAACCACCGCAACCCGACCAACCTGGTGCTGCACCTGATTGCCGTGCCGTTGTTCATCCTCGGCGTATTGCTGGTGCTTTCGGGGTTGTTCTCGCTGGACCTGGGGCAACTGGCCGTTGGCATCATCGCCCTGATCGCCGGGCTCGGCCTGCAACGCCAGGGTCACCGCCTGGAAGCCGAACAACCCGAGCCGTTCGCCAACCGCAAGGATGCCATTGGCCGCCTGCTGGTCGAGCAGTTCGTCACGTTCCCGCGCTTTGTACTCAGCGGTGCCTGGTGGCGCGCCTGGCGCGACCGGCACCGCCATTGAGCCGTCTCAGCCGAACACGGTCACGGTCTGGCGGCTGAGCGCCAGCAACTCGCCCTTGTCGCTCCACAGCGCGGCCGCCGCATGCCCGTAACCATCTCGGGCATGTTCGGTTTCGACGTGGTAGCGGCACCAGTCCAGGGTGGTCAGGCTCGGCACCGGCTGGATGAATTCGATGGTCCAGGTCAAGGTGCTGCCGGACGCCGGTTTGTTCAGGTGCGAAAGCAAGGTCGGGGGCCAGGCGTCAACCAGCGCCAGCAAGTGCGCTTCACTGACCGGCTCTTCACGTTCGCTGTCGCGAAAACGTACCCAGCCGCCCATGTCCCGGGACTTGTTATTGCTGAACGGAATGCCGCCGATGGCCCAGCGCAGGGACACATGGCGCATGAACTCCGGGGTCACCCCCTTGATGCACGGAAGCTCTGTGCTCGATTGCTCAAGCGGCTTCATCTCTACCGCCGGCAAGGCCGGCACATCGATCATCGAATCGCGGCCGCTGCCAAAGCTGCCCTGCATCAGGGTAACCACCTGGCCGTTCTGCAGGGCGCGCCCGAGCAGCGAGCTGACGGCCTTGCCCTCGCGCAGCAGTTCCACTTCGAAACTGATCGGCACCTCAGGTTCGGCCGGTCCGACAAAGGTGATGGCCAGGGAGCGCACCGGACGCCCCGGCGAGGTCTTGGCCAGCATGGCCTCATACAGCAAGGCAGCCATCAGCCCGCCAAAACAGGCGCGACCCTGGGCCCAGCTTGAATCAATGGTCACGGCCTGGGGATGCTGGCGGACCGCCGTGAGCAATTGTGAGAAGTTCATGCCGACCTCAGCGATTTGAAAAGAAACTGATCTTAACCAGCCAGCAAGTGGTCTACAGCACGCATTTCGGCCATTTCAGCGGGCTATCGCTGCGCAAGCTGCTCCTGCAGGCGATCGAGGGTGGCATCGGCGCATTGTTCGGCCTTGGTCAGTTGCATTTGCCAATGGCTGACACACGGGGCCAGGTCGCTTTGCTGCTCGGCTTGCAGCAGCCACTGCAGCAGGTCGTGCCAGTTGCCCAGATCGCCCTGGGCACGCCTGAGGGCCTTTTGCAGGCGTGGGTTGGAGTGCTGCAGTTGCGGGTAGGCTTCAGCCGCGTAGCGCACCCGCTTGATCAGCAGGCGCAGGCGATGACGGTCGTGGGCAGGATCGTCGAGGGCCTGGCGTAGCTGCTTCCACTGCTTTTCCAGGCGTTTGTCGATGCGCTGTTGCAGCCGGCAGATCAAGCCCTGGCGCTGCGCCGCGCGCAGAAACACCGGGAAGGCGTCGACGATTGCCAGCAGGCGCGCCAGTTCGGCACTGGCGGCGACGCTGGCGAAGGTCTGCGCGCGATGGGCCAGGCGCGTATGCGCCGCGACCGTCTGGCGGCGTTCGAGCAACTGCGCGGCCAGTACCTCACGGTCGCGCATTGGCGTGGTCAGGCTACCCAGCGCCTGGGCAGCCGCTTCCAGCTGCTCGACTCCGGGCAATTCACGCAGCGGCCGCAGCAGGCTGCGCAAGCGCCGCACGCCGATGCGCAGGTCGTGCAGCGCCTCGCCGTCGGTATCGGCGGCCAGGCGCGCCTGGCAGGCCAGCAGGCGCACCTGCAGGCTCAGTACCTGGGCAATGACGTGGTCGAGCATGGCCGACGACATGGTCTACTCCTGTATCAGCGCCCGGCGCGGGATTCACGAATGTAGAAACGGGCCTTCTCGGCCTTCTTGCTGCAGCCCTCGAACGCTTCGAACTGCTGCTGGGTCTTGGCCCCGGTCAACAGCGACAGCGCCTTGGAGTAACTGACGGTACCGGCGAAACCTTCGGCCTTGGCCAGGTCGAGCTCTTTCCAGGCCGAGTCCAGCTGATTGGCGCAGCTGTCGCGGTAGGCTGTCTTGCCAGCGCAACCGGTCAGGACCAGGGCAATCAGGGGCAGGCAAATCCAGGCTTTCATCGGCAATACCTCAAAAAAAAAAGTTCAGGGTGGCGACTTCGACGGTAAACAGCGAGAAAAGTGCCCTGTTCAGCGTAGCGCAGCGCCAGCGACGATTGAAGCACAGACACAATTGGGCGCATTGTTAGACCATGGAAGCAGAACACCGGGGGAAGCATCATGAAAAAACGCGTCGCACTGGTTCTGGGTTCAGGCGGGGCCCGGGGCTACGCACACATTGGTGTGATCGAAGAAATCGAGCGCAGAGGCTACGACATCGCCTGTATTGCCGGCTGCTCCATGGGCGCGGTGATTGGTGGCATCTATGCCGCCGGCAAGCTCGATGAGTACCGCAACTGGATCGAGAGTCTGGACTACCTGGACGTGCTGCGCCTGGTCGATGTGAGCTTTCGCCTCGGGGCGATTCGGGGCGAGAAGGTCTTCGGGCAGATCCGCAAGATTGTCGGCGAGGTCAATATCGAAGACCTGCGCATCCCCTACACGGCGGTGGCCACCGACCTCACCAACCAACAGGAAATCTGGTTCCAGGAGGGCTGCCTGCACCAGGCCATGCGCGCCTCGGCAGCGATACCGAGCCTGTTCACCCCGGTGGTGCAAGGCAACCGCATGCTGGTCGATGGCGGTATCCTCAACCCCTTGCCGATCATCCCGGTGGTGTCCAGCCACTGCGACCTGATCATTGCCGTGAACCTCAACTCGACCAACCAGAAGCAGTATCAACTGCCGGTGATCGAACGCCCGGCGGCGTTCAAGCTGCGCTTTGACAACCTGATCAACTCCCTGGGCTCGCACTTGCCGTTCCGGCGTAAACCGGCCGAGCAACTGATGCGCATCGAGCAGGAGCTGCAACCCGAGGCAGCGCAGATTCCCAACCCCTGGCTCAGCGATGCCGCCGATCCCGAAGCCCAGCAACCGGCGGCAGCCCCGGAGATTGAAGGCGCGCCAAAATCGGCCACTGGCTCGTTCATCATCGACAACGTCGGGCCGGCGTCGCTGCTGGACTTGATCAACCAGAGCTTCGAGGTGATGCAGACGTCACTGGCGCAGTACAAGATTGCCGGGTACCCGCCAGATGTACTGATCAACGTGCCCAAGCGGGTATGCCGGTTCTTCGAGTTCTACAAAGCGCCGGAGCTGATTGCCCTGGGGCGGGAGATTGCCCGGGATACCCTGGATAACTATGAGGCGGAGCGGCGTTGATGGCTCTAGCCTCATCGCTGGCAAGCCAGCTCCCACAGGTAAAGTGCACACCGGACCTTGTGGGAGCTGGCTTGCCAGCGATGAGGCCAGCAAAATTCAACCCCAGCCCTCAGCCCTGTTCCGGCCCGATCAACCGATACCCCACCCCAGGCTCAGTCACGATAAACCGCGGCGCCGTCGGGTCATCGCCGAGCTTCTGCCGCACATGGGCGACGACGATACGCAGGTAATGACTGTCATCGACATGGGTCGGCCCCCAGATATCCTTGAGCAGTTGCTGCTGGGTGATCACCCGCCCCGGATGGCTGGCCAGTTGCGCCAGCAAGGCATACTCCTTGCGGGTCAGCGCCACCTCGATGCCGTCCAGGGTCACCCGGCGAAACGCCAGGTCGACGGTCAAGGGCCCGAAGCTCAAGGCCGAGGCGATGGTGGAAGCCTGCGGCGCCTGGCGCAGCAAGGCACGCACCCGGGCAAGGAATTCCTGAATGCCGAAGGGCTTGGTCACATAGTCGTTGGCACCGTTGTCCAGCGCCTCGACCTTCTGGACTTCACTGGCCCGCACCGACAGCACCAGCACCGGCACCGCACTCCACTCACGCAGCTCACGCAGCACCTGCTGGCCGTCCATGTCCGGCAGGCCGAGGTCGAGCACCACCAGGTCGGGGCGCGCCAACGCCGCCTGGGTCAGGCCCTCGGCGCCGGTGCCAGCTTCCACCACCTTGTAGCCCTGAGAGCTCAGGCTGATACGCAGGAACTTGCGGATTTGCGGTTCGTCATCGATGACCAGCAGGGTCGCGCTCTGGCTCATGGGGCTTCGCTTTCAGGCTCGGGTTGGGTCGGCAGCGGCAAGCATAAAGTGATGCAGGTGCCCTTGCCATCGATACCGTCGGCCACCCGGATGTGCCCGCCGTGGGCGCCGATCATGCCCTGGCAGATCGCCAGGCCCAGCCCCGTGCCCTGCCCGCCCCGGTCACCGCGCGCAGCGGTGTAGAACATGTCGAAAATGCGCTCGCGGTCGGCCTCGGGAATGCCCGGCCCTTCATCGCTGACGGCAAAACACAACAACTCGCCCTCAGTGCTGACCTGAAGCTCCAGCCGCCCAGCGGCCGGAGAAAAACGTGCAGCGTTCTCCAGCACATTGATCAGCGCCTGCTCGATCAACGCGGCGTGAACGAACAACAGCGGCAAGTCGGCCGGCACCTCGGTGCGCAGTTGCAACGGCGCCAGCACCACCCGCAGGCGGTTCAGGGCGCTGCCGACGATATCGGTGGGCGCCACCCAGTCGCGCGCCAGTTTCAGCCCGCCATGGCCCAGGCGGGTCATGTCGAGCAGGTTCTGGATGTAGCGGTCCAGACGCTCGGCTTCATTGCGGGTGCCTTCGAGCAGCTCCTGACGGTCAGCCTTGGGGATCGCCTCACCGAGGGCCAGCAGGCTGTCGATGCTGCCGCGCATGGCGGTCAGTGGCGTGCGCAGGTCGTGGGACACCGAGGCCAGCAAGGCGCTGCGCAACTGTTCGGTTTCGCCATGCAGGCGTGCCGATTCGAGCTGCTCGGCCAACCGCGCCCGGGCCAGGGCCTGGGCCAGCGGCTGGCTCAGGGCCTTGAGCAGGCGGCAATGCTGGGCGGTCAGTTGCTCGTCCTTGCGCGGGCGCACACCGAGCAGCGCCAGGCGCGCGTCATCTACCGACAGCGGCCACCACCACCAACGGCCATTGGGCAAGGTATCGCTGCCCAGGCCAGCCGCCTGGTCATGCTGCCAGGCCCAGTCGGCAGCGGCGCGTTCGTTGTCGCTCAACTGCAGGTTGCCGCCACTGGCCACCTGCAGACGGCCCTCGGCGTCGCGCTCAAGCAGACACACCTGCAGGTCCTGCCAGCCATCCAGATGCTGGCCGGCGGCGGTGAACACCGCCTGGCGGTCGGTGGCAGCGGTGAGCTTGCGCGACAGTTCGAGCAACTGGCTGGTCTGCTCCTGGGTTTCGCGCAGAGCCTGCAACTGCCGACGCTGGCGCGCAGCAAGGTTACCGGTGAGCGCTGCCATCAACAGGAAGAACAGCGAAGTCAGTACGTCCTCTTCGCGCTGGATGCTGAACGAGAAAGTCGGCGGGATGAACAAAAAGTCGTAGGCCAGGAACGACATCACCGCACAGGCCAGTGCCGGGCCCAGGCTGCTGCGCACCGCCACCAGCAGCACGGCGGCGAGAAACACCAGGGAGATGTTCGGCAAAGCCAGCACGCTGGCCACCGCCCAGGCCAGGCCGGACGCCAGCATCGTGGCGGCCAGGGCCAACAGGTAATGGCGCCACACCCAGACCTTTTTCACCGCCGCGCTCGGTGGCTCGGGCTGGGTGTCGCGGTCGAGCACGTTGATTTCCAGGCCATGGGCGTCACGCAGCAAGCGCGTCGCCACCCCGGCGCCGAACAGGCGCCGGCGCAGGCGAGCGCGCGACTGGCCGACCAACACCAGGCTGGCGCGCCGTTCCAGGGCATGCTGGATCAGGGTTTTGGCCACCTCGCCAGCACGCAGCAGCACCACTTCGCCGCCCAGGCGCTCAGCCAGTTGCTGGGCCGCCTGCAAGCGCTGGCGCGCGGTTTCGTCGCGCAGCCGGCCGTTGTCCACGTGCACCAGGGTCCAGGGCAGATGCCGCCGCTGCGCCACCCGGCTGGCGTGGCGTACCAGGCGTTCGGCCTGGGCATCGCCATCGACGCCGACCAGCAAACGCCCGCGCAAGGCCGGAGCGTCCTGGCCGAGCTGGCGGTACCCGTGGGCCAGGTCGGCATCGACCTGGGCCGCGGCCGTCTGCATGGCCAGCTCGCGCAAAGCAGTAAGGTTGGTTTGGGAGAAAAACGCATCGATCGCCGCCCGGGCCTGCTCCGGCACGTACACCTTGCCTTCGCGCAGGCGTTCGAGCAGCTCGCGCGGTGGCAGGTCGATCAGCACCAGTTCGAAGGCTTCCTGCAGCACCCAGTCCGGCAGGGTTTCGCGTACCTGCACGCCGGTGATGCCACGCACCTGGTCGTTGAGGCTTTCCAGGTGCTGGACGTTGACCGTGGTGTAGACGTCGATGCCAGCGGCGAGCAGTTCCTGGACGTCCTGCCAGCGCTTGGCATGACGACTGCCTGGGGCGTTGCTGTGGGCCAGCTCGTCGACCAGCACCAATTGCGGGCGGGCCTTGAGCAGGCCGTCAAGGTCCATTTCTTCCAGCAGCATGCCGCGATAGTCGCTGCGCAGCAGGGGCTGCTGGGGCAAACCGCCGAGCAGCGCTTCGGTTTCGCTGCGCCCGTGCGTCTCGACCACCGCCGCCAGCAGCGTCACCCCCTGGCGCAGCTGGGCATGGGCGGCCTGGAGCATGGCGTAGGTTTTGCCCACCCCAGGTGCCGCGCCCAGAAATACCTTGAGCCGGCCGCGCCCTTCGCGCGGCAGCCCGGCCAACAACGCATCAGCGCGTTCGGAATTGCTCATGCTCACTGCCTGTCCTTATTTCGACGCCGGCGACAGCCGCTCAAGGGCGCTGTTCAGGGCCAATACATTGACCACCGGCGGGCCGATCAAGGGGTGCAGGGTGGACTGCTCGACCAGTACTTGCAAGGCCTCGGGCGCAACCTGGCGCGCCGCTGCCACCCGCGGCAGCTGGTAGGCCACCGCGGCTGGCGACAGGTGCGGGTCAAGGCCGCTGCCGGAGGTGGTCAGCAAGGCCAGCGGCACCGGCCCTTGTGCTTCGATGTACAACTGCGCAGCGCTGTTGGTGACCCGCTCGGCCAGCGCCGGGTTGCTCGGCGCCAGGTTGCTGGCGCTGCTCGATACCGTGGCGTAGTCGCCCGCCGAAGGCCGCGACTGAAACCAGCCCTCGCCCTCGAAGCGTTGCGCGATCAACTGCGAGCCACGCACCTGGCCCTGGTCGTCGCGCAGCAGGCTGCCATTGGCCTGCTCGGGGAAGGCCACTTGGGCGATGCCGGTGACCACCAGCGGGTACACCGCGCCGGTGATCAGGGTCATCAACAGGATCAGGCTCAGGGCCGGACGAATATGGGTAGTCATGATCATCTCCTTGGTTCAGACCAGCTTCAGGGCGGTGAGCAACAGGTCGATCAGCTTGATCCCGGCGAACGGCACGATCAGCCCGCCCAGGCCGTAAATCAGCAGGTTGCGGCGCAGCAGGTGGGCGGCGCTGGCGGCCTGCACCCGTACTCCGCGCAGGGCCAGCGGGATCAGCACAACGATGATCAGGGCGTTGAAGACGATCGCCGAAAGGATCGCGCTTTGCGGGCTGCTCAGGTGCATCAGGTTGAGCACGCCCAGTTGCGGGTAGATCGCCGCGAACAGCGCCGGGAGGATGGCGAAATACTTGGCCACGTCGTTGGCAATCGAGAAGGTGGTCAGCGCGCCACGGGTTACCAGCAGCTCCTTGCCGACCTGGACCACATCCAGCAGCTTGGTCGGGTCGCTGTCCAGGTCGACCATGTTGGCCGCCTCGCGGGCTGCCTGGGTACCGTCGTTCATGGCCATGCCGACATCGGCCTGGGCCAGCGCCGGGGCGTCGTTGGCACCATCGCCGCACATGGCTACCAACCGGCCGTCATTCTGCTCCTGGCGAATGCGCGCCAGCTTCTTCTCCGGGGTGGCTTCGGCGAGCACGTCGTCGACCCCGGCTTCAGCGGCAATGGCGGCGGCAGTCAGTGGGTTGTCACCGGTGACCATCACCGTGCGGATGCCCAGCTTGCGCAGCTCGGCAAAGCGCTCGCGGATGCCCGGCTTGACCACGTCCTTGAGGTGGATAACCCCCAGCAGGCGCTTGTCGACGCACACCAGCAGCGGCGTGCCGCCGCTCTGGGCGATCTTGTCCACTTCCCGGGCCAGCGGCACTGGCATTTCCAGGCGCTGCATGGCGACGAAAGCCAGCACCGAATCCACCGCGCCCTTGCGGTAGCGACGCTGCTGATAGTCGATGCCGGACAGCCGGGTTTCGGCGCTGAAGGCTACCGGTGTGAACTGGTCGGCCGCCGGTTCGTTGAAGTCATGCAACTGGCGCAGGTATTCAACGATCGACTTGCCTTCGGCGGTATCGTCGGCCAGCGACGCCAGCAAGGCGCCCTCGCCCAGCTCCCGCGCAGTGACGCCCGGTGCCGCATGCAGGGCGCTGCAGCGGCGGTTGCCGAAGGTGATGGTGCCGGTCTTGTCGAGCATCAGCACATGCACATCGCCTGCGGCTTCTACCGCACGGCCGGAACGGGCAATCACGTTAAGGCGTACCAGGCGGTCCATGCCGGCAATACCGATGGCCGACAGGAGGCCGCCGATGGTGGTCGGAATCAGCGTGACCAGCAGTGCCACGAGGAACACCAGCGGGATGCTGCCACCGGCAAAATGGGCGAACGGCTGCAGGGTCACCACGACCACCAGGAAGATCAGGGTCAGGCCGATCAGCAGGATGTCCAGGGCGATCTCGTTGGGCGTTTTCTGCCGTTTGGCGCCTTCGACCAGGGCGATCATGCGGTCCAGGGTCGACTCGCCGGGGTTGCTGGTGATGCTGATCAGCAGCCAGTCGGACACCAGCCGGGTGTTGCCGGTGACCGCCGAACGATCACCGCCGGACTCGCGGATCACCGGCGCAGACTCACCGGTAATCGCCGCCTCGTTGACCGCCGCGATGCCTTCGAGCACCTCGCCGTCGCCAGGGATCATCTCCCCGGCCAAGACCTTGACCACATCGCCCTTGCGCAGGCTGGTGGCCGGGACAATCTCGAAGCTGCCCGAGGCCGTACGGCGACGGGCACTGAGGCCCTGGCTGCCGGCCTTGAGGCTGTCGGCGCGGGCCTTGCCACGGCCCTCGGCGAGGGCTTCGGCGAAGTTGGCAAACAGCACGGTGAACCACAACCACAGGGCGATCTGCACCGCCACGCCGGTCGGCACGCGGCTATCGGGCAGCAAACACAGCAAGGTGGTGAAAATCGCGGTCAGTTCCACCACCAGCATCACCGGCGAGCGCTTGAGCTGACGCGGGTCGAGCTTGACGAAGGCCTGCACCAGCGCCGGGCGCCACAGAGCAGCAAAGGTGGTGCGCGCAGCCTCGGGGGCCTGCGCCTTTACTTCAGGAATCGGCATGTTCATCAGTTGTTCCTCACAAGCCCAGGCTCAGGTATTCGGTCACCGGCCCCAGGGCCAGGGCCGGCAAGAAGGTCAGGCCACCGACCAGCAGGATGGTCACCACCAGCAAGGTGACGAACAGCGGGCCGTGGGTCGGGAAGCTGTTCTGCCCCACCGGTGCGGATTTTTTCAGCGCCAGGCTACCGGCCAGGGCCAGCACCGGCAGGATGTAGCCGAAGCGGCCGATCAGCATGCCCAGGCCGATCATCACGTTGTGGAAGGTGGTGTTGGCACCGAGGCCGGCGAAGGCCGAACCGTTGTTGGCGCTGGCCGAGGTGTAGGCGTACAGCAGCTGGCTGAAGCCATGGGCACCGGGGTTGCTGATCGCTGCTGCCGGGCCTGGCAGGCTGGCCGCCAGGGCGCCGAGCACCAGCACGCCGACCGGCATCACCAGCAAGGTGGCCACCAGCAACTGCACTTCCCGCGCCTGCAGTTTCTTGCCCAGGTATTCCGGGGTGCGGCCGATCATCAGACCGGCGAGGAACACCGCGATCAGCACGTTCAGCAGCATGCCGTAGAGCCCGGCACCGACGCCGCCAAAAATCACCTCGCCAACCATCATGTTGACCAGCGCGACCATACCGCTGAGCGGGTTGAGGCTGTCGTGCATGTTGTTCACCGAGCCGTTGGAGGCGGCGGTGGTGGTCACCGTCCAGAGCACGCTGGCGGTGGTGCCAAAGCGGCTTTCCTTGCCTTCCAGCGGCGCGGTCTGCTCAACCAGCGGGCTGTTCAGCGTCGGGTTGGCCTGGTGCTCGCTCCACAGCGCGGTGCCGCCGCCGATCAAGAACAGCGCGAGCATGCCGGCGATGATTGCCCGGCTCTGGCGCATGTCCTTGACGTAATGGCCGAAGGTAAACACCAGGGCCACCGGAATGAGGATGATCGAGGCCACCTCGAACAGGTTGCTCCAGGCCGTCGGGTTCTCGAACGGGTGCGCCGAGTTGACACCGAAAAAGCCACCGCCGTTGGTGCCCAATTGCTTGATCGCGATCTGGCTGGCGGCCGGGCCGAGCGGTATGGTCTGGTCGGCGCCTTGCAGGGTCAGGGCATGCACGTAATCGGCGAAGGTTTGCGGTACACCCTGCCATACCAGCAACAAGGCCAGCAGCAGGCACAGCGGTAGCAGGCCGTAGAGGGTGGCACGGGTCATGTCGACCCAGAAATTGCCCAGGGTCCTGGCCGAACGGCGGGCGATGCCGCGGCACAAGGCAACCAGTACGGCGAGGCCGGTGGCGGCGCTGACGAAGTTCTGCACGGTCAGGCCGAGCATCTGGCTCAGGTAGCTGACCGAGGCTTCGCCGCTATAGGACTGCCAGTTGGTGTTGGTGACAAAGCTCACCGCGGTGTTGAACGCCAGCGACCACTCCTGCCCCGCCAGCTGCTGCGGGTTGAGCGGCAGGTAGCCCTGCAACAGCAGCACGGCGAACACCAGCACGAAACCGGCGAGGTTGAAGGCCAGCAAGGCCAGGGTGTACTGCTGCCAGCTCTGTTCCTTGCTGGCGTCGACCCCGGCCAGCCGGTAGCAGCCACGCTCGACCGGCCCGAGCAGCGGCGACAGCCAGGTGCGCTGGCCCTCCATTACCTTGAAAAAGAAACGCCCGAGCAAGGGTGCCGGGAGCAGTACCAGCGCAAAGAACGCCAGCAGCAACGCGTAATCGTAACTGTGCATGGTCGCTCCTAACCCCGATCGGCGCGCAGCAGCGCGACCAGCAGGTAGATCATCAAGGCCACTGCCAACAGCAGTGACACCCCGTCCAGAATGCTCATGAAAACTCTCCGTCCTTACGGCACGTGCCGCTGACGGTCATTGTCGGTAGAGGGGCTGTAAAGGGGCGAGATCGAGAGCCTGGGCCGGGCATAAAGAATGCGTAAATAACGCAACCCAGCGTCGCCTGGATTGCGACCGCTGCGCGCTCGATCGCGGGGCAAGGCCCGCTCCCACAGGGGCAGCGCATAGATATTTGTGGGATGTTTCCGATTCCGCCCAGCGGTGCGCCAGGTCGAGATTGTCGGTGCTAGGTTCCGGGCCTCTTTGCCTGAATGCATCTATGAGGCACAGCGATGATAGATATCAATACCTGGCCCCTGAACGCCCAGATCGGATTCGGCCTGGCGCCTTTCGTTATCGCGTTATCCGGCGTTGCCATCGACGTGCATATCGCCTGCTCACGACATTTCGAGGTGATGTGTACAGCGCTGCAGAACAATCGCGGGCTGGAGCAACAAATTCAGCTATGGGGACGCAGGGGCGTTATGTCACGCACCCTGGTGGTTGCATCTATCAGTGGCGCGCTAGCTTGGCCGAGCACCGGCATTGGCAGGAGGGTCCTTGAAGCGGAAGAAACTCACGAGCTTCCAGCCTACCTGCAGCGCCGAATGAAGGTGTCTTGCTGGTTGACTGTTGTAGGGGGCATCTGGCTGATGATCGGCGCCGGCTTGGTACAGTTGGGGAGGTACTAGTGAGCCCAGCGTCGCCTGGCTTGCGACCGCTGCGCGCTCGATCGCGGGGCAAGGCCCGCTCCCACAGAGGACCAGCGCTGGTAGGAGAGGATTCCAGGCCCGCCCCTACTGGATTTGCCACTGCAGGGGTTGCTGGTAATCGGCAACCCAGTCGATCACCTGCTCAGCCGGCATCGGCCGGGCGATGCAGTAGCCCTGGGCGACGTCGCAACCCAGGCCCATGAGCAATTGTCCATGCTCGACCGTCTCCAGGCCCTCGGCGATCACCTGGCGGCCAAAGGCCCGGGCCAGGCCGATCACGGCGCGGGTCAGGGCCAGGTCGTCCTGGTCATGGAGGATGTCGCGGACGAAGGATTTGTCGATCTTGATGGTCCGCGTCGGCAGGCGCTTGAGGTAGCTGAGCGACGAATAGCCGGTGCCGAAATCATCCAGGGAGAACTGCACGCCCAGACGCTGGCAGGCCTCCAGGCACTGGCTGACGCGCTGTATGTTTTCAATGGCGACCGACTCGACGATTTCCAGGTCGAGCATGGCCGGGGCTACATCCGGATGACGGCCCAGCAACAACTTCAGGCGTTCGACAAAGTCATCACGCTGCACATGGCGGGCGGCGATATTGACGCTGACCGGCCACTGGTGACCCAGCGCCTGCCAACGCTGCATCTGGCTCATGGCCTGATCGATGACCCATTCGCCGATCTCGACGATCAGGTCGGTCTGCTCGACCTGCGGCAGAAAATCGCCGGGCATGACCAACCCCTTGCTTGGATGCTGCCAGCGCAGCAACGCTTCGAAGCCGATGACCGCGCCGCTGTGCATGTTGACCTTGGGTTGGTAGTGCAGGCACAGCTCGCCCTTGTGCAGGGCCTGGCGCAGGCGCGCCACGGTCTGGTGGGTAGCCTTGACCTCCTGGTCCAGCGACACGTCGAACAGGTGGAAGCGATTGCGCCCGCTCTGCTTGGCCACGTACAGCGCCTGGTCGGCGTGGCGCACCAGGGTGTCGGTGTCTTCGTTGTCCTGGGGGAACAGGGTCACGCCGATACTGGCGCTGACGCGAATCTCCTGGTCGCGGATCTGGTAAGGCGCGGCTATCGCGGTCAGCACCCGGTCGAGCGCCGCCTGCAAATGCGCCGGGTTCTGCACATGGCGCAAAATCAGCACGAACTCGTCGCCCGACAACCGCGCCACGGCATCACCACCGCGCAGGATGCCCTTGAGGCGCGTGGCCACTTCGACCAGCAGCAGATCGCCGCTGGCATGACCGTAACCGTCGTTGACCGCCTTGAAGCCATCCAGATCGAGCATGCACACGGCCAGCGGAATGTCCTCGTTGCGCGAGAACTCCAGGGCCTGGTTGAGCAGGTCGGACAGATAGGCGCGATTGGGCAGACCGGTGAGCACATCGTGGCCCACCCGCCATTGCAGGGTGTGCAGCAGCTGGCGTTTCTCGGTGACGTCGAAGCGGATCGAGACGAACTTGCGCACCTTGCCAGTGGCCGGATCAATCAACGGCACCATGGTGCTGTCGACCCAGTACAACGAACCGTCCTTGGCCCGGTTGCAGATCTCGCCCTTCCACACCCGTCCGGCGACCAGCGCGCGCCACATGCCAATGAAGAATTCCGGGCCGTGCAGGCCGGAGTTGAGGATCCGGTGATTGGCCCCCAGCAGTTCCTCGCGGCTGTAGCCGGAGATGCTGCAGAACTGCTCGTTGACGTACGTGATCCGGCCACTGAGGTCGGTTTCGGAAAAGATCGCGGCGGCATCGACAGCCGCGCGGTAGTTATCGTCCATGAATTCCTCTGCACCCTGGTGGTTAGCGATTGAAACGCTCGACCAGGGCCCGCAGGCCCGAAGAAATGCTTTCCAGCTCGGTGCCGCGGCTGGCCGCGGCATTGGCGTTGCGCGCGGTGGCCTGCACCGTGCTGGCAACGTTGTTGATCTGCTCGGAGACTTCTTCGGCCACCGAGGATTGTTCTTGCGAGGCGGCAGCCATCTGCTGGCTCATGTCGCTGATGCGCTCGACGGCGGCACGAATGCCCTGCAAGGCGCGCTGCGCCTCCAGCACCTGGGCCACGCCCTGCTCGGCCTCGTGGATGCCGAGGCTGGCGATGCTCACCGCTTCGTCGGCGCCGCTGCGCAGGTTCTCGATGATACCCTGGATCTGCACGGTCGAATGCCGGGTCTTGGCCGCCAGGGCGCGAACCTCATCGGCGACCACGGCAAAGCCACGACCCTGCTCGCCGGCGCGGGCCGCTTCAATGGCGGCGTTAAGTGCCAGCAGGTTGGTCTGTTCGGCAATCGCGCGGATCACTTCAGCGGCGAGCATGATGTCCTGGGTCTGCCCGGCCAGGTGGGTGACCGCCTGGTTGATCTGGCTGACAGTATTGGCCAGTAACTGGATGGCCTCGCGGCTGGTGCCGGCGACCTGGCTGCCCTGCTCGGCCAGTTGGTTGGCGGTCTGTGCCTGGACTGCGGTCTGCTGCACATGCTCGGCCACCTCGCCGATGGACGCGGCCATTTGCGTCATGGCGGTGGCGGTCATGTCGATTTCGGCGCGCTGTTCAAGCAGCGCGGTTTCGGTGCTGCTGGACAGGCGACTGGAATCGCTGGCGGCTTCGGCCATCTGCGTGGCCAGGTCGCTCAGCCGGGTGAGCGCGGTTTTGAGCCGCGCTTCTTCGCTGATCAGGATCATCTGCAACTGCGCCGCCGGGCCCAGTTGATCGCTGTAGGTCAGGGCGCTGATCTGATCGGCAAAGGTGTTGTTCGAGCACGCCACGATCTGCCCGAGTTGGCGGCCCAACCGGTTATGGGCCCAAAGGCCGATCATCGCGAACAGGCCAAGGGTGATGCCCTGGCCCGGCCAGCCCGGCAGCGCCTGGTTGGCCGCCACTGCCAGCGCGCCGGCAGCCAGGGGCAGGCTCATCACCTGGCTCAACTGGGCCAGACGGCGCCCGGCCGAGACCGCCGGCTTGCCTTCACGCAACCGCGCATAGAGTACTTCGGCGCGGCGCACCTGCTCGCGGCTCGGCTTGACCCGCACCGACTCGTAGCCGACCAGGCGGCCGTCTTCGAGTATTGGCGTGACATAAGCGCTGACCCAGTAGAAGTTGCCGTTCTTGCAGCGGTTCTTGACGATCCCCATCCAGCTCTGGCCGGCCTTGAGGTACTGCCACATCAGGGCAAACACCGCCGGCGGCATGTCCGGGTGGCGGACCAGGTTGTGCGGGCTACCGATCAACTCGGCCTGGCTGAATCCGCTCATGGCGGCGAATTCGGCATTGCAGTAGGTGATGTTGCTGGCGATGTCGGTGGCGGAAATAAGCCGCTGATCCTCGCCGAAAGTCTGTTCGACCGAGGTGACCGGCATGTTGAGACGCACGATAAAACTCCATTTGCAGTGGTCTGCCAGGTTGTCCTGTGCAGCGCACAAACCATTCGTCCGACACCGAGATCAGCCTTCTGCTGGGGTGCTTTGCTGAAGAGTCTCAGCTGGCTCACCCCGGTTGAAACTCGATGGCTTTTGACCTGTCCAAACGATCAATTCTACGAATTACATCACATTATGCAAACAAAGGTGATGAATTGTGGCGTTGTCTCTTGCGGATAGATATCGTTAAGTTCTTGATTCTAAATGGGAATTAAGCGATGACAATTTCAAGTTTGGGTTCGGCCATCAGACGCTACCGCAAGGTAGCCGGGCTCACTCAGGCTGAACTTGGCGAGAAAACCGGTTTTGACCCCAAGACCATCAGTCGCTTCGAAACCGGCACCTACACTCCCAGCGTGGAAGCCCTGCTGACCTTTGCCGAGGTACTGGGCATCAAACTCAAAGCCTTCTTCGCCGAGCAGGACGACGAAGACGAGCAACGTGCCTACCTCTTTGGTGTCATTCACAAGGCCCCACGCCAGGACCTGGGCAAGCTGATTGCGGCGGTAGACCTGGCCTTGTCCAAGCCTTAGTCCCGGCAACACGGAAAAAGCGGCAGGCCGAACCTGCCGCTTTTTTCTGCCCGCGCATTGCACCTCAACTGGTCAGACCGGTAAAGCCAATTCTTGCCCTTTCGACCGAAAACCCCTTGCAAAGCTGAAAAATTCGCGCCTACACTGACCCCGCACTGGACATACCGGTAAGACCACAATAATTAAGTCCTCCGCTCTTTCGCCCCTCGTGGCATCGAAGCAGGGACACCGACCAGAGATCCCTCCCATGCTCAAATGGTGCTCGCGTTCGATCTTCCTCCAAGTGGTGTTGGGCCTTGTGCTAGGCATAGCCTGCGGCCTGAGCTTTCCTGAAGTTTCCCTGCAACTCAAACCCCTCGGTGACGGCTTCATCAAGCTGATCAAGATGTTGATCGGGCTGATCGTGTTCTGCGTAGTGGTCAGCGGCATCTCCGGTGCCGGCGACCTGAAAAAGGTCGGGCGCATCGGCCTGAAATCGGTGATCTACTTCGAAATCCTGACCACCATCGCCCTGGTGATCGGCCTGGTGTTCGCCTTTACCTCCGGCATCGGCAGCGGCGCCAACATTCACCTGGACCAACTGGCCAGCAGCGAAGCCAGCAACCTGGCCGAACGCGGCCAGCACATCCACGGCACTGCCGCGTTCCTCATGGACCTGATTCCGACCTCGGTGGTCGGTGCCTTTGCCGACAACAACATCCTCCAGGTCTTGCTGTTTTCGGTACTGTTCGGCAGCGCCCTGAACCTGGTGGGTGAAGCGGCCTCGGGCATCTCGCGGCTGATCAACGAACTGAGCCATATCATCTTTCGCATCATGGGCATGATCGTACGCCTGGCACCCATCGGCGTATTCGGCGCCATTGCCTTCACCACCAGCAAATATGGCCTGGAATCGCTGCAGCACCTGGGCGGCCTGGTCGCCTTGTTCTACCTGACCTGCACCGGCTTCGTGCTGCTGATCCTGGGCACCGTGATGCGCCTGTCGGGGCTGAAGATCCTGCCGTTCATCAAGTACCTGCGCGAAGAGCTGACCATCGTCCTCGGCACCGCCTCTTCCGACGCCGTGCTGCCGCAGATCATGCGCAAGCTCGAGCACCTGGGCATCGGCAGCTCGACGGTAGGCCTGGTGATTCCTACCGGTTACTCGTTCAACCTCGACGGTTTCTCGATCTACCTGACCCTGGCGATCGTGTTCATCGCCAACGCCACCGGCACACCGCTGGCCATGACCGACCTGCTGACCATTCTGCTGGTGTCGCTGATCACCTCCAAGGGCGCCCACGGCATCCCCGGCTCCGCCCTGGTAATCCTGGCCGCGACCCTGACTGCCATCCCGGCGATCCCGGTGGTCGGCCTGGTGCTGGTGCTGGCGGTGGACTGGTTCATGGGCATCGGCCGGGCGCTGACCAACCTGATCGGCAACTGCGTGGCCACCGTCGCCATCGGCCGCTGGGAAGGCGATATCGACATGGAGCGGGCCAACAATGTGCTGTCGGGTAAACAGGGCTTCGGCTTTGCCCAGCGCAAGACCCCGAATGCCCATCAACAAGAGTTCTGAGCAATAGGGCCGGCAGCCCCACTGCCGGCCACAGGAGCAAACCATGCAAGTGTTCTCATGGAGTGAACAATGATTACTTCATCGACAGTAGTGAACTCAGTGGTGGAAAAACTCCGCCAGGCCCTGGCCCGCGGCCAGTGGCGTTCCGGTGACATGCTTCCGGGCCAGCGTGAACTGGCCGAACAACTGGGCATCAGCCGACCGAGCCTGCGTGAAGCGGTGACCGTGCTCGAGACCCTCGGCCTGGTGCGTTCGATGCCAGGCAAGGGCGTGCTGGTGCTGGACGCCGATGCGGCAGAAACCGCCATGCCCCAGAGCGGTGTCGCCGAGGCCAGCCTGGAAGACGTGCTGCAACTGCGCTACACCCTCGAACCCTTCATCGTCGGCCTGGTGGCACAGTCGATCAGCAGCAAGGAAATCGGCCAGTTGCGCCTGACCCTTATGGACATGCGCGAAGCGCTTGAGGCCGAAGACAGCGAAGCCGGGGTCAACGCCTACATCGCCTTCCACGAAGAGCTGTTCACCCTGACCGCCAACCCGATCTTCCAGAGTGTGGTGCAACAGACCAGCAATGCCCTCAAGCAAAGCGCCGCAGTGCTGCGCAACTCGCCCGAGCATCTGGCGGCAAGACTTGAGGAAAACGAAGCGGTGGTGCGCGCCATCCGCAACAAGAACAGCGCCCAGGCCAGCGCGCAGATGCGCCACCATATCCTCCAGGAAGGCCGGCGCATGGGTATCGAACTGAACATCCCGGACGATCATCCGGGCAACTGACCCCAGGAGTGCGACCATGAACGCCAGCGCCCACGCCCATGACACCGCCCTGCCCTCGCTGCTCGCCCAGGGTGAGCGCCGATTGTCGGCCGAGCAGATCTACCCGCGCCTGTTCGATGCCATCCTCGAACAGCGCCTGGCCCCTGGCAGCGCCTTGACCGAACAAGCGCTTGGCGATGCCTTCGGGGTCAGCCGCACGGTAATCCGCCGGGTGCTCGGGCGCCTGTCGGATCAACAGGTGATCGTCCAGCGCCCAAGCCACACCGCGCGCCTGGCCGCACCCGACCCACAGCATGCGCGGCAGATCCTCAGCGCCCGGCGCCTGGCCGAAACCACCCTGATCAGCCTGGCGGCCAAACGTTCACGACCGGCGAAGATCCGCCAACTGCGCGAGCTGGTGGCCCGCGAGCGTCAGCACCATGAGCAAGGTCAGCGCTGCACGGCGATTCGCCTGGGTGGCGAGTTTCACCTGAAACTTGCGGAAATGGCCGACAACGTGCCGTTAGCGCGTTTTCTCAACGGCCTGGTACCGCAAACCTCGCTGATCATTGCCCAGTACGAAGCACGGCCGTGCAGCCATTGTGCCTGGCAGGAACACGCGGCGATTATCGATGCGCTGGAGGACGGCAATGGCGAGGCCGCGTTGGCGTTGATGCATGAGCATCTGGACCATATCGAGGCCAAGCTCGACCTGGATGATTGAGGATTTTCACCGGGAACAGCGGTCTGGTGTAGGAGCGGGCCTTGCCCCGCGATACGATGTGGCAGACAGGACGTTATCGCGGGTCAAGCCCGCTCCTACACATAGATGAGCATGCTGATGAACGAAAGGATCACCCCGGTAGACCCCGACCAGTACCCGACCCTGACTGCCGTCTGGGAAGCCTCGGTACGCGCCACCCATGACTTTCTGCCCGAAGGCTACGTCGACCAGCTGCGCCCGCTGATCCTCAACGACTACCTGCCCGCTGTCGAGCTGCGTGCCTGGCACGACAACCAGGGCCAGATCCTCGGCTTTGCCGGGGTCAGCAAAGGCAAGCTGGAAATGCTTTTCGTCGATCCGCAAACGCGCGGCCAGGGCGTCGGCAAGGCCTTGCTCAGGCAAGTAATCAGCGAACTGGCCGTGCGCGAAGTCGACGTCAACGAGCAAAATCCCCAGGCCGTCGGCTTTTATCTCAAGCAAGGCTTCGAACAAGTAGGCCGCTCGGCCCGCGATGGCCAGGGCAACCCCTACCCGCTGCTGCACCTGCGCCTCAAATGACGCCGCAGCAGCGCCGCCAGGTGCAAGTGGCGATGTCCGATGCGTTCGTCGACACCCACATCGAATACCTCTGGATCGCCCGCCACCTCGTTGGCTTTGACCGCGAGCTGCTGAAAGAAATCTTCTACAGCGAAGTCGCCCCCGCCTGCTACAGCAACATCATGACGCCAGTACCGCCGATCTGGACCGGCTTCGACGAAACCTGGCTGCACGAGGAGATCGAGCAATCCCTGCAAGCCCGCCGCGACAGCTGGTGGCGGCGCCATATTGACCGCGTGCTGAACGCCACCTGGGTGTGGTTTTTCTGCCGGGAAATCTGGGCAGAGATCGTCGAGGCGCTGGATCAGGCCGAGGCCGAACAGCAGCCCGAGTGACGGCACCTATACTCAAGTAACCACCGCGTTCGACCTTTCCCAAACCACAAGGGGGCTGCGAGTTGATGCCGCGTTCCCCGCTCATCGCCCTGTTGCTCGCCTTTTTACTGGCGCTGGGCGGCTGCGGCTCACGGCAAAAGGCCCCGGAACTGCCGCCCATCCCGGTCAGCGCCGCGACCTGGCAACAGATCGACCGGGACATCATCGACGCGTCGCTGGCCACCACCAGTTCGGTCAACGACTATGCCCGGCGCTCCATGCGGGTGTGGAAGGAACGTGTGCAGCAGTACACCGAAAGCGACTTCATCCCCTGGTTCACCGGTTATTGGACCCAGCAATGGCTGACCATGAAAGTGGCCTGGTACAAGATGAACAGCGGCGACGGCAAAGACCCGCCGGAAAAACGCCTGGCCCTGTACCTGCAGCAGCAGTACCACGAGCGGGTGCTGGACCCGGTGGCCAAGGAAATCGACCCCGAAGCCATTCGCGACCGGGCCATGGAGCTGTATATCCAGCTGCTTGGCCAGCAGTTGCAGCAGATTGCCCAGCGCTACCGCGCGCCACCCGAGCAGTTCAACCTGCACCTGACGCGGATCCAGGCCATCGGCCTCGGGCCACCGGCCAATAACAACGCTTCGCTTCATCAACTGCTGTACAGCAAACCGCTGGAGCAGCAACCCGCTTATGCGGCGCTGATCAAACGCATGCACAGTGCCGTGCGCGCCGGCACCCAGCGCTCGGACATCGGCTTGTCATCGGTCGCCCGGCAAGCCAGTGAAAAGCTCGGCGCCACCCTGGCGCCACGGGGCATTGCCAGCGCAGTGGCGGCGGCCGTCGGTCGCGCGGCGGGCACGGTGATTTCCCTGGCGGCAACCGGTATCGGCGTCATGACCCACAACCGTGAACAACCGGCGATGATCGAGCAGCTGCGAGTGATCCTCAACGTGGCACTGAACGAGGAATGGCGCGAACTGATGGAGAACCGCAAGACCGGCGCCATGGCCGGGGTCTACTACCTGTCGGGGGAGATAGAAGACAGCCTGCTGGCCGCCGAAGGCCCCGAGCGCGAGCCACAGCCCGCCGCCCAGGTGATCACCCTGCCCGCCCAATAAAGGCGCGGTTTACGCGGCGACGCGGTTGTCCGGCTGGGCCTGGGCCGAGGTCGGCAAGCCGAAGATCCGGTCGAACAGCCAGTTGTAGATGAAGGTGTAGCACGGGATGAGAATGATAAAGGCCAGGTCGACGACAAAGGCCTCAAGCAGGCTCATGTCCAGCCACCAGGCAATCAGCGGAATCAAGTACACCACCAGGGTCAGCTGAAAGCCGATCGCATGCGCCAGCCGCCGGGCAACACTTCGACCGCGCTTGGCCTGACGGCTTTCCCAGTACTCGAACAGCGTGTTGTAGATGAAGTTCCAGGCCATGGCGATGGTAGTGATCATTACCGCCAGCGGCCCGGTATTGCTCGGCGCGCTGTCGGCCAGGTAGGCCAGGCCCAGGGTCGACATGCACAGGCCGATCAGTTCATAGGCGGTCACATAGACCAGTTTGCGTTTGACACCTTGCACGTTGCTAACCTCGGCTTTGCATAAAAACGCCGCCCCTTGGGGCAGCTGAGGCGGGCAAGCATGCGTCAATCTTCTTGACAGCCAAAGTCAGCAGTTATCAGATTGGCTGATAGGAGATTGCCATGAACTTTTCCAGCGACAACATCGAACTATTTCTCGCCGTGCTCGACCGCGGCTCGTTTTCCGCCGCCGCCCGGGCTTTGGGCCGAGTGCCTTCGGCAGTGAGCATGGCGATCGGCAACCTCGAAGCGGAGCTGGGCTTCACCCTGTTCGAACGCACCCACCGGGAAACCCGCCCCACCGCCATGGCCCAAGCCCTGGAACCCCACGCACGGATGATCGCCAATCAGCTCGGGCAGTTGCAGGTGCATGCACTGGAGTTGTCCCAGGGGCTGGAAAGCACCCTGAGCATCAGCGTGGTACCGGACATCGACCACACGCGCCTGCTGGCAGCGATCAGAACCATCAGCGAGCGTCATCCCCTGTTGGATGTCGAGGTGCTGACGACCCCGCAGGAAGATGCCCTGCAACTGCTGCACGACGGCCGCGTCAGCCTGTGCCTGGCCTTTGCCGGGCTGGCGGTGGACGCCCGGCAGCGCTTTCAGAACATCGGCATGGAATCGCTGGTGGCCTGCATCGGCCCACAGCACCCGGCCCTGCAGCAACGCCCACGGCAAATCGTCTACCTTGAAGACCTCGCCAACGTAAGGCAGATCCTGGTAGCCAGCCGCGACCTGCCGCTGAGCGACACCCGCGCCCTGATCGGCAAGGCGCACTGGCGCACCGACAGCCTGGCCATGGCCATCGAGATGGTCGAAGCCGGCCTTGGCTGGGGCGACTTCCCGTTGTCGCGCGTGGCGCCTTTATTGGGCGCGGGACGCCTGGTGCGCCTGGATTTCAGCAACACCCGCAACGAGCTGCAACTGCCGGTGCATGCGTTCTGGCGCCAGCACCAGCCGCTGCAAAAAGCCGCCCAGGAACTGGTGCGTTTACTGGGCGTGCAGTAACGCACCGGGCTGCAACACGCACGCCAGAGCAGGCCGTAGGAAAATCCTGTCAGCCCCTGCGGCAAAACTTCCTATCAATTTTTCAGTTTCGCGGCCGATACCCGTCTGGATAGGTACGAGCACACGCCAAAAGCGCCGCTCGGCACTCCTCTTTACTGGCACAAGGTCTCGGAACATGAACCTGAAATTTCGCCACAAGATCCTGCTGTGCGCCTGCGGCGTCGTGGTTCTGGCATTTGCACTGTTCACGCTTTACAACGATTATCTGCAACGCAGCACCATCCGACAGAACATCGACTCGTCGGTCAAGCAGGCCGGCGCGCTGGCCGCCAGCAGTGTGCAGAACTGGATGAGCGGACGCATCCTGGTCCTGGAAAACCTCGCCCAGGACGTCGCCCACCAGGGCGCCAACGCCGACCTCCCGGGGCTGGTCGACCAGCCTTCGTACACCAGCAACTTCCAGTTCACCTATGTCGGCCAGTCCAACGGCGTGTTCACCCAGCGTCCGGACGCGAAGATGCCCGACGGCTACGACCCGCGCCAGCGTCCGTGGTACACCGCTGCCGTGACCGCCAACCAGACGATGCTGACCCCGCCGTACATGGCCGCGGTCGGCGGCCTGGTGGTCACCATTGGCATGCCGGTGAAGAGCAAGGCCAACGGCGAGCTGCTCGGCGTGGTCGGCGGCGACCTGAGCCTGGCAACCCTGGTCGACATCATCAATGCCGTGGACTTCGGCGGTATCGGCCACGCCTTCCTGGTCGACCGTAACGGCCAGGTGATCGTCAGCCCGGACAAAGACCAGGTGATGAAGAACCTCAAGGACATCTACCCGGGCAGCAACCTGCATATCGCCCCGGGCACCCACGAGGTGACCCTGAACAAACAGGACCGGATCATTTCCTTCGCCCCGGTCAGCGGTCTGCCGACGGCTGACTGGTACATCGGTCTGTCGATCGACCGTGACAAAGCCTACGCAGGTCTGAGCCAGTTCCGCACCTCGGCCATCATCGCCATGTTGATCGCCGTGGCTGCCATCGCAGGCTTGCTGAGCCTGCTGATTCCAGTGCTGATGCGTCCGCTGACCACCATGGGCCGTGCCATGCAGGACATCGCCCAGGGCGAAGGCGACCTGACCCGCCGCCTGGTCGTCGAGAACAAGGACGAGTTCGGTGAATTGGCCGGTGCCTTCAACCAGTTCGTCGAGCGGATTCATGCCTCGATTGCCGAAGTGTCCTCGGCCACTCGCCAGGTTCACGACCTGTCCGAGCGCGTGATGAGCGCCTCCAACGCTTCGATCACAGGTTCCGAAGAGCAAAGCATGCGCACCAACAGCGTGGCCGCAGCGATCAACGAGCTGGGCGCCGCCACCCAGGAAATCGCCCGCAACGCCGCCGACGCCTCGCAACACGCCAGCGGCGCCAGCGAGCAGGCCAACGACGGTCGTCAGGTGGTGCAGGAAACCATCTCGGCAATGACTTCGCTGTCGCAGAAGATCAGCGAATCCTGCGAGCAGATCGAAACCCTCAACGCCAGCACCGATGACATCGGCCAGATCCTCGACGTGATCAAGGGCATCTCCCAGCAGACCAACCTGCTGGCGCTCAACGCTGCCATCGAAGCGGCCCGTGCCGGTGAAGCCGGGCGTGGTTTCGCCGTGGTTGCCGACGAGGTCCGCAACCTGGCCCACCGCACCCAGGAGTCGGCCGAAGAAATCCACAAGATGATCACCACCCTGCAGGTCGGTTCCCGCGAGGCGGTGCACAACATGAACGCCAGCCAGGTCTCCAGCGAAGAAAGCGTGCTGGTCGCCAACCAGGCCGGCGAGCGCCTGAGCAGCGTGACCCAGCGCATCGGCGAGATCGACGGCATGAACCAGTCGGTGGCTGCCGCGACCGAAGAGCAGACCGCCGTGGTCGAAAGCCTGAACCTGGACATCACCCAGATCAACGTGCTGAACCAGCAAGGCGTGGCCAACCTCAATGACACCCTGCGTCATTGCGATGCCCTGGCCCAGCAGGCCGGGCGCCTGAAGCAACTGGTCGACAGCTTCAAGATCTGACACGCGTAAACAACAAAGGGGCCATTTGCGGCCCCTTTGCTTTACCCCTCCCCGCTACACCGCCAGCACCCGCTTGGCCCGCCCCAGGCGCAACCAGCCGATCAATACCGCCAGCATCAGCACGAAGCCCAGGTAACCGAAGAACGGATAGACCTGGCCGACCAGGCTGATAAAGCCGATCAGGCTGCAGACAAACGCCGCCACTCCCGCCGCCACCGAGCCCAGACGAAAACTGCGGGTGCCCGCCGGCAACAGCCGCGCCAGGAACGAATACAACGTGCCCACTGCGGTGTTGACGATCATGCCGAAGATGATCACGCACATGATCACGCCCAGTGCCGGGGAAATTTCGCTGGCAATCGACAGCATCGGCATCGGCAGATCGGCGACGGTATCCAGGCGTGACAGCAGCCCTGCGCTCATCACCAACATCAGCCCGCCCAAGGCCGCACCGCCAAGAATCCCGCCCCAGATCGCGGTCTTCTCCAGGCGTGCCGAGCCGCCGAGAATCGCCAGGATCGGCGCACCGGCGACGATGTTGTACGACACGTACAGGAACGCACCGAGCAACCAGTGGCTGGTGCCCGCCTCCTGCTGGCTGGCCACCTGGTCCAGGGCGGCAAAGCTCAGCTCGCGGGTGAACACCGCGTACAAGGCAATGGCCGTGGCGATGAGGATCAGAAACGGCGTCACCGCACCGATCAGCAGGATCACCTTTTGCACATCCAGGCACACCACCGCCACCACCAGCACGGTGACCAGCATGCTACCGGCCAGCGCCGGAATGGCGAACTGCTGTTCCAGCAAGGCCCCACCGCCAGCAAGCATCACTACGGTGACCGCGAACATGAAGAAGGTGATCAACAGGTCGACTAACAAGCCCAAGTGGCGCCCGCAGATGGCATACACCACATCCTTGTGCGAGGCCGCCTGCAAGCGATTGCCCAGCCCGGCCAGGGCCATGCCGAGGAAAGTGAACAACGCTGCGCTGACCAGCGCCCCGAGCAGGCCCCAGAGGCCGAAGTCGACAAAGAACAGCAACAGCTCCCGCCCCGAGGCGAAACCCGCGCCAACGATCACGCCGATAAAGGCGCCTGCAATTTTCAGCTGCTCTTTCATTTTCAACCCTCTGGTATCGATGGCCCTGCCCGGGCCTTGTTGTTGTTTTTACCCAGTGTTGCTGTGGTGCCTCAGTCGTTGCCGGTCCAGGCCTGTACTTCGATCTCGACATCCACGCCCAGGGCCAGGCCGGCACTGACGGTGGAGCGCACCGGGTAGCCGTTGGCAAAGAAGCTTTTGTACACCTCGTTGAAACCGGCGAAATGGGCCATGTCGGACAGCCACACGGTGGCCTTGATCACCTGATCGAAACCGACGCCGCATTCGGCCAGGGTTTCGCCGATGCGCTCCAGAGCAGCCCGGGTCTGAACCTGAATGTCGCCACGCACCACTTCGCCGTCGGCGCGCATGGGGATCTGCCCGGAAAGGAACAGAAAGCCGCCGACCTTCACCGCCTTGGAGAACGGATACGGCAGGTGGCTGGGGATACGCTGGATAGTTGAGCTCATGGGAAATCTCCTTCGGGGGTTAACGAAAGCGCGCCGGGGACAAGCGTTGCGGCTCGACCCCTTCGGCGCTCAAGGTTGCTGCAAGCGGCTGCTCAAGCAGCAGCGCGCACGCCAGTTGCGAAGCGCCAGCGGCGGACTGGATACCGTAACCGCCTTGCGCCGCCAGCCAGAAAAACGCCGGATTCTGCGGGTCGCGGCCGATCACCAGGTCGCCATCGGCAACGAACGAACGCAGCCCGGCCCAGGTATGGCTGGGCCGGCGAATCGCCAGGGTGGTGATGGCTTCGATGTTGTAGATGCCGATGGCCACGTCGAGCTCTTCGGGCATCACGTCCTGGGGCTCGACCGGGTCGGCGTTGGCCGGCGAGCCGAGCAACTGCCCGGCATCGGGTTTGAAATAAAAGCTTTCATCGACGCCGATCACCGCTGGCCATCGGCTGAAGGCCTGGTCCTGCGGGCCTTCGAAGGTAAACGCCGAGCGTCGGCACGGCTGCAGGCCGACGGGCTGGATACCACAGACCGCAGCGATGCGATCGGCCCAGGCGCCCGCGGCATTGACCACCTGGCGGGCCTGAATGCCGCTGCCGTCGGCCAGGCTCAGGTGCCAGTGGCCCTCGTGATAGCGGCCCTCCACCACCTCGGCGTTGCACCGCAACTGGCCGCCGGCCTGGCGGTAACCGCGCAGAAAGCCCTGGTGCAGCGCATGCACATCCAGGTCCATGGCACCGGGCTCCAGCACTGCTCCGGCCAATACCTCGGCACGCAGGCTCGGCACCAGCGCCAGCGCCCCATCGCGGTCGAGCAAGGTGACCTCGGTGCCGTTGGCCAGGCTTTGGGCATAGGTGCTGTCGAGCAGCGCCTGTTGCTCCAGCGTCGCCACATACAGGCAGCCGCGCCGCTCCAGCAGCGCATGCTCGCAGAAGCCTGGCGGCGGCGACTCATAGAAGGCCCGGCTGGCCCGGGTCAGCGCCTGGATCTGCGGCGTGCCATAAGCCTCCATGAACATCGCGGCCGAGCGCCCTGTGGAGTGGTAACCGGCCTGGGCTTCGCGCTCGAGCATCAGCACCCGTTGTCCGTCAGCCAGGCGATAGCCCAATGAAGCGCCGGCAATACCGGCGCCGATGATCACGATATCGAAGGTCTCTGTCATAGCCGTGCAATCGCCTGCGCAGTGAAATTATCATTTGTGAGAATTCTAATATATGAGAATTTCGAATTATGCAAGCCGCCACGGTAAGATGCGGGTCCGTTTTGTCTGACCGAGATGCTTGATGAGTGCCGACCGCTCCCCTGCCGACGACCGCCCTGGTGCGCTGCCACTGATTGACCGCGCCGAAGTCGGAGCGCGCCTGCGTAGCGTGCGCAAGGCCCAGCAACTGACGCTCAAGCAACTGTCAGCGCTGTCCGGGGTACCGGTGTCGACCCTGTCGAAAATGGAACTGGCCCAGGTCTCGGTGAGCTACGAGAAACTGGCGGCGGCGGCGCGGGCGCTGAAGGTTGATATTGCCCAGCTGTTTCGCGCTTCAGGCGTAAGCGATCTGCCGGTGCCGACCACGGTGGTGGTCAACTCCCTGCCCACAGCGCCCGGCTACAGCACTGGGACCTACGACTACCACCCGATCGCCGGGGAATTTCCCGAGCGGCTGATGACGCCAATGTATGCGCGGATCATCGCCCGCGAGCGGCAACAGTTCGATGAATTCATCCGCCACCCGGGGCAGGAATTTGCCCTGGTGCTCAGCGGGCGCGTGCGCATTGTGTTTGAAACCGGTGAAGCCGTGAGTATCGGCCCGCAGGAGACGGCGTACTTCAACAGCAATGTCGGGCATATTTATCTGTCGGAGACGGAAGATGGCGGGGATGCGCATGTGATGGTGGTGATGACGGATCGGTGATGCGCTGCCTGTGATATCGCATCGCGGGTCAAGCCCGCTCCCACAAGAGCAGCGTAGCGCCCTGGTGGGGCAAGCATTTTTGCTGGAGCTGTCCCCTGGCAAACGGAGAGTCTTCCCCCTCCCGACACCTAACACAGTTATAACCTAATAACGAACTAGTCTATTTAGCTATAAAAAAACCTTTATGCTGGCTGCCATCCGATCACGGGCACGTTGGGCGTTTAGGTTACTTATGGATGTAGGTTCTTTCGGTTTTACCCTTGCAGGCCTGGTAGTAGGATTCATCGTCGGCATGACCGGCGTCGGCGGCGGCTCGCTGATGACCCCGATCCTGCTGTGGTTCGGCATCAACCCCGCCACCGCCGTAGGCACCGACCTGCTCTACGCCGCCATCACCAAAGCCAGCGGCGTCTGGGTCCACGGCAAGAACAAGAATATCGACTGGAAAATCACCGGCTGGCTGACCCTCGGCAGCGTCCCGGCCGCAGCCCTGACCCTGTGGTTCCTCGCCAGCCTGGACGCCGACACCCAGGCCGCCAACGCCATCATCAAGCAAGGCCTGGCCGTCGTTCTGGTCCTCACTGCCCTGGCCATCCTGTTCAAAAGCAAACTCCAGGCATTCGCCAGCAAACATGCCGGCGACCGCTATCACCTGAGCGGCACCAGCCTCAACCTGCTGACCGTAGCCACCGGTGTGGTGCTCGGCGTCATGGTCTCGCTGACCTCCATCGGCGCTGGCGCCCTGGGGACCGTGGCGCTGTTCCTGCTCTACCCCTACCTGGTTACCCGCCGCCTGGTCGGCACCGAAATCGCCCACGCCGTGCCACTGACCCTGGTCGCAGGCCTGGGCCATGCGAGCATGGGCAACATGGACTGGTCGCTGCTCGGCTACCTGCTGCTGGGCTCGCTGCCGGGCATCTACATGGGCAGCCACCTGACCGGACGGATTTCCGACAGCATCCTGCGCCCTTGCCTGGCGGGCATGCTGCTGATGATCGGCTACAAGCTGGCGTTCTGAGTGTGTCGCTTGATCTACGAGTGCTACGCACTCGATCGATGGCAAGGCCAGCGCCCACAGGGGTAGCAGGCGACATCACCCCCTGTGGGAGCCGGCCTTGCCGGCGATGGGCTACGCCGTAGCCCCAAGGTTCAATCCTGCGTGCGCCACAGCACCGGCCACTTGTCCGGCCAGCTGCCGCTGCAACTGCCCATCCGCGCCAGCGAGCGCAGTTGCATGCGCTCACCATCGAAACGCCAGCTCTGGTCGACACCACAATCGCCTATGCCTCGGGCCAGGATGAAACTGCTGAGCACGCCGGTGTCCGGGTCATAACCCACCGAACCACCGAAATCGCCCCACTGCTCCTGCCCGACAATATTCTCGAACTGCAACGCCTTCGCCTGCTCGGGGTGAGCCCGCGAAGTGGTGTACAGCACATACTCGCAGTTGTAGGCGCCGCAGCCGAAACGAAAGCTGACCAGCGCAGTATCCCGGCTCAAGGCATAAGCCTGGGCGCTGTCCGGTGTCCAGTCCGCGTCAGGATCGCGCCAGTCGCCTGCGGTGGCCGCCATGACCACCTCGGTAATACGCCTGGCCTCTGCTTCGCCCATCGGTTCGGGGCGTACAAATGGCGCCAGCTTCGGCAGCGCCGGCGCTGGCGGCACGGCGCTGTCCGACGCCACACCTGGGCGGACGAAGGCACTGCGATGCCCCACCCGCCCCTGCACCGAATCGATCAGCAACAACGAAGCACTCAGACCGTTGAGAGAACTGCCGAGCTGGCCATCATTGCTCTGCGAGGTCAGCTGCGAACCATTGCGCAAGGCCTTGAGCAGGGTCATGGCCTGCTCGCCACTGGCGTGCCAGTAAACCACGCCGTTGTCCTGTGCCTCGTTCAACGGTAGCGCCAGCGGCTTGCCATCGAGCTGTAACGGCCCCTCCAGCGAGCTCCTGCTGTAAATCGTCACCTGCAGTTGGCCATCGCTGCCAGCCCCTCGCACCACCTGGACTCCAAGCGGCATGTCGGCCCTGGTATCGGCCGCCAGCGCCGTGCACTCGCGGGTGTTGTCACAGCCCACCACCCAGTCCTTGAGGGGCTGGTACAGCGGTACCGGTTCTGCGGGCGCGGCCTGGGTAGCGCCAGGCAAGGCCAGCAGGGAGAGAAAGGCAGCATGCAGCGGTGCGGTCATGATGAATTCCGTTTCAGGTGAGCGGCGCATTCTACCGCTGGGCATCCTGATCGGGGAGCTACTGGCCGGTTAGCACATCGGGCTTGCCATATATATGCGGATATCCGTATATTCGATTTTCCACATATTACCCTCGGGTCGATTCGATGCTTACCCCTGCCGCCCTGTTCAAATGCCTGGCCGATGAAACCCGCGCCCGCGCCACGCTGCTGATCGTTCGCGAAGGCGAGCTGTGCGTGTGCGAGCTGATGTGCGCGCTCGACGACAGCCAGCCGAAAATCTCCCGGCATTTGGCCCAACTGCGCACCTGCGGCCTGTTGCTCGACCGCCGTCAGGGCCAGTGGGTGTATTACCGGCTCAACCCGCAACTGCCGGCCTGGGTGAGGGAAGTGCTGCAACTGACCCTTGAGGCCAATGGCCAGTGGCTCGACGCCGACAGCACCCGTCTCGACGGCATGGGTGATCGCCCTGCCCGTGCAAGCTGCTGCTAAGGAGTTGTCCCATGCGAGTCCTGTTCATGTGCACTGCCAATAGCTGTCGCAGCATCCTGTCCGAGGCGCTGTTCAATCACCTGGCTCCGGCCGGTTTCGAAGCGGTCAGCGCCGGTAGTTTTCCCAAGGGCCAGGTGCA
Organism: Pseudomonas sp. ZL2; assembly: GCF_054788455.1. Classification (NCBI taxonomy): domain Bacteria; kingdom Pseudomonadati; phylum Pseudomonadota; class Gammaproteobacteria; order Pseudomonadales; family Pseudomonadaceae; genus Pseudomonas; species Pseudomonas sp. ZL2. The sequence continues at coordinate 187,503 of NZ_JBGOGX010000002.1, read as the reverse complement.
TCCTCGCAGCCTGTCGACCCTGCAACGCGCGGGTATCGACATCCGCGGCCTGACCAGCAAAGGCAACGACGCCTTCGCCAACAACCCGCCGGACATTGTCATCACCGTTTGCGACAACGCCGCTGGCGAAGCCTGTCCGCTGTACTTCGGCCCGGCACTGAAAACCCACTGGGGCCTGGCAGACCCTTCCGAAGTCCATGGCAGCGAAGCCCAGCTCGATGCCGCCTTCGACGCCTCCCTGGCGCACATAGAGCTGCGCTGCAAAACCTTCCTCTCCCTGCCCTTCGAGCGCCTGAGCCGCGACCAGCTCCAGGCTGAAATCGACCGCATCGGCACTTTGTAAACGGAGCCCCAATGAGCGACCACCTACCCAATCTCGATCTCGACCTGATCCCGGCCAACGCCGCACATGACGGACACAAACCACGTATCCTGCTGCTCTATGGCTCGACCCGCGAACGCTCGTTCAGCCGCCTGCTGACCGAGGAAGCCGCGCGCCTGCTCGAACACTTCGGCGCCGAAACGCGGATCTTCAACCCCAGCGGCCTGCCCCTGCCTGACGACGCGCCCGACAACCATCCCAAGGTCGTCGAACTGCGCGAACTCATGCAATGGTCCGAAGGCCAGGTGTGGTGCTCGCCGGAGCGTCATGGCGCCATGTCGGCGGTGTTCAAGGCGCAGATCGACTGGGTGCCATTGGCCATGGGTGCAGTGCGCCCGACCCAGGGCAAGACCCTGGCGGTGATGCAGGTGTGTGGCGGCTCGCAGTCGTTCAACGTGGTCAATCAGCTGCGTGTACTGGGGCGCTGGATGCGCATGTTCACCATCCCCAACCAGTCCTCGGTACCCAAGGCCTGGCTGGAGTTTGACGGTAACGACCGGATGAAACCTTCGGCCTACTACGACCGCGTGGTCGACGTGATGGAAGAGCTGGTCAAGTTCACCCTGCTGCTGCGCGGGCGTAGCGATTACCTGGTGGACCGCTACTCCGAACGCAAGGAATCGGCAGAGGCGTTGTCACAGCGGGTTGGCCAGCGTTCGATCTGAGCGGCGGCCTGCAGGAAGGTGTCGGGAAGTCCTTTTCCAGGTGAGTTCATTGCCGTTGTGCAGGGGATGATCGAGTCAAGACAAGCCTTGCCACAGCTATCTGACCAGCCGACACCCGGCCCGCTCACGCCCCATGACAAACTGCAGCAACCTGTCCATCGGCAACGGTCGGCAGAACCAGAAACCCTGACCGAAACTGCACCCCTGTGCCTTGAGGTAATCCAGCTGCTCGCGGGTCTCCACACCCTCGGCCACCACCTGGATCCTCAAGCTCTCGGCCAGCATCAGGTAGCCTTTGACGATGGCCTGGTCAATCGGATTGCCCTGGACCTCGCTGATGAACACCCGGTCGATCTTGAGCTTCTCGAACGGCAAGGCGCGCAAGGTACTGGGCGATGAATAGCCAGTACCGAAATCATCGATCGACACCCGCACGCCCATACCTTGCAACAGCAAAACGTTCTGCCGGGCCTGCTCGATATCCTTGAGCGCGGCCGTTTCGGTCACCTCGATTTCCAGGCGGTTGGCCGGCAGGCCGCTGCGCTCGAGGATGGCCGTAAGCTTGGCGACAAAATCGCACTGCATGAACGAATAGCCACTCATGTTCACCGCCACCGGTACGTCCAGCAGGCCGGCCTCGATCAGCGCACGGTTGTCCGCACATGCCCGTGTAACCACCCAGGCGTTGAGCGCTGACATCAGGCCGTTCTGCTCGGCCAGGGGGATGAACACCTCGGGCGACACCGGGCCATTGGCCCCGTCGTTCCAGCGCAGCAAGGCCTCAAGCCCGGTGATCCGTTGCGGGTCGGCCAGCCCGAACTGCGGCTGGTAATGCAGCTCCAGCTGCTGAGTTTCGATAGCCTGGCGCAAGCGCTCCAGACGCTGCTGTTCGCGGTGCTGGGTGATGCGCATGGCCGGGTTGAAACAGGCGATGCGACTACCGCCGGCCTTCTTCGCCTGATACATGGCAAAGTCGGCATCGATGATCAGTTGATCGGGCGCCGGCGTTTCGCCCTCAGGGCAATTGGCGCAGGTGCTGACCCCGAGGCTCGCGCGCACAGTCAGGGCCATGCCATCGATCCGCAGCGGTGCCTGCAGGCAGTCGAACAGGCGCGTGGCCAGGCTCATGCCGCCCTGCTCGGCAAATGGCTGGCGCACGACCACGACAAACTCGTCACCGCCGACCCTGGCCAGCAGGCCCATGCCGGCCAGGCACTGGCGAAAGCGCTCGGCGACGCCGACCAGCACACGGTCACCGACGTAATGGCCATGGTTGTCGTTGATGTTCTTCAATCCATCGAGGTCGATGAACACCAGCACCAGTTGCTGCACATGGGCTACCGCCAGGGCGATCTCCTGTTGCAGGCGCTCATGCAGGGCGCTGCGGTTCATGCAATGGGTCAGGGTGTCGTAGCTGGCCAGGTGGTTGATGCGCCGATGCATCTGCAACTGCTCACTGATGTCATAGCAGACCCCGATCAGCAACCGCCGGCCGCCTAGCAACAGCTCGCCGACACTGACGTGCAGGTCGAACAACGAACCGTCCTTGCGCTTGCCGAGCAGCTCGCGCACCAGGCCATTGAGCTTGCGCCCGGCGCCGGCGCGGTAGGACGCCAGGCACTGATCATGACGCTCGGCGTAGGCCCTGGGCATCAGCCGGGCAATATTCGCGCCGGCAAGTTCGGCAAAACTGTAGCCGAATAGTTTCTGCGCGGCCGCGTTGACTGCCTGCACCCGCCCCCACTCATCAGTGATGACAATAGCGTCGGCGGCGGCTTCGAAAATCGCATAGGGAATGCTGGTCAGCTCGCGCTCGGCGTTGGCCGCGAGCTTGTCGAAATCTTCTCGGGTCATGATCGCGGCCTAGCGGTTGAACCGGTCCACCAGCGCATACATCTCATGCGCCGTGTGCTCAAGCTCACGGCCGATGGTTGCGGAGCTGGCGGCGATATCGACGTTCTGCTCCGAGACCTGGGCGATGGTGGTGATCTGCCGGCTGATGTCTTCGGCGACATGGGCCTGCTGCTCGGAGGCGGCGGCCATCTGCTCGGTCATCTGGTGGATATGCTCGACCGCCACGCCGATGCCTTCCAGAGCGTTCTGGGTGGCGATCACCTGATCGACACCGGCATGGGCCTCGTCACTGCCCTGGCGGGCGATATCCACCGCCTGGTTGGCAGCGCTGTGCAGCGACTGGATGATGGTCTGGATGGTTTCGGTCGACTCCTGGGTCTTGAACGCCAGCGCCCGTACCTCATCGGCGACCACGGCAAACCCACGGCCCTGCTCGCCGGCCCGCGCCGCTTCAATGGCGGCATTGAGGGCCAGCAGGTTGGTCTGGTCGGCGATCTGGCGAATCATGTTCGAGGCGATCTGGATCGACTGGGTTTCGTCGGCGAAGTTCTCCACCGACTGGCTGATCTGGTTCACCGTGTCCTGCAGTTTCTCGATCACCAGACGGGTCTTGCCAGCCTCTTCGGAGCCTACGCGAGTCAGCTGGTTGACGTCGTCGGCTTCGCGGGCAGTGTCGTGGATGTGGGTCGACACCTCGGAGATCGATGCGGCCATCTGGGTCATGGCAGTGGCTGCCATGTCGGTTTCATCGCGCTGGCGTTGCAGCGACGACTCGGAGGCCTGGGCCAGCTTGCCGCTTTCGCCGGCCATGCTTTCAGTCTTCTGCGCATAGTCGCCTGAGCGGCTCAGGGCCGTGCGCACCTTGGCCTGTTCGCTGATCAGCGCCATCATCAACTGCGCTACGGCGCCCTGCTCGTCGGTGTAGGTGCGGGCAATCAGCTCGCTGTCGAAACTGTCGCCGGTGGCGCGCCTGGCCAGGGCGAACTTGTGCTGCAGATTCCAGTGGGCGGCCACCTGCATGCCGACAAAGCCACAGGCCAGCACGCCAAGGGCAGCCCAGGTGTCCAGGTAGATCACCGCGGCAAGGCCCGGCACACCCAGCGCCACGGGCGCCAGTGCCTGTTCCTTCAACACCTGTGCCAGGCCTTTCAGGTTCCAGTTTTTTTTGCCTGTACGCATACGCTCATAGAGCGCGGCGGCGCGCTCGATATCGGCACGCTGCGGCTTGACCCGCACCGACTCGTAGCCCACCACCACGGCCCCTTCGAGGATCGGCGTGACATAGGCGCTAACCCAATAGTGATCGCCATTGCGGCAACGGTTCTTGACGATGCCCATCCAGCTCTTGCCGTCCTTGAGGTACGACCACATGTGGGCAAACACCGCCTCCGGCATGTCCGGGTGACGGACGATATTGTGCGGGCTGCCCAGCAGTTCGTCACGGCTGAAGCCACTGATGGCCACCAGCTCATCATTGCAGTAGGTCAGGTTGCCGTGCAGGTCGGTGGCAGAAATCAGCCGCTGTTCGTTCTGGAAGATGACTTCCTGCTGGGTGACCGGCAGATTGCTTCTCATGCGCTGGGTATCCGTTATTGCGGGATCAATCGGTACCCGCATTGTAGGTGTGGCCATTAGCCATACCTCATGAATAGAGCGGCTTCAGCTATAGCGATATGGAATAGCGGGTTAATTTTGCGCATTGGGCCGGTTGGCCAGGGTCAGGCATTCGCGGAACAGCCGGCTGGCCGGGTCGAGGTTGCGATTGGCCGAGTAGAAGCAACCGATACGGCCGAAGCTCAATGGCTTGCCGAGGTCGAACGCCTTGAGCTTGCCGCCATGAGCCAACTGCTGGGTGGTTTGCAGGGGGAAGAAGCCGACGGTCTGTTGGTCCTGCATCAGTTCGTAGTTGGTCAGGGCCGCAATCGATTCGATGACATTGGCCGGTGGACCCAGGTCCAGCTCCTCGAACAGACGGTCGACGGTGCGCCGCAGCAGGCCGCTGCGCGGCGGCAGAATCCACGGGAACGGATGCAGCTCGGCCAGGCTCACCGGTCGAGCGCTGGCGTGCAGCGGGTGTTCGGCGCCGGCGACGATGCACAACCCCTCCTCGCACAGCACATCGACCTTCAGCCGCGGCTCGTACTCATGCCAGCGCCAGTCGTCCGGGATGCGCCCGACGACAATATCCAGCTCACCGGCCAGCAGGCTTGAGAACAGCTGGTCCATGTGCCCGACCCGCACCGTCACCAGCACCCCCGGCGCACTCTCCTTGAGCAAGCGCAGGGTATGCGGCAACAGCAAGGCCGATGACGAGGTCAGCGAACCGACCATGACCTGGCCGGTGGTGCCGCTGTGGTAGGCGTTGACCTCATCGGTGAGGCTGCGCAGTTCGGTGAGCATGGCATGGGCCCGGCGCACCACCACCCCGCCCAACTCGGTGGCGCGCACCCCGCGGTTGCCGCGCACCAGCAAGGCGGCGCCGAGGAAGGCTTCCATTTCGTGAATGATCTTGGTCACCGCCGGCTGGGTCAGGTTCAACGCCTGGGCCGCGCCCACCAGCGAGCCGCTGCGCAGCACCTGGTCGAAGACCACCAATTGATAGAGTTTGAGTTTGCGGGCAACAGAGACAACGGTCGACTTCATGGGTAACACCGGATGATGATCGAGTGCACTGCGTAACAGCACTCAACCTAACGGGCGATTCCTTATTGTTTTATAAACTTTCACACCAAAACTTCGCAGCGTGGCGGGGAGAGTTATTCATTCCTTTAAATTCAATATAGAGGGCGCAGGCGAGCGAAAAACTGATGTAGATCATCAATTTAGGTGAGAAAAACAGGTAAGGAGAAGGTGTGCGGCGGGAGTTATTTTCCGAGCATAACATACTTTCAGACATCAGCAAGGCAGCGACGGCTTTGTTATTCCAACCAGCCTATAAAGCGGGCGATTAAAGTTGAAATAAAAATAACGAACACAACTATAACAACCTGGAATATCAGCAGAATTCAATATCGCTACTTGGCTCAACGAATGTTGGGCGCCTTGACGCTGCCCTTGACACAGCAAAAAGCCCCCAGTAATTTTCTCACCCCCTCCTTTTCGGCTACCGCTGCCGTGCACCGCCCAGGCGTTAACTCGCGAAGCGGTCATTCAGCTGCCGACACATATACGGTCGCCCTCCCCTGGCGTACCTCTACTCCGATATCAAGTGTACAAGGATGATTTTATGATCATTCGTCAGGCTAATACTGCCGACTACCCGCTACTGCTCGACATTTGGCTGCGCTCCGTGCGCGCTACTCACCACTTCCTGCAAGCGTCCGACATAGACGCGTTGCTCCCGCAACTGCGCGACGTCTACCTACCCGCTGTTGAGTTATGGGTTGCAGTAGATACTGAAGACTGCCCACTGGGTTTTGTTGGCCTCAATCAAACGCACGTAGAAATGCTCTTCATTGATCCAGACCTGCGTGGGCAAGGCATTGGCCGAGCGCTACTGGATTACGCCCGCGGTTCGCGCGATACGATGAGCGTTGACGTGAACGAGCAAAATCCCCAGGCGGTAGGGTTTTATCTGCATTACGGTTTTGTTCAAACCGGCCGCTCCCCTCTGGATGGCGAAGGCCGACCGTTCCCGTTGCTGCACATGAGCTTGCCGGCTGCAACGGCCTGAAACGGTCCTGGGTTCTGTACGAAAACTGCAAGCAGGCGTTGGGTCAGTGCGCCAGTGACGGTTGAGTAGCGACCGAGACGGTGAAGATCACTATGAACAGCACAACGAGTACCCAGAACATCACCACGATTGTCAGCATGACAACCTTCAGGCTTTGATATAGCCAGCGCAACCAATGACCTTCGGGTCTTGCTGCTGAGCGGGTTCTGAGTACGCCTTTCAAATAGAAGCCGAGCGGGGCCAATAGTGCGCCATCAATCAATAGCGCGGGCAGCCCGGCTACGGGGAAAATGCTTTCCCACCGATAGAATGGCGAGCGGCTCAGGAATACCACATAACACGTGAGGCTACCGTAGGGGATGGCTCGCCATCCTTTACCGGCCAGCGCCCCGACCATCAGACACATAACCACCATGAACGGATTGAGGAGAATATCGATCATCCATTCCAGTACGCTGGGGAAGTAGCCCGGGGAATGGATGCTGCGCCAGATGTGTTCGAACAATGTTCAGGCTCCTGCCTTTTATGGACCTTGCGCTGCACGGTATCGGCGTATTGTCGGGTTACATGAGTCCTGTTTAGGGGCTGTACGAAAAGCTATCGGCTCGCTGTTGGTGAAGCCCGTTCATCTGCCGCCATTCGAAAATCTGGCGCGGGCTGCGGGGCAGAAAAACAGTGCAGCGCTACCGGCGAAGAAGTTCTGCCTCTCGTCGCAGCCTGCTTACGAGCGAACGCTCGGCACTCTTGGTAGACTAATGCACCCCTGTTTTTGCTTCTCGCCGGCAAGCTGTAACAAACCGCGCAGAGCAAAACACCCCTGAATCGCTGCAAACGCGTCGTAGAACATGCCCCTAGAATCCGCCTCAACCCCAGCAAACCCGCGCCCTGAGCCGTCCCGCCGCTTCAGCGTTGCACCTATGATGGACTGGACCGACCGCCATTGCCGGTTCTTCCTGCGCCTGCTCTCCAGCAACGCCCTGCTCTACACCGAAATGGTCACCACCGGTGCCTTGCTGCACGGCGATGCCGAGCGGTTCCTGCGCCATGACGAGGCCGAGCATCCGTTGGCCCTGCAGTTGGGCGGCAGCGTGCCGGCTGACCTGGCCGCGTGCGCCAAGCTGGCCGAGGCCGCAGGCTATGACGAGGTCAACCTCAATGTCGGCTGCCCGAGCGATCGGGTGCAGAACAATATGATCGGCGCCTGCCTGATGGGCCATCCGGCGCTGGTCGGCGATTGCGTGAAGGCGATGCAGGATGCGGTGCAGATCCCGGTAACGGTCAAGCACCGCATCGGTATCAATGGCCGCGACAGCTACGCCGAGCTGTGCGATTTCGTCGGCCAGGTGCGCGACGCCGGTTGCCGCAGTTTTACCGTGCATGCGCGGATCGCGATTCTCGAGGGCCTATCGCCGAAGGAGAACCGCGAGATTCCACCGCTGCGTTATGACGTCGCCGCGCAGTTGAAGGCCGACTTCCCGGACCTGGAACTGGTGCTCAACGGCGGGATCAAGACCCTGGCCGAATGCCAGGAGCACTTGAAGATTTTCGACGGGGTGATGCTCGGCCGCGAGGCTTATCACAACCCGTACCTGCTGGCCGAGGTCGACCAGCAGTTGTTCGGTAGCACGGCGCCGGTGATCAGCCGCAGTGAGGCGCTGGCCAAATTGCGTCCTTACATTGCCGCGCACCTGGCATCCGGCGGCGCCATGCACCACATCACCCGCCATATTCTCGGCCTTGGCCAGGGCTTCCCGGGGGCGCGCAAGTTCCGCCAGTTGCTGTCGGTGGATATCCACAAGAGCAAGGACCCGCTGGCCCTGCTCGACCAGGCCGGCGAGCTGCTGCAGGGGCGTTAGTTCCGGAACCTGTGGCCCGTTCGGCACTCGAAGGCTTATCCCCTTCGCCCCGCCTGCCAGCCAGCCCTTGAGCGGCTGGCAGCGCTCGGGTAATGTCGATCCATTGCACAGGACAGAGCACGCCCATGACTTCCAAGCTGGAACAACTCAAGCAGTTCACCACTGTGGTTGCCGACACCGGTGATATCGACGCCATCAGCCGCCTGAAACCGGTCGATGCCACCACCAACCCTTCCCTGCTGCTCAAGGCTGCGGCCATGCCCGGTTATGCCGAGCTGCTCAAGCAATCGGTCGAGCACAGCAAGGGCGATGTCGGCGTTGCCTGTGACGCCTTTGCCGTAGCCGTTGGCGCCGGCATTCTCAAGGTGATTCCGGGGCGTATCTCCACCGAGGTCGACGCCCGCCTGTCCTTCGACCAACCGGCGCTGCTGGCCAAGGCCCGGCAGTTGATCGCGCTGTACGACCAGGCCGGTATCGGCCGTGACCGGGTGCTGATCAAACTGGCCTCGACCTGGGAAGGCATCCGCGCCGCCGAGGTACTGGAAAAAGAAGGCATCCAGACCAACCTGACCCTGCTGTTCTCCTTCGCCCAGGCCCAGGCCTGCGCCGACGCCGGGGTGTTTTTGATTTCGCCGTTCGTGGGGCGCATCTACGACTGGTACAAGAAGTCCACCGGCAAGGACTACGTCGGCGCCGAAGACCCGGGCGTGCAGTCGGTAACGCGCATTTACGACTACTACAAGACCAATGACTACAAGACCGTGGTCATGGGCGCGAGCTTCCGCAATATCGGCCAGATCGAACAACTGGCCGGCTGTGACCGGCTGACCATCAGCCCCGAGCTGCTGCAGCAGTTGAGCGATGATCAGGGCGAGTTGCCGCGCATCTTGAAGCCAGGCAAAAACGGCGAGGCGCGCCAGGTGCTTAGCGAAAGCCAGTTCCGCTGGGCGTCGAACGAAGATGCCATGGCCACCGAGAAGCTGGCCGAGGGGATTCGCCAGTTTGCCCGGGATCAGGAGAAGCTCGAGGCGTTGTTGGCGGCAAAGGCCTGATACAAATCTGGGTTTGCCAGTGAGGTAGATTGCGCGGAGCATCAATCAGTTCGCGTCGCCTGCAATCGCTGGCAAGCCAGCTCCCACAAGGTCCGATGAATGCAGTACCTGTGGGAGCTAGCTTGCCAGCGATGGGCTGCACAGCAGCCCCAGATCAACCTGACCTCCCAATCTTGTGGTGCCTTCTCCGTTGTCGATAACCGATGCATCTTCTTTGCCCTTGGTACTGGCCGGCCCGTTGCTGCGCCGCCTCGAACCCACGCGGATAGTGTTCTGGCTGGTAGCCTCCGAGCCGCTGCAAGCCGAGCTGCAACTGAGCTGCGCAGGCATTACTGCCGACATCAACTGCACGGTTATGCCGATCGGTCGCCACGCTTTTGTCCATCTGCTCGACATCACCCTCGACAGCCCGCTGCCGCGCGATGAGCAGATCGACTACGACCTGATTCTCAACACCCAAGGCATCGCCCAGTACGCCCCGCACCTGCTCTACCCGGGCGCGCAACGGCCGAACTTCGTGTTGCGTTCGCAGCTGGAGCAATTGCTCCACGGCTCATGCCGTAAACCCCATCACCCGGCAGCAGACGGCCTGCTGTGCGCCGACCGCCTGTTGCTGGAAAACCCCGCGCCATTGCAGCGCCCTGCCCTGCTGATGATGAGCGGCGACCAGGTGTATGCCGACGATGTCGCCGGCCCCATGCTGCGGGCCATTCATGCGCTGATCGAGAGCCTGGGGCTGTTTGGCGAGCACCTGCAAGGGGCGGTGGTGGACAACAGCGCTGCGCTTTACCAGCATCCGGCCAGCTATTACCACCGCGCCGACCTGTTGCCCGCACTGGAGAGCAACGAAACCCTGCGCGAGCGTTTTTTCGGCGGCACGCGCAAGCCGATTTTCACCAGCAGCAACGCCGACAACCACCTGGTGACCTTCGCCGAAGTCATGGCCATGTACCTGCTGGTCTGGTCACCGGTGCCCTGGGGCCTGATCGAGCCGCAGATGCCGCCCGGCCTCAGCGCCGAGCGCCAGGCGCGCTATCGCCAGGAACAACAACTGATCAACGGCTTTTCCAGCGGCCTTGGCGGGGTTGCCCGGGTGTTGGCACACTTGCCGAGCCTGATGATCTTCGACGACCACGACATCACCGATGACTGGAACCTGTCGGCGCAATGGGAAGAAACCGCCTACGGCCACCCTTTCTCCAAGCGCATCATCGGCAACGCCCTGCTCGGCTACCTGCTGTGCCAGGGCTGGGGCAACAATCCGGAGGCGTTCAGCGCGCTGCTGGAGCACTGCCAGGCCTTCAGCCACAGTGCCGATGCCGACGACTACCTCGACACACCGTTGCAGGATGCCCTGATCAACGAGGTGCTGCGCTTTCAGGGCTGGCAGTTCGTCCTGCCGAGCAGCCCGGCACTGCTGGTGCTGGACACCCGCACCCGGCGCTGGCGTAGTGAGAGCAACTTCAAACGCCCCTCCGGCCTGCTCGACTGGGAAGCCCTCAGCGAGCTGCAACAGGCGCTGCTCGACCATCCCTCGGCAATCATCGTCTCGCCAGCGCCGATCTTCGGCGTCAAGCTGATCGAGACCGTGCAGCGCGTGTTCAGCTGGCTGGGCTATCCGCTGCTGGTCGATGCCGAGAACTGGATGGCCCATCGCGGCGCGGCGCAGGTCATCCTGAATATCTTCCGCCACTCACGGACGCCGGGGCATTACGTGATTCTCTCCGGCGACGTGCATTACTCGTTCGTCTACGAGGTACTGATCCGCCACCGCCAACGCGCCCCGCACCTGTGGCAGATCACCAGCAGCGGCATCAAGAACCAGTTCCCCAAGCGCCTGCTGGATACCTTCGACCGCCTCAACCGTTGGCTGTACTCGCCACGTTCACCGCTCAACTGGTTTACCAAGCGCCGGCAGATGCAAGTGATCCCGCGTACACCCGCCCACAGCAAGGCCGGCGAGCGGCTGTGGAACAGCGCGGGCCTGGGCCAGGTGTTTTTCAATGAACAGGGGCAACCGGCGCGGATTTTCCAGCTCAACGCCGATGGCAGCGAGGCAACGGAATTTCCACCACGGCAAGCTGACTGCAAAGAGGTTTGACCGGCACCAGAACGGCGCCCTGGTCGGTGATCAGGTGCGCTCGAGGGCGTTGACCAGGTCGTGGAAGGCTTCGCGGTTGGAGTCGTTCAGGCCCATGAGGATCTTGTGCGCTTCCAGTACCTTGGAACGCACCACGTCTTCGTTCTGGTCCTGGGACGGCAGGTCGGTCAGGCACTCCGGGCACGGGATTGGCCGGTCAACGATGTTGAACACCTGGTCGAAGCCCATCGACTGCAGCAAGCGGGTGATGTCGGCGTGGGTGGTGACCACCGTTGGCAACAGCCCGACCTTTTGCCGCGACAGGATCGAGAGCTTGGCCAGCAAGCCCAGGGTGGTGCTGTCGATGCTGTTGGTTTCTGTCAGATCGATGACGATCGCCGAGAAATTCAGCGCCGTGAAGATCTTTTCAATCGTCGCATCCAGCGCCGAACACAAGGTCAGGCGCACTTCACCGACAAACTTCAGCACGAAGGTGCCATTCTGCTCGGCGAACTGGATTCTACCCGTACTCATTGAAGGTTCCTGCTCAACACCAATAGGGCGATATCATCCGGCATCTCCCCAAGCGTAGCTAATCCGAATCGTTGGCGCAGCCCATCCAGACTACCGCCTGCGGCCTTGATGATTTCAGGCAGGGCCGCCTCTTTATCTTTGAGTGTTTCACCCGGCAAAAGGTCCAGAATGCCATCAGATAGCAGGGTCAGGCTGAACTGCGGCGGCAACTCCAGGATATGGTCCTGGTAGACAGCCTCCTCGAACAACCCGACCGGCAACCCACGGCCCTCCAGATAACGGCTCTGGCCCGGGGTATAAAGCACTGGCAACGGCAGGTGACCGCCGATGCTGTAGGTCATGATACCCGTATCTTCATCGATAACACCGCCGACCATGGTCACATGCTTGCCCAGCTTGCAGTTGATCAAGCCGCGGTTGATGTGCCCGAGTACTTCGGAAGGCTTGAAATCGCGCAACTTGCCGCCGCGCTTGAATTCAAACAGCAGGCGCGTGGTCATGAACTTCAGCAGCACGGTGACGAAGGCCGAAGAAGCGCCATGCCCGGAAACGTCTGCCAGATAAAAGGCGATTCGCCTTTCATCGACGCGGAAATAGTCGGCAAAGTCGCCCGACAGGTACAACGACGGAATGATCTGGTGCTCGAACGACAGGTCGTCGGCCACCCAGGGGCTTTCCGGCAGCATGTTCATCTGCACCTGACGCCCGGCAGTCTGGTCCTCCTGCAGCAGGTGCAGGCTGGCCTCGAGCTCGCGGTTGGCGGTTTCGAGCTTTTCCCGGTAGCGCTGGTTTTCCAGCACCAGTCGCGCGCGGTCCAGGGCCCGGCGAACCGAATGCTCGAGTACCGCGAGGTCTTCCAGCGGCTTGATCAGGTAGTCGGCCGCACCCAGGCGCAGGGCTTCGACGGCGTCGTTCATCACCCCGGCACCCGAAACCACGATTACCGGTAATTCCGGCGCGCGCTCGGTCACCTGGCGAATCAGCTCCAGGCCGCCCATTTGCGGCATGCGCAGATCGCAGATCACAAGATCAGGGTGTTCCTGTTCGAAGACCTGGAGGCCCTGCTGGCCATTGGCTGCCTGCAGGACGCTGAAACCGCTGTCTTCCAGGTAGGCGGCAAGACTCGCACGTACGACGTCGTCGTCATCGATTATCAGCAGCGTTGCACTGGTTTTCTGCATGTGGGCAAACGGCGCCAGGAATAAGTTGGGCGTAGGTGAGCATCGGCCCACGTACTGGATTCACTTCGAGCTACTCTTCTATGAGTTGTAGGACATGAAAACCTGTCCGGCAAATAGCAGAGGTGCCTTGTAAGGCGCAGACGGTACTCCCATCCGCCGGGCGTTTCAAGGGCACACCGATGGTCGCCGATGCTCTTTACAGCCGAAAGCACCGGGAGTTATAAAAACCTCTCCAACCGCAACGCAATGAAAGGATGCAGACATGAGTTCAGTGCACATGGACTACAGCGAGAAGCGCGATTTCATTCGCATGCGGGTGGATGCAGATGTCAGCCTGATCCACGCAGGCCAAGTCATCACTGCGGTCTGCCTGGACCTCTCCAGCAGCGGCATGCAGGTCCAGTCGCCGCGCCAGTTCAAGGTCGGCGATAACCTCGAGGTGCGTATCGATTCCGAGCACACGGCGCTGAAAGGCCTGGAAGCAAGCACCGAAGTGGTGTGGATCGCCGACCAGGCAGACGGCGGACAGAAGCTCGGCTTGCGCATCCTCAGCATGAAATAAATGCAGACACAAAAAAGGCGACCTGAAGGTCGCCTTTTGCTTGCCCGCCCGGATCAGAAGTCGTCGACGACTTCGCCATCCTTGACCTTGAATTCGCGATTCTGCAGATAAGCGTTGCGAATGAAGATGTATTTGTCGCCATTGATCAGCTTTTCTGCCGACAGCAGGCTGGCACGCGTGTCGACCACATCGACGGCGGCGGCGGTGTTGCGGGTCGGCACGTGGTCGATGTAGCGGTAGGGTTCGGTGTAGGTGTCCGGGTACTTGGCGATGGCATCACGCACGGTGCTCGGGCCGAGCAACGGCAGCATCACGTACGGACCACTGCCCACGCCCCAGTAGCCGAGGGTCTGGCCGAAGTCTTCGTCGTTGCGCTGCAGGCCCATCTTGGTGCCGACATCGAAGAAGCCGCCGATGCCGAAGGTGGTGTTGACGATCAGCCGCGCAGTGTCGACGCCGGCCGCGTGCGGCTTGAGCTGCAGCACGTTGTTGGCCAGGTTGGTGACATCGCCCAGGTTACGGAACATGTTGTGGATGCCGTCTTCGAGGAACTGCGGGGTGACCGCCTGGTAACCCTGCGCCAGCGGCTTGAGGGCATAGGTGTCGACCGTGTCGTTGAAGCGGAAGATCGGCCGGTTGATGCTTTCCCATGGATCATCCTCAGTCGCCGCCTGGGCCGCGACTACAGGCGCCAAAAGCAGGCCGGCACAGACACAGGCCCGGGTCATCCGATCGATCAGGCCGATCCTAAGCATAGAGTTACTCCTCGAACTGGGGCAGACGCTGCGCGTCCTACGCCGAAAAATGAAGCCAGTATAAAGCCTCCGCTGCCGTTAAACAGCTTGGCATAAACAGCGTCGCAAAAATGTGAACAACTGTGTATCGGCAGCGTCACCAAAAGGTCACAACCCCAGCGTAGCCTGCAAGTTATTTCAGGGACGTTGCCATGTCAGACTCCCCCGCCATCACTGCCCTGCTGTTCGGCTTGCGCGGCTGCCTTGTCGAAGTGAATCCGGGTCCTGATGCTCGAACCCCCTGCCCGACTCCCGGCGCGCTACCCACCCTTGACTGGCTGTACCAGCAAAAGGTTCCTTGCGCCTGGCTCGATGAGCTGCCGGCAGCGGATGGCAACCATCTGGCAAGCCCCTTGCCCGCCTGGCTCAGTGGCTACCCCGGTTGCCAAACACCCTGGCCTGCTCCAGATGCCTGCTGGCGGGCGCTCATGCAGCTGAAGGCGAGCAAACTCGACGGTTGCGTGCTGGTCAGTGACGAACCGCGCCTGTTGCAATCAGGCCTCAATGCCGGATTGTGGACCATCGGCCTGGCGTCCTGCGGGCCCAGCAGCCAGTGGCAGGCCCTGAGCCCCAAGGAGCAGGAACGCCAGCGCGGCCAGGCCACCTTGCAGTTGTTTGCCCTGGGCGTGCATTCAGTGGTCGACCACCTTGAAGCCCTGGCCGATTGCCTGGCGGATATCGGCCAGCGCCGGCGCAAAGGCGAAAAACCCTGAAACAGCGCCATTGATCAGGGTCATGCAAAGCGCTGGCCGGTGGATTACTCTAGTAGACAGGGCATGGACCTTTCACCCACTGCCGGGGTCCATGACTGTGCCTATTCATAGAGGGAGAACACCCATGCCTGCCCGCGAACTGCAAGAGCAACTTGACGCCCTGCGCGAGCAACTGGAGCAAAATCCACCGCTCACCGAAGAAGAGCGAGCCGACCTGCATGTATTGATGCAGCAAATCGAGGCGAAGATCGAACTAGAAAACAAGACCCCGGACAACAACCTGGTCGATGGCGTCAACCTCGCCGTGGAGCGTTTCGAAGTCGAGCACCCGGGCCTGACCGCCACCTTGCGCAATATCGTTCAGAGCCTGCAAAGCATGGGCATCTAAGCCCACCTGAATAAAAAAGCCCCGTCATCGAACGGGGCTTTTTCGTTACTGGCGAACCAGTCGCAGGTTCGCCAGGGTCACCTGCCCGGTGCTGCGGTACGGGTTGATGTCCAGACCGCCGCGGCGCACGTAACGGGCATAGACCGTCAGGTGTTCGGGGTTGAGCAGGCGCTTGAGGTCGAGGTAGATACGCTCGACGCACTGCTCATGGAAGTCGGCATGCTGGCGGAAGCTGATCAGGTAGGTCAGCAGGCTGGCATGATCCAGCGCCGCGCCGCGGTAATGCACAGTGACACTGCCCCAGTCCGGCTGGCCAGTGACCGGGCAGTTGGACTTGAGCAAATGGCTGTGCAGGGTTTCTTCCACAATGTTGCTGCTGTCGCAACGCAGCAGCTCCGGTTGTGGCTGCTCGTAATTGCTGATGCTGACATCCAGCTCATCGATGCACACACCTGGCAAGCCGACCACGCCCTGCCCTTCGACCTCGGCCAGGCTGCGGATCTGCACGCCCACCGGCTTGCCGGCAGCAGCGGACAGGTCCTTGACCAGGCACGCCTGCAACGCCGCTGGCGACTCGAACACGGTCTGGTTCAACGAATTGAGGTACAGTTTGAAGGACTTCGACTCGATGATGTTCGGCGAATCGGCCGGGATGGCGAACTCGCCAATGGCCACCACCGGCTTGCCCGACGGCAGCAGCCAGGACAGCTCGAAGCAGTTCCAGAAGTCGACACCCAGCCATGGCAGGGTCTCGGCGCTGACGCCCAGCTCGGCCCATTTTGCCGCCCGCGGGATCGGGAACAGCAGCGAGGGTGTGTAAGTAGCGACGTATTCGCTGGATTTACCCAGCGGAGAATGTTCGGCGGCAGGATGCATGGCTAAAACCTGTAGGAGCAAATGCGCCTAGTTTATCGGTTTTAGGCCATGCATTGGGCAATCGGCTGTTATTGGCCGATGGTCAGCTTGCCGACCATGCCCGCCTGGTAGTGGCCGGGCACGTTGCAGGCGAACTCGATCGGCGTCGACTGGCTGAAGGTCCAGGTCAGCTCAGCGCTTTTGCCGGGCTCGACCATCACCGTGTTCGGATCGTCATGCTGCATGCTTGCGCCATGGTCCATACCGCCGTGCCCCATGGCGGAATGGTCCATCTGGCCTTGCATGGCGAGCATTTCTTTCTGGTGCCTGGCATGCATTACAGCATCGCCCAGGCTGAATTCATGGACGACCGCCCCCTTGTTGACCAGCACGAAGCGCACGGTCTCCCCGGCCTTGACCTCAAGGCTGCGCGGCGCGTAGTACATGTCGCCCATCACCACTTCGACGGTGCGAGTCGCCTTGCTCGCGGGCGCAGGCTGCCCGAAGGCGTAGGAATGCGCGGGTGATGCCAGGACCGGAAGGCTGAACAGCGCCAGAGCGCCAACAATAAAAAGGTGTTTCATTTCAAGCCCACTCCAGGGTTGCGACGATTCAGCCTTCACTGTAGAAAACCGCCGCTGGCAGTCACCTGACAAAAAGATTACAACTTTGTCAGCTTGGCCACCCGGCACACCCGGCGCGGTATAACCCTCCGGCAATTCACGCTAAAGAGCCAGCCGATGAAACTGTTGATCGTCGAAGACCAGACCAAGACCGGCCAGTACCTGTGCCAGGGCCTCAGTGAAGCGGGCTTCGCCACCGAGCTTGCCAGCGACGGCAATACCGGCCAGCACCTGGCCCTGACCGGCGACTACGATTTACTGATCCTCGATGTCATGCTGCCCGGCCGCGATGG
Organism: Pseudomonas sp. ZL2; assembly: GCF_054788455.1. Classification (NCBI taxonomy): domain Bacteria; kingdom Pseudomonadati; phylum Pseudomonadota; class Gammaproteobacteria; order Pseudomonadales; family Pseudomonadaceae; genus Pseudomonas; species Pseudomonas sp. ZL2. Next base: position 169,998 of record NZ_JBGOGX010000002.1, on the reverse strand, counting down.
CTGGCAGATCCTCCAGGCCGTGCGCGCCGCCGGCCTGGAAATCCCGGTGCTGTTCCTCACTGCCCGCGACGCCGTGGAAGACCGCGTGCATGGCCTGGAACTGGGCGCCGACGATTACCTGGTCAAGCCTTTCGCCTTTTCCGAGTTACTGGCGCGGGTGCGCAGCCTGCTGCGCCGTGGCAGCAGCCCGGCGCAGGAAACCACCCTGGGCCTGGCCGACCTGCGCCTGGACCTGATCCGCCGCCGGGTCGAACGCGCAGGCCAGCGCATCGACCTGACCGCCAAGGAGTTCGCCCTGCTCGAACTGCTGTTGCGCCGCCAGGGCGAGGTGCTGCCCAAGTCGCTGATCGCCTCGCAAGTGTGGGACATGAACTTTGACAGCGACACCAACGTCATCGAAGTGGCGATCCGCCGCCTGCGCCTGAAGATCGACGACGCCCATGACAACAAGCTGATCCATACCGTGCGCGGCATGGGTTATGTGCTTGAAGAGCGCGGCGCCTGATGCGTCGCTTGTCCCTCGGGAGCCGCCTGGCGTTGCTGTTTGCCGCCTGCACTGCAGTGGTGTCGCTGACCGCCGGCATCCTCTTCAGCCGCGCCAGCGCCACTCACTTCATCGAACTCGACCAGCAATTGCTCAACAGCCGCCTGTCGCTGTTGCGCCAGATGCTCGAAGGCGTAGATAGCCCAGCCAGCCTCGCCCCGCGCCTGCCCGCCCTGCAGACCGAACTCAGCCACCAGGCCGACCTTGCCGTGCGCATTGGTGGCCGTGACGGGCGCATCTGGTTCGACAGCCAGGCCGGCCTGCCCGACTCGCCGCAGGTGGTCGGGCTCAGCACCTTGCACGCCAGTGGCGTCGACTACCGCAGCCTGTGCGTCAACCTCAACGACGGCGACGCACAGCTGACGCTGTTTCTCGACATCACCCACCACCAGCATTTTCTCCAGCGCATGCAGCAGTTGATCTGGCTCACCGTCGGCCTCTCGGCCCTGGCCACCGCACTGCTCGGTGCCTGGGCAGCGCGCAGCGGGCTACGGCCATTGCGCCAGATGGGTGAAGTGGCCTCCGGGGTTTCGGCGCGTTCGCTGACCACGCGCCTGCCGGAGGGGCAGATGCCAGTAGAGCTGGCGGAGCTGGCGCAGACCGTCAATGCCATGCTCGAACGCCTGGACGATGCCTTTCAGCGCCTCTCGGCGTTCTCCGCCGACATTGCCCATGAGCTGCGCACGCCACTGTCCAACCTGCTGACCCACACCCAGGTGACCCTGACCCGGCCGCGCAGCCTGGATGAATACCGCGAGGCGCTGCACAGCAACCTCGAAGAACTGCAATGGATGGCGCAACTGGTCAACGACATGCTTTACCTGGCCAAGGCCGACCACGGTTTGTTGATGCCCAGCCGCCAACAGCTGGCGCTTGAGGACGAGGCCGATGCCTTGCTCGAGTACTACGCCCCCTTGGCCGAAGATGCCGAAGTGAAGTTGAGCCGTGAGGGGCAAGCACCCTTGGCAGGCGATCGACATATGCTGCGCCGGGCCCTGTCCAACCTGCTGGACAATGCCTTGCGCTTCACCCCGGCCGGTGGCGAGATTCGCGTGACGATTGAACAACGGGAAGGCCTGGTGCGGCTGCAGGTGGCCAACCGTGGCGAGCCGATTGACCCGGCGCTGCTGCCGAAGTTGTTTGACCGCTTCTACCGGGCGGATCCGGCGCGGCGCGAAGGCAGCAGTGAACATGCGGGATTGGGACTGGCGATTACCCGCTCGATCGTGCAGGCGCACGGGGGGAGTATTCGTGGGGAATCGGCTGGGGGCTGGACGCGGTTCGTGATCGACTTGCCGACGGTGTAACCCTTATCGCCGGCAAGGCCGGCTCCCACAATGGCTCTTGTGGGAGCTGGCCTTGCCAGCGATCGGCCGCAGTGCGGCCGTAACGGCCATCACTCGTAACGCAAGGCGTACGCCGGTTCCACCTGCGATGCCCGCCACGCCGGGTACAGCGTCGCCAGGAAGCTCATGATCAAGCCGGCACTGCAGATCAGCGCCACGTCGCCCCACTGCAGCTCCGACGGCAAGGTGCTGATGAAGTACACGTCCGAGGTGAAGATATGCTGGCCGCTGACCCGCTCCAACCAGCCGACGATCTGGCTGACGTTCAGCGCCGCGACCACCCCGAGCACGCCGCCAATCAAGGTACCGACGATACCGATCAGGCTGCCCTGCACCATGAAGGTGCCCATGATCTGCGCCGGCGTGGCGCCGATGGTGCGCAGGATGGCGATGTCGGCACCTTTGTCGTTGACCACCATGATCAGCGTGGCAATGATGTTGAACGCCGCCACGGCGATGATCAGCAGCAGCAACAGACCGATCATGGTCTTTTCCATCTTCATCGCACTGAACAGGCTGCCCTGGGTGTGGGTCCAGTCATCGGCGCGGTACTGCTCGCCGAGGCTCGCGGTAATCGCCTTGGACACCTGCGGCGCCGCATACAGGTCCTTGACCTTCAGGCGCACGCCCTGCACCTGGTTCGGCGCCCAGCGCTGCATCTGCGCGGCGTCGGCCATGTGCATCAGGCCCAGCGAGCCATCCAGCTCGGCGCCCACCTTGAATACCCCGACCACGTTCAGGCGCTGCATGCGCGGGGTGATGCCACCTGGCGCGCTGCTGACTTCCGGCACGATCAGGGTCAGCTTGTCGCCGACGTTGAGGCGAAAACGCCGCGCGGTGATTTCGCCGATGACCACGCCGAACTCGCCCGGCTTGAGGTCTTCGAGGCGGCCCTGAACGATATGCTGGGCGACGATCGAGACCTTGCCCTCCTCGGCCGGGTCGATGCCGCTGACCTGGATTGGCTGCATCGAGCCTTTGTAGGAAAGCATGCCTTCCATCTCGGTCAGTGGCGCGGCGGCGATCACTTCAGGATTCTTCAAGGCTTCGGCCGCCACCGGCCGCCAGTCGTCCAGCGGCTGGGCACCGAGCACGCTGGCGTGCGGCACCATGCCGAGGATGCGCGAACTCATTTCGCGCTGAAAGCCGTTCATCACCGACAGCACCACGATCATCGCCAACACGCCCAGGGACAGGCCGATCATCGAGGTCATGGAGATGAACGAAATGAAATGGTTGCGGCGCTTGGCGCGGGTGTAGCGCGCGCCGATGAAAATAGACAAGGGTCTGAACATGAACGAAGCACCCGGGTAAAGAAAAGAAACCAGGTGCCCGCCTAACCCGGCGGGCACATTGCGCGGGCCGTCAGATCGGGACCAGGTGCCCGTCTTCCAGACGCAGCACACGGTCCATCTGCCGCGCCAGGTTGAGATCGTGGGTCACCACCAGGAAGGCCGTCTGCGAAGCGCTGCTCAGCTCCTGCATGAGGTCCTGGATGCCCTGGGCGGTGTGGTGATCGAGGTTGCCGGTCGGCTCGTCAAGCATTACCAGCCCCGGACGGTTGACCAGCGCCCGGGCGATGGCCACGCGCTGGCGCTCACCACCGGACAACTCGGCCGGCTTGTGGCTCAGGCGATGGCCCAGGCCGACGCGCTTGAGCAACGCTTCGGCGCGCTCGCGAGCTTCAGGGATGGCGGTGCGGCCGATCAGCAGCGGCATGCACACGTTCTCCAGCGCGGTGAACTCCGGCAGCAGGTGGTGGAACTGGTAGACAAAGCCCAGGGCGCGGTTGCGCAGCAGGCCACGGGCGCGTTCGCCCAGCGCCGAGAGCTCTTCGCCGGCCAGCCAGACGCTGCCTTCGGAAGGCGTGTCGAGGCCGCCGAGCAGGTTGAGCAAGGTACTCTTGCCCGAACCCGAACTACCGACGATCGCCACCCGCTCGCCCGGGTGCAGCTCCAGCTGCAAACCGGACAACACCTGGACCTTCTCCGGGCCTTCCTCGTAGGACTTGCCCAGGTTGCGGCAACTCAGCACTGCTTTATCACTCATGCCCAACTCACTCATAACGTAGCGCCTCCGCAGGCTGGGTGCGTGCCGCACGCCAGGCCGGATACAGGGTGGCGAGGAAACTCAGGACCAATGCCGCACCGCAGACCATCCACACGTCCTCGGCCATGATCTGCGAAGGCAGGTAGTCGATGAAGTAGACGTCGGCATTGAGGAACTTGTGCCCGATCAGGGTCTCGATGCCGGCAATCGCGGCGCTGACATTGAGCGCGGCAAAAATGCCCACCAACGCGCCGATCAGGGTGCCGACCACGCCGATCACCGTGCCCTGGACCATGAAGATGGCCATGATCTGCCCAGGCGTCGAACCCAGGGTGCGCAGGATGGCGATATCGCCCTTCTTGTCGTTGACCACCATCACCAGGGTGGAAATGATGTTGAACGCCGCCACCGCGACGATCAGCAGCAACAGCAGGCCGATCATGGCTTTTTCCATGCGGATCGCCTGGTACAGGTTGCCGTGGCTGCGGGTCCAGTCGCGGGCGTAGAACTCCTGCTCGCCGAGTTTCTGGGCGATGTCCCAGGCAACTCGCGGGGCCTGGAACAGGTCGTCGAACTTCAGGCGCAGGCCCTGGACCTGGTCGGACTTCCAGCGGTGCAGGCGGGACAGGTCCGACAGGTTGGTCAGGCCCAGGTAGCCGTCGATTTCGCCGGCGCCGACATGGAAGATGCCGACCACGGTGAAACGCTTCATGCGCGGGAACATGCCGGCCGGGGTCACGGTGACCTCCGGGGCGACGAAGGTCAGCTTGTCGCCGATGCCAACGCCCAGTTTGGTCGCCGCCTTGTCGCCGATCATGATGCCGAACTCGCCGGGAGCCAGGTCATCGAGCTTACCCTCGCGGATAAAGTCGTCGATGATCGAGACCTTGCGTTCCTGGGCCGGGTCGATGCCATTGAGCAGCACCTTCTGCACCTTGCCGTCATGGGTCAGCAGGCCCTGCATCTGGGTGAAGGGCGCCACCGCCAGAACCTGCGGGTTCTGCTTTACTTGACTGGCAAGGGCGGGCCAGTCGTTGATCGGCTGGCCGGTTTCCAGTGTGGCGTGGGGCACCATGCCCAACACCCGGGTGCGCATCTCGTGATCGAAGCCATTCATGACCGACAACACCACGATCATCACGACAACGCCCAGGGCGAGGCCGATCATCGAGGTCAGGGAAATGAACGAGACGAAGTGGTTGCGACGCTTGGCACGGGTATAACGCGTGCCGATGAATACGAAGAGAGGTCTGAACATGTCGGGGCTTGTTCGGATGAAAGAGGAACGTCCTTGTGGCGGGGCTTGAATAGCAGCTTTACACTCAGACCACCGCCGCTACCATGGGTTCGCCATGTCGACATTAGATGAAGAAGATCGCCGCGAATACTACCGTATCGAGGATCAGATCGCACTGGAAATTAGCCCGTTGAGCGCCACCGAAGCGCCTGGCGCGGACTTGTTGCAAGATACTTCGCCGCTGTTCAACCTGCTCAGCGAACTGCACCTGAGCGAGTTCGAATCCCAGCACCTGCTGCGCCAGCTCAGTGACAAGGACCGCACCCTGGCCGCCTTTCTCAAGGCTCAGAACAAGCGCATCGACCTGCTTAGCGCGGTGGTCGCGCAGACCTTGCTCGGGCAGCTGAGCGCGCCACAGACGGTGGTGCTGTCCGAGGGCGGCATCGAGTTCAGCCAGGCCGAGCCGGTGGCTGCCGGCGCACGTATCGCGGTGAAGATGGTGCTGATGCCCCAGGCCCTGGGCCTGCTGCTGCGCGCCAAGGTTACCCATTGCGATCGCAACGCCGATGGCCTCTACGAGATCGGCACCGAATTCGTCGACACCACCGATGCCCAGCGCCAGCTGCTGGCCCGCTACATCCTGCAACGCCAAGCGCAACAACGACGCCAGGCCCTGGAGCAGAACGAGCCAAGCGCCTCCTGAGTTTCACTTATTTGTTGAAGGAACAAACGTGACCACGATTTACGGCCACCGCGGCGCCAAGGGCGAAGCCCCCGAAAACACCCTCGCCAGCTTCCAGCAGTGCCTTGGGCACGGCGTGCGTCGCTGCGAGCTCGACCTGCACCTGTCAGCCGACAACCAGCTGATGGTGATCCACGACCCCAGCCTCAAGCGCACCACCGGCCGGCGCGGCAAGGTCGTCGAACACAGCGCGGCAGACCTTGCCACCTATGACGCGCGCAAGGGCGGCCCGGGCTGGGTCTCGCCCTGCCCTGTCCCGCGCCTTGAGGAACTGTTCGAGAAGTGCGATTTCGAGCACTGGCAGCTGGAAGTCAAGAGTGCCTCGCGCACCCGCGCCGCCACCACCGTGCTGGCAATCCGCGAAATGGCCCAGCAGTTCGGCCTGCTCGACAAGATCACCATCACCTCGAGCTCACGGGAAGTGCTGGGCGCAGCGCTTGAGCTGACACCGGATATTTCCAGGGGGCTGGTCGCCGAATACGCCTGGCTCGACCCGCTGAAGGTCGCCCAGAACTATGACTGCAACTTGCTGGCGTTGAACTGGACACTGTGCACCCCCGAGCGCCTGATCAAGGCCCAGCGCCAGGGGTTGCACGTGTCGGTGTGGACAGTCAACGAGCCGGCGCTGATGCGCAGGCTCGCCGACTTCGGCGTAGACAGCCTGATTACAGACTTTCCCGGTTTGGCCAGCGCCACCCTCGAGAATCGCTGAAATCGGTCTCCCCGGCCGGCTCAGGCCACCGGCCGGAGCCGCTCAAAAAAGCCGGTTGAGGCCGTCGTAAGCCGCTACCCGATAGGCTTCGGCCATGGTCGGATAGTTGAAGGTGGTGTTGACGAAGTACTTCAGAGTGTTGTGCTCACCCGGCTGATCCATGATCGCCTGGCCGATGTGGACGATCTCCGACGCCTGGTAACCGAAGCAGTGCACGCCGAGGATTTCCAGGGTTTCGCGGTGGAACAGGATCTTCAGCATGCCTTGTGGCTCACCGGCGATCTGCGCCCGGGCCATGCCCTTGAAGAAGGCCTTGCCCACTTCATACGGCACCTTGGCCTGGGTCAGCTCCTGCTCGTTCTTGCCGATCGAGCTGATCTCCGGAATGGTGTAGATACCGGTCGGCACATCGTTGACGAAGCGCCAGCTGCCGTTGTCGACGATGCTGCCAGCGGCCGAGCGGCCCTGGTCGTGAGCGGCGCTGGCCAGGCTCGGCCAGCCGATCACGTCACCGGCACCGTAGATGTTCGGCACATGGGTGCGGTAGTTCTCGTCGACTTCGATCTGGCCACGGCTGTTGACCTTGATGCCGATGTTTTCCAGGCCCAGCTTGTCGGTGTTGCCCGTACGGCCGTTGCACCAGAGCAAGGCGTCGGCCTTGATCTTCTTGCCGGACTTGAGGTGCAGGATCACACCGTTGTCCAGGCCTTCGACACGCTCGTACTCTTCGTTGTGGCGCACGGTGATGTTGTTGTTGCTGAAGTGGTAGCTCAACGCCTGGGAGATTTCCGAGTCGAGGAAGCTCAGCAACTGGCCGCGGTTGTCCACCAGCTCTACCAGCACACCCAGACCACTGAAGATCGAGGCGTATTCACAGCCAATCACGCCAGCGCCGTAGACGATCAGTTTGCGCGGGGTGTGGCCGAGGCTGAGGATGGTGTCGCTATCGTAGATTCGCGGGTGGTGGAAATCGATATCGGCCGGGCGATACGGACGCGAACCGGTGGCGATGATGATGTGCTTGGCCACCAGCTTCTCGACCACGCCGTTGGCGCAGACCACTTCGATGGTCTGCTCGTCGGCGAAGCTGCCGGTGCCGAAGAACACGTCGACGCGGTTGCGCGCGTAGTAGCCGGTGCGCGAGGCGACCTGCTTGGAGATCACCTTCTCGGCGCTTTTCAGAACGTCAGGGAACGAGAACCAGCGCGGCTCACCAATGGCCCGGAACATCGGGTTGGTGTTGAACTGCATGATCTGGCGCACCGAGTGACGCAGGGCCTTGGACGGGATGGTGCCCAGGTGGGTGCAGTTGCCGCCGACCTGGCGACGGCTATCGACCATCGCCACCTTGCGTCCTGCTTTGGCAGCATTCATTGCCGCCCCTTCTCCTGCGGGGCCGGAACCCAGCACCACTACGTCGTAGTTGTAGACAGCCATGCGTACTCCTTCAGAACAGGCCCGCGCGCCACATCGGCGGGCGGGGCTACCTCATGTCGCCAGCGGCGCCATGAAAAAATTCGGGTGCAGTCTAATCAAGCTTGAACGCCGCGCACATTAACCCTTGGTCGCGTCGTAGGCTATTTTTCTCTGCACTACATGTCATTTACACAAACCCTGTGGGAGCCGGCCTTGCCGGCGATGGCATCAGCGCAGTGTCAGCGATTGCGCGTCGCCTGCATCGCTGGCAAGGCCAGCTCCCACAAAAACTGGTTACTGCTTGTTCACCTGGGCAAACGCCGGCGTACTGCGGGAGACGAAACCATCGGCAACCCGGGTCACGAACACTGCAGCAATCTCGTGCTGGAGGGCAAATTCCCAGCCCCGCTCAGGCCCGAGGATAAACAACAAGGTCGAATACCCATCGGCCATCAGCGTCGATCGGTCAAACACCGTCACCGCCGCCAGGTCGTGTTTCACCGGTTTACCCAGACGCGCATCGAAGGTGTGCGAATAGCGCTGGCCATTCTCCTCGAAATAATTGCGATAGTCACCGGAGGTAGACACACCAAAACCGTCCACCGCCAGCACTTGCTGGGCAATCTGACGATCATCGCGGGGCAATTCCAGGGCCACGTTCCAGTGACTGCCGTCCGCTTTGCGCCCGATGGCCTTGAGCTCGCCCGTGGCTTCGACCAGCAAATCCGCGACACCCAGGGCTTTTAGCCGCTCCACCAGCAAGTTCACCGCATGCCCGGCAGCGATGCTGTTGAAGTCCACTTCCACCGGCGCATCCTTGCACAGCTGCTCGCCAACAATGCGCAAATGCCCATGCCCGACCCGCTGGCGAGTGGCTGCCAGGGCCTGGGCATCCGGTACTTTTTCACTGCGCGACTGCGGGCCGAAGCCCCACAGGTCGAGCAACGGCTCCACGGTCAGGTCAAACGCGCCGTCACTCTGCTGCGCCAGTTGCTCGCCAACCCGCACCAGCTCAAGCACATCAGCCGGCATTGGCTGGCAACTGTTCGCTGGCAGTCTGTTAAAGGCTTCGGTCAACGAATCACTGCGGTAGGTGGAAAAGCGCTTATCGATGCCCTCGAGAATCCGCTCCACCTCGCGCCTGACCTGCTCCGGCGCCGGGCCCCGGGGTGTACGCACATACTGCACGGTATAGCTGCTGCCCATGGTCGGGCCGCTGATGCGCTCGAGACTGTCGCCTTGCCCGCATCCGGCCAGGCTCAGCAACACGCCTGTCAACACTGCCTTGCGCATCCAACCTCCTGGAGAAATTCAGGCAAAAAAAACGGGAACCCTGAGGTTCCCGTCTTTCACGACCAAGCCAAGCTTAGTGTGGGAAAGCAGGCGGATTGACGCCAGCCATGTCTTCCATCACGCGCACTACCTGGCAGCTGTAACCGAATTCGTTGTCGTACCAGACGTACAGGACAACACGGTTATCGTTGCAGATGGTGGCTTCGGCATCGACCACACCGGCGTGGCGCGAGCCGACGAAGTCGGTGGAGACCACTTCCTGGGAGCTCACGTAGTCGATCTGCTTGTGCAGGTCCGAGTGCATGGCCATCTGGCGCAGGTACTCGTTGATCTCTTCGCGGTTGGTGGCTTTTTCCAGGTTCAGGTTCAGGATGGCCATCGACACGTTCGGCGTAGGTACGCGGATCGCATTGCCGGTCAGCTTGCCCTTGAGCACTGGCAGTGCCTTGGCGGCTGCAGTGGCGGCACCGGTCTCGGTGATAACCATGTTCAGCGGCGCGGCGCGGCCACGACGGCTGCCCTTGTGGAAGTTGTCGATCAGGTTCTGGTCGTTGGTGAACGAGTGAACGGTTTCAACGTGACCGTTGATGATACCGAACTTGTCGTTGACCGCCTTCAGCACAGGAACGATGGCGTTGGTGGTGCAGGAAGCCGCGGAGATGATCTTGTCATCGGCGCTGATTTCGCCATGGTTGATGCCGTGCACGATGTTCTTCAGCGCGCCCTTGCCAGGTGCGGTGAGGATCACGCGAGCAGCGCCCGGGCAGGCCAGGTGCTGGCCCAGGCCGTCGGCGTCACGCCATACACCGGTGTTGTCGACGATCAGGGCATTCTCGATGCCGTACTGGGTGTAGTCGACTTCGCTCGGGTTCTTGGCGTAGATAACCTGGATCAGGTTGCCGTTGGCGGTGATGGTGTTGTTGGCTTCGTCGATGGTGATAGTGCCATCGAACGGGCCGTGCACCGAGTCACGACGCAGCAGGCTGGCACGCTTGACCAGATCGTTCTCGGCGCCTTTGCGCACGACGATGGCGCGCAGACGCAGGCCGTCGCCACCACCGGTTTTCTCGATCAGGATACGCGCCAGCAGACGGCCGATACGACCGAAGCCGTACAGCACGACGTCAGTGCCTTTGCGCGCCGAAACGTTTTGCTGGCCAACCACGTCAGCCATTTCTTCACGCACGAACTGCTCGGCGCTACGGCCGTTGCCTTCTTGCTTGAATTTGTTGGCCAGCTTGCCCAGGTCGACCGAAGCGGCGCCCAGTTTCAGCTCGCTCATGGCTTTGAGCAGCGGGAATGTCTCGTGTACAGACAGTTCGGTTTCGTCGGTCTGGCGATGACGGGCAAAGCGGTGTGCTTTGAGGATCGAGATCACCGAGCGGTTGATCAGGCTACGGCCATAGATCGAGCTCACCACATTGTTATTGCGGTAGAGCTGACCGATAAGCGGGATCATCGCTTCTGCAAGCGCTTCACGATCAATCCACTCACCAAGACACTGGTCGGGCTTCTGAGTCACGGGAACCTTCCACATGTAGGGACAGAAAAAAGGGGCTACATTATGACGCCCCGCAGCCCATCGGGCAATGAGCGCCTGTCGCCGGCAATTCACTACATGCTTTTAGCCTGCACAAACCTGACAGCGCGGGCCTGTGCCCGCTACAATTGGCGTCTTTGTCGCAACGCTTGGAGCTCGACCTCCCGTGCCTGTTCTGCGTCTACCGCACCTGCCGGCCACTGCCGGCAAACAAACCTGGGGCAACCTGCCGGGCGCCGCCCTGAGCCTGGCCATTGCCGAAGCGGCCAGTGCCGCCAAACGCTTCACCCTGCTGCTGACCGCCGACAGCCAGAGCGCTGACCGCCTCGAGCAGGAGCTGCGTTTCTTTGCGCCCGAGCTGCCGGTGCTGCCGTTCCCCGATTGGGAAACCCTGCCCTACGACCTGTTCTCGCCGCACCAGGACATCATTTCCCAGCGGATTTCCAGCCTGTACCGGCTGCCGGAGCTCGATCACGGCATTCTCGTGGTACCGATCACCACGGCCCTGCACCGCCTGGCGCCGACGCGCTTCTTGCTCGGCAGCAGCCTGGTTCTGGACATCGGCCAGAAGCTTGATGTCGAGCAGATGCGCACGCGCCTTGAAGCCAGCGGCTACCGCTGTGTCGACACGGTGTACGAGCATGGCGAATTCGCCGTGCGCGGCGCCTTGATCGACCTGTTCCCGATGGGCAGCAAGCTGCCGTACCGCATCGATCTGTTCGATGACGAGATCGAGACCCTGCGTACCTTCGACCCGGAAACCCAGCGCTCGATCGACAAGGTCGACTCGGTGCGGCTGTTGCCGGCCCGCGAGTTCCCGCTGCAAAAAGATGCAGTGACGCGCTTCAAGGCGCGCTTTCGCGAGCGTTTCGATGTCGATTTTCGCCGCTGCCCGATCTTCCAGGACCTGTCCAGCGGCATCACTCCGGCCGGTATCGAGTACTACCTGCCGCTGTTCTTCGAAGACACCTCGACCCTGTTCGACTACCTGCCCCAGGACACCCAGGTGTTCTCCCTGCCGGGCGTCGAGCAGGCTGCCGAGCACTTCTGGAGCGATGTGCGCAACCGTTACGAGGAGCGCCGCATCGACCCGGCACGGCCATTGCTGCCGCCGGCCGAGCTGTTCCTGCCGGTGGAAGACTGCTTCGCCCGGCTGAAAAGCTGGCCACGGGTGGTGGTCAGCCAGGATGACGTCGACAGCGGCGTCGGCCGCGAGCGCTTTGCCGCCCAGGTCCTGCCCAACCTTGCCATCGAAGCCAAGGCCAACCAGCCATTGGCGGCGCTGTCGGGCTTTCTTAAGCAATTCCCCGGCCGCGTGCTGTTCACCGCCGAGTCGGCGGGCCGTCGCGAAGTGCTGCTGGAGCTGCTTGAGCGCCTGAAGCTGCGCCCGCAAACCGTCGACAGCTGGAGCGCCTTCGTTGCCGGCAAGGAGCGCCTGGCAATCACCATCGCGCCGCTGGACGAAGGCCTGCTGCTGGATGAGCCGGCCATTGCCCTGGTCGCCGAGAGCCCGCTGTTCGGTCAGCGGGTGATGCAGCGCCGGCGCCGCGACAAGCGCAGCGACGCCAACAACGATGCGGTGATCAAGAACCTCACCGAGCTGCGCGAAGGCGCGCCGGTGGTGCATATCGACCACGGTGTCGGCCGCTACCTGGGCCTGGCCACCCTGGAGATCGACAACCAGGCCGCCGAGTTCCTCACCCTCGAATACGCCGAGGGCGCCAAGCTCTACGTGCCGGTGGCCAACCTGCACCTGATCGCCCGCTACACCGGTAGCGACGACGCCCTGGCGCCGCTGCACCGGCTCGGCTCCGAAACCTGGCAGAAAGCCAAGCGCAAGGCCGCCGAACAGGTGCGTGACGTGGCCGCCGAACTGCTCGACATCTATGCCCGCCGCGCCGCGCGCAAAGGTTATGCCTTCGCCGACCCGTCGGTGGATTACGCCACCTTCAGCGCCGGTTTCCCCTTCGAGGAAACCCCGGACCAGCAGAGCGCCATCGAAGCGGTGCGCGAGGACATGCTCGCGGCCAAGCCGATGGACCGCCTGGTGTGCGGCGACGTCGGCTTCGGCAAGACCGAAGTGGCCATGCGCGCCGCGTTCATCGCCGTACACGGCGGCCGCCAGGTAGCGATCCTGGTCCCCACCACCCTGCTCGCCCAACAGCACTACAACAGCTTCCGCGACCGCTTTGCCGACTGGCCGGTAACGGTCGAGGTGATGAGCCGCTTCAAGTCGCCCAAGGAAGTCGCCGCTGCGGTGGCGGACCTGGCCGAAGGCAAGATCGACATCGTCATCGGTACCCACAAGCTGTTGCAGGACGACGTCAAGGTCAAGGACCTGGGCCTGGTGATCATCGACGAAGAACACCGTTTCGGCGTGCGCCAGAAAGAGCAGCTCAAGGCCCTGCGCAGCGAGGTGGACATCCTTACCCTGACCGCCACGCCGATCCCGCGCACCCTGAACATGGCCGTGGCCGGCATGCGCGACCTGTCGATCATCGCCACGCCGCCGGCGCGCCGGCTGTCGGTGCGCACCTTCGTCATGGAGCAGAACAAGAGCACGGTCAAGGAGGCGCTGCTGCGTGAGCTGCTGCGCGGCGGCCAGGTGTATTACCTGCACAACGATGTGAAGAGCATCGAAAAATGCGCCGCCGACCTTGCCGAGCTGGTACCGGAAGCCCGCATCGGCATCGGCCACGGGCAGATGCGCGAACGCGAACTCGAACAGGTGATGAGCGACTTCTACCACAAGCGCTTCAACGTGCTGATCGCCTCGACCATCATCGAGACCGGCATCGACGTGCCAAGCGCCAACACCATCATCATCGAGCGTGCCGACAAGTTCGGCCTGGCCCAGTTGCACCAGTTGCGCGGCCGGGTCGGGCGCAGCCATCACCAGGCCTATGCCTACCTGCTCACCCCGCCGCGCCAGCAGATCACCCCGGACGCCGAGAAGCGCCTGGAAGCCATCGCCAACACCCAGGACCTGGGGGCTGGCTTCGTCCTGGCCACCAACGACCTGGAAATCCGCGGCGCCGGCGAGCTGCTCGGCGAAGGCCAGAGCGGGCAGATCCAGGCGGTCGGTTTTACCCTGTACATGGAAATGCTCGAGCGCGCGGTCAAGGCCATTCGCAAAGGCACCCAGCCGAACCTCGACCAGCCGCTGGGCGGTGGCCCGGAAATCAACCTGCGTTTGCCGGCGCTGATTCCCGAGGACTACCTGCCGGATGTGCATGCGCGGCTGATCCTCTACAAGCGCATCGCTTCGGCGGTGGACGAAGACGGCCTCAAGGACCTGCAGGTAGAGATGATCGACCGCTTCGGCCTGCTGCCGGAGCCGACCAAGAACCTGGTGCGCCTGACCCTGCTCAAGCTGCAGGCAGAGAAACTCGGCATCAAGAAGGTCGACGCCGGGCCCAATGGCGGCAAGATCGAATTCGAGGCCGAGACCCCGGTCGATCCGCTGGTACTGATCAAGCTGATCCAGGGCCAGCCCAAACGCTACAAGTTCGAAGGCGCCACCCAGTTCAAGTTCCTGGTGCCGATGGAGCGCCCGGAAGAACGCTTCAACAACCTTGAGGCGCTGTTCGAGCGCCTGACCCCACAATCTGCGTGAAGGAAGATCCATGCGTGCAATGCGTAGCCTGACCCTGCTGCTGGCGCTGATTGCCCCGGCGGCATTTGCCGATGGCACTTTTCAGGTCGAAATGATCCTGGTGCGGCAGAACGCCGTGCCGGCAATCACCAGCAAGTCGGCCCCGGAAGACTGGCGCAACGGCGCCCAGGTCGTCGCCGAGGCTGACCTGCGCCAACCGGTACTGAATGACGAGGCGGCCAAGCTTGCGGCCGACCCACAGTACACCGTGCTGCTGCACAAGGCCTGGAAACAGGACGCCGGCACGGTGGCGATCAGCGATGGCGAAGAACACTTCGGCCAGTTCCCCATCGCCGGCAACCTGACCCTCAAGGAAGAGCGTTTCATCGCAGCGGATGCCAACTTCTGGGTCAACCAGTTCGACGGCAATGGCAGCGTGATCCAGAGCGAGCCGCTCAAGCAGAGCAACAGCAACATCAAAAATGGCGAGCTGACCTTTCTCGACGGCGGCCACCTGGCCCTGCTGCTCAAGGTCACAGCCAACCGGCCAGTGAGCGCGCCGACGCCTGCGCCGGAGATGATGGAGCAGTAGCCGGATGCCCGCCCCTGGAAAACTGGCTCGACAGACTGGCCAAGCCGTCAGCCACGTCGGGCGCATGCTGGTGTACGAGCTGGACCTGATGCCAGAGGGCAAAGCCTCGATTACCCCGTACACCTGCAACCGCCGCAAGGATGGCAGTACTACTTTGATCCGGCCGAGGAAAGGATTGGCCGCCTGCGCCACAGCTATGATCAAGTCATTGCTTCGTACCTCGCTTCGGCGCCGGTGGTTCCGCAAAGCCAGGTGGTAAAATTCAGCCACCGGATCCACACCCTCAATCGGCAGATCCCCACCCCCAGAACATTGAGCGAGAAGATCATCGACGGTATTGCCCCCACGCCCCACCTGATTCTGGGCAGCCACGAATTCAGCGCCTACGTGCCGCAAACCGGCAGGATGCAGCGCCAGCACCAGCACCGGGCGGCGCTGTCGTTCAACTATGACGGCATTCGCGCCAGCGGCAGGCAAGGCAAGGAAGTCACCCGCCTGGATGGCACCACCAGCCAACGCATACAGCGCCACACCGAGATCGAAAGCCAGATCCGCCAGACCCTTCAGCGCCTGGGTTTCAAGGTCGCCACCCGGCAAAGCAAGGCCTTGCCGGAGAGCGCCGGCGACCTGCTGGAACTGGCTTCCGAAGCGGCCTGGCTGCGCTTCATGCTCAACGACCTGCCTGCCCTGCGCGAGCAAGGCTGGGAGATCGAGTACACCGACGACTTCGCCTTCAATCTCGCCGAGGTTGACGACTGGTACGCGCAGATCGACGAGGCCAGCGGCCGCGACTGGTTCGACCTGGAACTGGGCATCGAGGTCAATGGCCAGCGCCTGAGCCTGCTGCCGATCCTGCTCAACGTGCTGCGCAGCCATCCGGAACTGCTCAACCCGGCGCAATTGCACAAGCGCCGCGATGATGAACAGTTGCTGGTGCAGATTCCCGCCCCTGCGGGCGAAGCACGGCGCAGCCTGCAAGTGGCCCTGCCCTACGGCCGCCTCAAGCCGGTACTGGCAACCCTCGGCGACTTCTACCTGCGTGAGCCCGGTGAAACCAGCGTGCGCCTGCCCACCCTCGACGCCACCCGCCTCAACGCCCTGGAAGACCTGCCACTGAGCTGGCAAGGCGGCGAGCGGGTACGCGGCCTGGGCGAGCGCCTGCGCGACATCCGCCTGCAGCCGGCGCAAACCCCGGATGGCCTGAATGCTACCCTGCGCCCCTATCAGATCGAAGGCCTGAGCTGGATGCAGGCCCTGCGCGAGCTGGAGGTCGGTGGCATCCTCGCTGACGACATGGGCCTGGGCAAAACCCTGCAGACCCTCGCCCACCTGCTCAGCGAAAAGAACGCCGGGCGCCTGACCCGTCCGGCCATGGTGGTGATGCCCACCAGCCTGATCCCCAACTGGCAGGACGAAGCCGAACGCTTCGCCCCCGGCTTGCGGGTTCTGGCCCTGCAGGGCATCGGCCGGCGCAAGCATTTCGACAACCTGCAGGATTACGACCTGCTGCTGACCACCTATGCCCTGCTGCCCAAGGACCTGGCGCACTTCAAGGGCCTGATGCTGCATGTGCTGATCCTCGACGAGGCGCAGTACATCAAGAGCCCGGGCAGCAAGGCGGCCCAGGCGGCGCGTCAGCTCGAAGCCCGCCAGCGCCTGTGCCTGAGCGGCACGCCGCTGGAAAACCACCTGGGCGAGCTGTGGTCGCTGTTTCACTTCCTGCTGCCTGGCTGGCTGGGTGATGCCAAAGCCTTCAACCGCGACTACCGGGTGCCGATCGAGCGCCAGGGCAATGGCGAACGCCTGCAGCACCTCAACGCCCGGATCAAACCCTTCCTGTTGCGCCGCACCAAGGAACAGGTGGCCACCGAACTGCCGGCCAAGACCGAGATGATCCACTGGGTCGAGCTCAGCGATGCGCAGCGCGACGTGTACGAAACCATGCGCCTGGCCATGGACCAGAAAGTCCGTGCGGAAATCACCCGCAAGGGCGTGGCGCGCAGCCAGATCATCATCCTCGAAGCGCTGCTCAAGCTGCGCCAGGTGTGCTGCGACCTGCGCCTGATCAACAGCGAGGCCTCGACCGCTCGGGGCGCTCATTCAGGCAAGCTTGCGAGCCTGATGGAGATGCTCGAAGAGCTTCTCGCCGAAGGCCGGCGGGTGCTGCTGTTTTCGCAGTTCACCAGCATGCTGCGATTGATCGAGGCAGAGCTGCAGCAACGCGGTATCGCCTACGCCCTGCTGACCGGCGAAACCCGCGATCGCCGGGCGCCGGTGCAGGACTTCCAAAGCGGCCAGCTGCAGATCTTTCTGATCAGCCTCAAGGCCGGCGGCGTTGGCTTGAACCTGACCGCGGCTGACACCGTGATCCACTACGACCCGTGGTGGAACCCGGCAGCGGAAAACCAGGCCACCGACCGCGCTTATCGCATTGGCCAGGAGAAGCCGGTGTTCGTCTACAAGCTGATTACCCGGGGCACGGTGGAAGAGAAGATCCAGCAGTTGCAGCAGGAGAAATCGGCGCTGGCGGCGGGTGTGCTGGATGGACGGCAGGCGGGGGACTGGCGTTTGGCGGCGGAAGATATCGATGCGCTGTTGGCGCCGTTGCCGGGGAAGCGGCACGGCGCTAGTGCGCGGTGAATCCATCGCTGGCAAGCCAGCTCCCACACGGACCCTGTGGGAGCTGGCTTGCCAGCGATGGGCTGCAACGCAGCCCTGCAATCAATCTACCAGTTGAGCTTCCTTGAGCGCCCCAAGCGCCTCCAGCCAGCGCGGCTGTTGACGATAGTCGGTACGGGCAAAGCCCTGCCCGCGCATCTGCGCGATACGTGGCGAAGGTTTGACCTTCAGGCGCTGGGCCGCTGTCAGCGCAAGCTCGGCTGCTGCCCGGTCATTGCACACCAGGCCCATGTCACAGCCGGCGCTCAGCGCCGCCTCGATTCGACTGGCCGCGTCACCGACCACATGGGCACCGGCCATGGACAGGTCGTCACTGAAGATCACCCCATTGAAACCCAACTCGCCGCGCAGGATGTCCTGCAGCCAGCGCCGGGAGAAACCGGCCGGCTGGTTGTCGACCTGTGGATAGATCACATGGGCCGGCATCACCGCCGCCAGCTGCCCACTCAAACGAGTGAACGGCACCAGATCGGCCGCGCGGATCTGCTCCAGGCTGCGCTCATCGGTGGGAATCGCCACATGGGAATCGGCCTCGGCCCAGCCATGGCCGGGGAAATGCTTGCCACAGGCGGCCATGCCCGCGGCGTTCATACCGCGGATAAAGGCACCGGCCAGTAGCGTGGCGCGCTGCGGATCACCTTCGAAGGCGCGGCTGCCGACCACGGCGCTGCGCTGGTGATCGAGGTCCAGCACCGGAGCGAAGCTCAGGTCCAGGCCCACCGCCAGCACTTCGGTGGCCATCAGCCAACCGCATTGCTCGGCCAGGTATTCAGCATTGTCGTTATCGGCAATCGCACGCATCGCCGGCAGGCGTACAAAACCCTGGCGCAGGCGCTGGACCCGACCACCCTCCTGGTCCACCGCCAGGATCAGCTCCGGGCGAATGGCGCGGATCGAAGCGCACAGCTCGCGCACCTGGCGCGGGCATTCGATGTTACGGGCGAAGATAATCAGGCCGGCCACTTCGGGCTGGCGCAAAAGCTGGCGGTCCTCGGCGGTCAGCCAGGTACCGGCGATGTCGACCATCAGGGAGCCTTGCAGGCTGGCACTCATAATTGATCCTTCAGTTGACGCTGATGTGAGCCCATTGGGGGCATGCGGCTTCGTCGATCTGCACCGGGCAATGCACCGGCACCTGGTCGAACAGGCTCAGCAGGTCGGCGTTGCGCAAGCGCACGCAGCCATGGGACAACGGCACGCCCATAGGTTCACTATCGGGAGTGCCATGCAGGTAGATGTAACGACGAAAGGTGTCGACCGGCCCCAGGCGATTGATGCCCGGCTCACAACCGCTGAGCCAGAGTATGCGCGTGAGGATCCAGTCGCGACCGGGAAATTGTTCGTGCAGTTCAGGCGACCAGGTTTCGCCGGTCCAGCGTCGACCTCGCAACACCGCGCCTTGCGCCAGGCCGGCACCGATCTTGGCGCGCACCTGATGGCGCCCACGCGGCGTGCAGCCCGAACCTTTGAGCTCACCGGCACCGTTGCGCGCGGTGGACACCTCAAGACGCAGGCGCAACTGCCCCTGGGCGAACCCATAAAGGCGTTGATCAGCGAGGGAAATGTGCAGGAAATCGAGACTGGCCATGGGGCGCTAGCTTAGCCGATGCGGCTCGCCGCGCCCAGCCGTGACATCAGGCCTTGGCGGCGACCGGGGTGCTGCCGGACTTGCTGCGTGGGCGCAGTTGCGCGGCAGCCATGGCCTCGTCGGTGACGCCACTGTCGGCGCGCATGCCGGCGGCCAGGAACGGCACCATCAGGCGCATGACCTGTTCGATCGAGGTATTGATGCCGAAATCGGTTTCGGCAATGGCGCGCAACGCCTTGATCCCGGACATGCTGAACGCCGCGGCGCCGAGCATGAAATGCACGCGCCAGAACAACTCGATCGGCGGAATACGCGGTGCGGCTTCGTTGACCAGCAGCATGTAGCGGCGGAACACCTTGCCGTACATGTCTTCAAGGTAACGCCGCAGGTGGCCCTGGCTCTGGCTGAAGGCCAGGCCCAGCAGGCGCATGAAGATCGACAGGTCATTGCCGCTGCGTGGCTGCACCACCAGCGCCTGCTCAACCAGCATCTCCAGCAGCTCTTCAAGGGTGGGCTTTTGTTCGGGGCGCGCCTGGCGGCGCTCCAGCTCGCGCTCAAGGCTCGCGCAGAAAGGCCCGAGGAAGCGCGAGAAGACCGCCTGAATAAGGGCCTTCTTCGAACCGAAGTGGTAGTTCACCGCAGCCAGGTTGACGCCGGCCTTGCTGGTGATCAGCCGTAATGAGGTTTCGGCAAAACCTTTTTCCGCGAACAGCTGCTCGGCAGCATCGAGAATGCGTTCTACGGTTTCCGACTGGGCCATGACTACTCCGCCTGACAAACACTTGTTTGAAACATACGTTTCAAAGCGGTGTTTTGTCAAGTCCGTGCAGCCGTTTTGCGGCCATGCGGTCACGTATTAAACCATAGCTGCAAGCCACAAGCTGCAAGCTGCAGGAGCGCCCATGCGCCGTTTCTTGAAGCTTGGCGCTTGCAGCTTGCCACCCACTGTATATAATCCCAGTCACTGTATAAAAAGACAGAGCGATCGACATGCTAAAACTGACGCCACGCCAAGCTGAGATTCTGGCTTTTATCAAACGCTGCCTGGAAGACAACGGCTTCCCGCCGACCCGCGCGGAAATCGCCCAGGAACTGGGCTTCAAGTCGCCCAACGCCGCCGAGGAACACCTCAAGGCCCTGGCCCGCAAGGGTGCGATCGAAATGACCCCGGGGGCGTCACGGGGCATTCGCATCCCCGGCTTCGAAGCCAAGCCCGACGACAGCGGCCTGCCGATCATCGGCCGGGTGGCAGCCGGTGCGCCGATCCTCGCCCAGCAACACATCGAAGAATCCTGCAACATCAACCCGGCGTTCTTCAACCCCCGCGCCGACTACCTGCTGCGCGTTCACGGCATGAGCATGAAGGACGTCGGCATCGTCGACGGCGACCTGCTGGCCGTACACACCTGCCGCGAAGCCCGTAACGGCCAGATCGTCGTTGCCCGAATTGGCGATGAAGTCACGGTCAAGCGCTTCAAGCGCGAAGGCAGCAAGGTCTGGCTGATTGCCGAGAACCCCGAATTCGCCCCCATCGAAGTCAACCTGAAAGACCAGGAGCTGGTGATCGAGGGCTTGAGTGTCGGCGTCATACGCCGGTAAAGGAGGCATCATGCAGTTTCCCCCTGCGTCACAGAACGTACCGCTGCAAGCACAATTGCCACTGTTCGAAGCATTCCTGGCCCAGCCGGTGCTGCCCGGACTGAAAAACGCCAAGCCTGCGCCCCACCCCGGCGCGGCCCAGGTTTTCAGCGAGCTGTCTTTGCGTGGCGCACTGGGTAGCTGCCAGAGCCTGCTGGCCCCGATGCTGCGTGAACTGAGCGAGTTGAGCGAAGAACATGACGCCCGCTGGCTAACCCTGATCGCCCCACCCGCCAGCCTGACCCAGGCCTGGCTGCGCGAGGCCGGCCTGAACCGTGAGCGCATCCTGCTGCTGCAACCACGCGGCAACCAGAGCGCACTGCAACTGGCCTGCGACGCCCTGCGCCTGGGCCGTAGCCACACCGTGGTCAGCTGGCTCAACACCGTCAGCAGCAGCGCCCGCCAGCAACTGAGCAATGCAGCTCGCGCCGGAGACGCACAAAGCCTGAACATCCGCCTCGGCTGATACTCAGGTCTGTTTCAACAGTTGATTTCGCCAGGCTTCCTCAGGACGAGGAAGCCGCACAGGCGATCAGTGCAGGACTCGCGGCCCTTCATCGCGATCGATCTCGCCTTCTACCAGCTTGCCAGCCATCTGCACGCCAACACTGAGCATGGCCTTGGCCACTTCCACGTGCTGACCTTGCAAAAAGGCTTTGGCGTCCTCGGAGAAATCCAGGGTTACCAACGAACCCTCGTCCTCGGCGCGGCGCAGCTCGATCCGGCCATCAGGCAACTCGACAATTTCTAGAAAGGACGTTGGCATAAAGGGCTGTTCTCCACGAAAGGCCGGCATTGTACCAGCCACCGCCCCAATCAGCACTCACTCAAGCCTTCACGAAAACGAACCGTGAGGCCCTTGAGATTCTGCCGCCAGCTTTCCAGCTCTTCACGCGACAGCGCTGGCGCCTCGGGTTCATCGAGGCTCACCGCCTGGATCAGCGGCTGGGTAACGTCGGTTTTTGGCGCTTTTTTCGCGACCGGCGGTCGGAACAAATCGGCATAAGCGCTGAGCAGTTGCGCCAGCCAGGTTTCGCGTTGTTCGGCCAGTTCCACCAGTTCGGCCATTTCCGGGATGGCGATGGTTTCAAGGACTTCGCGGGTGAGCAGCAGCTCGGCACGGGGAGCGCCCGCCTGGGGTAAGCGGTAAAACCCGGCAATCTCGTGACATAAGCCCAACAGCGCGCCGTAGAGGTGGAACAGCGCCGATTCACGCTCGGCCTGGATCAGCGCCTGGGCATTCATGGCCCGGCTCTCCTGCGCCTTGCCAAGGGCTTCGAGGGCCAGGCCTGCGAAGAAAATCTTCTGGTTGGTGCGGGTGTAGAGTTCCTGGGCCATCTGGGTGCCCTCCGAAAGGCTGCAAGGCGGTCTGTGAGTGTCACGGATTGCCCCGCCCTACTGCAAGTCTAGGTGGCGACCGCTTTGCGGTCGATCGCCGGCAAGGCCGGCTCCCACAGAGTCGGCGGCGATTGCACTCCCTGTGGGAGCCGGCCTTGCCGGCGATGGGCCGCGAACAGCGGCCCCAAGCTCAATCAGCGCTTGTCTTCGACCTTCCAGGCATTGCCGTCGTAGAACGCACGCCAGCCAGTCGGCTTGCCATCAACCTCGGTCTGCACGTACTGCTCCTTGGTCTTGCGGCTGTAGCGGATCACCGCCGGGCGACCGTCCGGGTCTTTCTTCGGCGCTTCGCAGAGGAAGTGGTACTTCGGATCGATCTCGTCCTTGTGCGGGATGATCTCGATCACCAGCGGTGCGCGGGTCTCGCGGTTTTTCGGGAACTGACTGGCAGCCAGGAACAACCCCGAAGCGCCGTCACGCAACACGTAGGTGTCGTTGACTTTCTCGCACTTGAGCTCCGGCATCTTCACCGCATCCATCTTCGGCGGCGCCGCCTCGCCGCTCTTGAGCAGCTTGCGGGTGTTCTTGCACTCGGCGTTGGTGCAACCGAAGAACTTGCCGAAACGGCCGGTCTTGAGCTGCATCTCGCTACCGCACTTGTCACATTCCAGGCTCGGCCCTTCATAGCCCTTGATGCGGTAGTTGCCCTCTTCGATTTCATAGCCGGTGCAGTCCGGGTTGTTACCGCAGATGTGCAGCTTGCGCTTCTCGTCGAGCAGGTAAGCATCCATGGCTGTCGAGCAGATCGGGCAACGGTGCTTGTTGAGCAGCACCCGCGATTCCGATTCACCCTCGTCGTCGGCCGCGATTTCATCGCCCGGGACCAGGTTGACGGTGGCCTTGCAGCGCTCTTTGGGCGGCAGGCTGTAGCCCGAACAGCCAAGGAACACGCCGGTGGAGGCGGTGCGGATCATCATCGGCCGGCCACATTCCTTGCAGGCAATGTTGGTCAAGGTCGGCTGGTTGGCACGCATGCCCTTCTCGCCGTCTTCGGCCAGCTTCAGCTTGTTGCTGAAGTCGCCATAGAACTCGTCCAGCACGTTTTTCCAGTCGCGCTCGCCCTGGGCCACGTCATCGAGGTTCTCTTCCATGCCGGCAGTGAAGCCGTAGTCCATCAGGTTGGAGAAGCTCTCGGACAGGCGCTCGGTGACGATGTCGCCCATCTTCTCGGAGTAGAAGCGGCGGTTGTGCAGGGTCACATAACCGCGATCCTGAATGGTCGAGATGATCGCAGCATAAGTCGAAGGACGACCGATACCGCGTTTTTCCATCTCCTTGACCAGGCTGGCTTCGGAGTAACGCGCTGGTGGCTTGGTGAAATGCTGGCTTGGGTCGATCTGGATCAGCTTGAGCACTTCGCCCTGGTTCATTTCCGGCAGCACATCGTCATCGCCCGGCTTGCTCTGTTGCGGCAGCACGCGGGTGTAACCGTCGAACTTGAGGATACGGCCCTTGGCACGCAGCTCGAAGTTGCCTGCGGTGACGCTGACGGTGGTCGACAGGTACTGCGCCGGTGGCATCTGACAGGCCAGGAATTGACGCCAGATCAGCTCGTACAGACGCTCGGCATCGCGCTCCATGCCGCTGAGCTTGGTCGGATGGGTGTTGACGTCGGATGGACGAATCGCTTCGTGCGCTTCCTGGGCACCCTCTTTGCTGCCGTAGACGATCGGCGCTTCGGGCAGGTACTTCTTGCCGAACTCGGTTTCGATGTAGCTGCGGGCCATTTCTACCGCATCGACCGAGAGGTTGGTCGAGTCGGTACGCATGTAGGTGATGTAGCCGGCTTCGTACAGACGCTGGGCCATCATCATGGTTTTCTTTACGCCGAAGCCCAGGCGGTTGCTCGCGGCCTGCTGCAGGGTCGAGGTGATGAACGGCGCCGACGGCTTGCTGCTGGTCGGACGGTCCTCACGCTTGGCCACGGTGTAGCTGGACGACTTGAGCTGCGCCAGCGCTGCCATGGCCTGGGCTTCGTTCAGCGGCTTGAAGGCTTCGCCGTTCTCGCGGGCCACCTCGAAACGCACCTTGGCGTCCTTGGCAGTGCCCAGGTCGGCGTGCACTTCCCAGTACTCTTCAGGGATGAAGGCACGGATCTCGCGCTCACGCTCGACCACCAGCTTCACCGCCACCGACTGCACACGGCCGGCGGACAGGCCGCGGGCGATCTTGGCCCACAGCAGTGGCGAGACCATGTAGCCCACCACGCGATCGAGGAAGCGTCGCGCCTGCTGGGCGTTGACCCGGTCGATATCCAGCTCGCCAGGCTGCGAGAACGCTTCCTGGATGGCTTTCTTGGTGATTTCGTTGAACACCACGCGCTTGTAGCGGCTGTCGTCACCACCGATGGCTTCGCGCAGGTGCCAGGCAATGGCTTCCCCCTCGCGATCCAAGTCGGTTGCGAGATAGATGGTGTCGGCATCCTTGGCCAGGCGACGCAGCTCGTCGATGACCTTCTCCTTGCCCGGGAGAATCTCGTACTTGGCTTTCCAGCCGTGGTCAGGGTCGACACCCATGCGCGCGACCAGCTGCTTGCGCGCCTTCTCTTTCGGCGACAGGGCCGGCGCCTCGCCCGCGGCGGCCTTGCCGCGCTTGGCGGCAGGCTCCTTGCTGGCGCTGGCCGAACCGCTGGTGGGCAGGTCTCGGATATGGCCGATACTCGACTTCACCACGTACTGGCTGCCCAGGTACTTGTTGATGGTCTTGGCCTTAGCCGGGGATTCCACAATGACCAGCGATTTGCCCATGGATCGGAAAATTCCTGAATACTGAAAATAAAAACACGGCAGGTACCTGACGCGGCACCGCTATATATAGTGGCAACAGAGTGAGGTCAAGCGCGGGGCTTTAGCCACCCTTGGCTTCGGACCCGGAAATCAGCCCGGTTTCAGCCTTGACCAAAGCAAAGCGCGGCACTTGCTCGCCGTCAACCTCGACCGACTCGAGAAACATCGAAAGCGGTCGCACCCAAAGGCCGAATTCACCGTACAAGGCCTGGTAGAACACCACCCATTCCTCGGTTTCGGAATGGCGCGCGGCGCCGAACACACGATACTCAGGCCCCTTGTAATGCCGGTATACGCCTGGTTGTATCTGCATGTTGCTCACCCTCTTGAAAAAAAATTCCTGCAAAAACAAAAACCGGGGCACCAGGCCCCGGTTTCCATCCAGCGAACGGTTAAACGCGTTCGAAGACGGTGGTGATGCCTTGGCCCAGGCCGACGCACATGGTCGAAACGCCGAAGGTCCCGCCATTCTGCTTCATGACGTTGAGCAGAGTGCCGGAAATCCGCGCACCGGAGCAACCGAAAGGATGGCCCAGGGCGATGGCGCCGCCGTGCAGGTTAACCTTCTCATCCATCTTGTCGAGCACTTTCAGATCCTTCAGCACTGGCAGGGCCTGTGCGGCGAAGGCTTCGTTGAGCTCGAAGAAGTCGATATCGGCGATAGACAGGCCCGCACGCTTGAGCGCTTTCTGGGTCGCCGGCACCGGACCGTAGCCCATGATTGCCGGGTCGACACCGGCCACGGCCATGGAACGGATCACCGCCAGAGGCTGGATACCGAGGTCCTGGGCACGCTGGGCCGACATGACGATCATGCACGAGGCACCGTCGGTGATCTGCGACGAAGTACCGGCAGTCACGGTACCACCTTTGGGGTTGAAAGCAGGCTTGAGGGCAGCCAGGCTTTCCAGGGTGGTGTCCGGGCGAATGGTTTCGTCGTAGTCGAAGACCTTGAGGAAACCGTTCTCGTCGTAGCCCTGCATCGGGATGATTTCATCCTTGAACTTGCCTTCGACCGTCGCCTTGTGGGCGAGCCGGTGCGAACGCACGCCGAACAGGTCCTGCTGCTCACGGCTGATGCCGTGCATCTTGCCGAGCATTTCGGCAGTCAGGCCCATCATGCCCGAGGCCTTGGCGGCGTACAGCGACATGTGCGGGTTCGGGTCGACACCGTGCATCATGCTGACGTGACCCATGTGCTCGACACCGCCAACGACGAAGACATCACCGTTGCCGGTCATGATCGCCTGCGCGGCGGTGTGCAGCGCGCTCATCGACGAGCCGCACAGACGGCTGACGGTCTGGCCGGCGGCGGTGTGCGGGATCTGGGTCATCAGGGATGCCATACGGGCGATGTTCCAGCCCTGCTCCAGGGTCTGGTTGACGCAGCCCCAGATGACGTCCTCGACTTCGTTCGGGTCGACCTTGGTGTTGCGTTCCAGCACCTTGCTGATCAGGTGCGCGGACATGTCTTCGGCGCGGGTATTGCGATGCATGCCACCCTTGGAGCGGCCCATCGGGGTGCGACCGAAGTCGACAATCACCACGTCTCTTGGATTCAGGCTCATATATTCACTCTCGCTCTATATCGTTGGGCGCTTAACCGAAGAAGCTCTGGCCATTTTTGGCCATTTCACGCAGCTTCGCGGTGGGGTGATACAGCGGACCCAGATCGGCGTATTTGTCGGCCAGGGCAACGAATTCGGCTACACCGATCGAGTCGATGTAACGCAGCGCGCCGCCACGGAAGGGAGGGAAACCGATACCGTAGACCAGGCCCATGTCGGCTTCGGCGGCGGTGTCGACGATGCCGTCTTCCAGGCAACGAACGGTTTCCAGGCACAGCGGGATCATCATCCAGTTGATGATGTCTTCGTCGCTGACTTCACGCTGCTCGTAGACGATCGGCTTGAGCACTTCGAGGACTGCCGCGTCAGCGACTTTCTTCGGCTTGCCGCGCTTGTCGGTCTCGTAGGCATAGAAGCCCTTGCCGTTCTTCTGGCCCAGGCGCTTGGCTTCGTAGAGCACGTCGATGGCCGAGCGACGGTCATCCTTCATGCGGTCCGGGAAGCCTTCGGCCATGACGTCACGGCCGTGGTGGCCGGTGTCGATGCCGACCACATCCATCAGGTAGGCCGGGCCCATCGGCCAGCCGAATTTTTCCATGATCTTGTCGATGCGCACGAAGTCGACACCGGCGCTGACCAGCTTGGCGAAACCGCCGAAGTACGGGAACAGTACACGGTTTACCAGGAAGCCCGGGCAGTCGTTGACCACGATCGGGTTCTTGCCCATCTTCTTGGCGTAGGCCACGGTGGTGGCGACGGCCACTTCGCTGGACTTCTCGCCACGGATGACTTCGACCAGCGGCATCATGTGCACCGGGTTGAAGAAGTGCATGCCGACGAAGTTTTCCGGACGCTTGAGCGCCTTGGCCAGCAGGTTGATGGAGATGGTCGAGGTGTTGGAAGCCAGGATCGCGCCTTCCTTCACCTGGCCTTCCACTTCAGCCAGCACCGCCTGCTTGACCTTCGGGTTCTCGACCACGGCTTCGACAACGATGTCGACATTGCCGAAGTCGCCGTAGGACAGGGTCGGGCGAATCGCATTCAGCGCTTCGGCCATTTTCGCCGGGGTCAGGCGGCCCTTCTCAACGCGCTTGCCGAGCAGCTTGGAAGCCTCGTTCAGGCCCAGCTGGATGGCGGCTTCGTTGATGTCCTTCATCAGGATCGGGGTGCCCTTGACCGCCGACTGGTAGGCAATACCACCCCCCATGATGCCGGCGCCGAGCACGGCGGCCTGCTTCACGTCGTGAGCGATTTCGTCGTGGGCCTTGGCCTTGCGCTTGAGCTCCTGGTCGTTGAGGAACAGGCCGATCAGGCTCTCGGCAACCGAGGTCTTGGCCAGTTTGGCGAAGCCGGCGGCTTCGACTTCCAGGGCCTTGTCACGACCGAAGTTGGCGGCCTTCTGGATGCTCTTGATCGCTTCGACCGGCGCCGGGTAGTTCGGGCCAGCCTGACCGGCGACGAAACCCTTGGCGGTTTCGAACGACATCATCTGCTCGATGGCGTTGAGCTTGATCTTTTCCAGTTTTGGCTGGCGCTTGGCCTTGTGGTCGAGCTCGCCGCTGATGGCGCGCTTGATCAGGTCCAGGGCCGCAGCCTGCAGCAGCTCAGGAACCACCACGGCATCGACGGCGCCGACTTTCAGCGCGTCTTCAGCACGGTTTTCCTTGCCGGCGGCAATCCACTCGATAGCGTTGTCGGCACCGATGATGCGCGGCAGGCGCACGGTACCGCCAAAGCCCGGGTAGATGCCCAGTTTGACTTCCGGCAGGCCGATCTTGGCGCTGCTGGCCATGACGCGGTAGTCCGCAGCCAGGCACATTTCCAGACCGCCACCCAGGGCGATGCCATTGATCGCGGCAACGGTCGGCACGGCCAGGTCTTCGAAATCGCTGAAAATCCGGTTGGCTTCCAGGTTGCCGGCGACCAGTTCGGCCTCGGGCAGCTTGAAGTTATCGACAAACTCGGTGATGTCCGCGCCGACGATGAACACGTCCTTGCCACTGCTGACAATCACGCCCTTGATCGATGCGTCGGCTTTGATGGTGTCTACAGCCTGACGCAATTCGTTCAGGGTAAGACGGTTGAACTTGTTGACGGACTCACCCTTGAGGTCGAACTTCAGTTCGACGATGCCGCTTTCAAGAGCCTTAACCGTGATGGCTTTACCTTCGTAAATCATCAACTGATCTCCACGATATGGAAGCTGAACTGTACACGCCGATCGCTGATGCAAGAGCCGGCCGGCCTTTGGCCGTTGCTGCCGAACCCTTGCTCCAGGCACACCCGCCAGCGCGATAGTCGGGATTCTGTAAGAGCCGTCTGACAATACAAACGCTCAATTCATACGCCCGTTTGATTTGGGTATGCACACATTCAACGAAAAGATCGCCGTTGTCAAATACCCAAAAGCTGCGTGAAAACGCGACTTTCCGGTCATTTTCTGCTGACAGGGTGGCAAACCGCCGCGCAGGTGATGGCGCGCCATTCAGTGACGCGATAGTGGTCAATGGCTTACACGCGTCGATCTTCGTTCAACGCGAAATCGGCGAGGAGATTTGCAGCAGATAGCTGCGCGATGGCTACACTCGGAGGGATGAAGTATTACGCCGGCCTGCCTGGCCTGTCCGCCCGATCTGCGAATCGGGCTTTTTATTGATAGCGATCAGGCCAGGGCCTTGAGCACCGCGGCAATATCCTGCAATACAGCCGCTTCGCCCCGCTCACCCCAGTACAGGGCAACCATCTGCGGGCCCGCCTCGACCTTGTAGACGCTCTCCGGCAAGCGCGCCAACTGCTCGGCATGCACCGCATCGGTGCAGGGCTCGCGCCACTGATTGAGCCACACACCGGGGGTGGTTTGCCAGTAGCACCAGCTGTCGCTACGGCCCTGGCGCCGCGGCCGCAGGTACTGTGCACAGGGGCTTGGCGGCTCCTTGGGCAGCCAGTGCGGCCACTCCTGGGGCGCCAGCTGCATGGCCAGGCCCATGCGCCGGGCTTCCATGCGCAGGGCCATCTGGCCGCTCTGCTTGCGCGAAGGACGCAGCCAGGCCAGGGGGCTGAGAATCAGCGCAAGGATTGACACCACTACCCAGACCGTCATATCTGTTGTTCCCATAAAGCTTTGCAAATGAGCTGGTTAGCCGGGGTTCGAAGCGATCAGCCTGAAACCGACCATACTTTAACTATCGCGACTGTCAGGAGAGCTTCTCATGCCCTACGAACACATACTGGTTGCCGTCGACCTGACCGAAGAATGCGACCCGGTCATCAAGCGCGCCCGTGAACTGGCCACGCCTGCCGGTACCAAGGTATCCCTGGTACACATTGTCGAGCCCATGGCCATGGCCTTTGGCGGCGACGTGCCGATGGACCTGTCCCAGCTGCAACAGCAACAGTTCGACCAGGCCAAGGAGCGCATGGAACGCCTGTTCAACAAGTACCCGGAAATCAACCGCGGCGATTCGCACCTGACCTACGGCCAGCCGCGCCAGGAAATCCACCAGTTGGCCAAGGACCAGAAGTGCGACCTGATCGTGGTCGGCAGCCATGGCCGCCACGGCCTGGCCCTGTTGCTGGGCTCTACCGCCAACGACGTGCTGCATGGCGCACCCTGCGATGTGCTCGCGGTACGCCTGCAGAAAAAAGCCGAGTAAAACCCTGGCGGGCCCGGCGCAGATTCATGCGCCGGGCCCAGCCCTTCAGCTGTCGAGCTCAGCCCAGCGCTCGACCAGCACATCCAGTTCAGCCTGCATTTTCTCCAGGCTTGCCAGGACGGCACTGGTTTGCTCGATCGGGCGCTGATAGAAGGCCGGGGCAGAAATCTCTTCCTGCACCGCCGCCATCTTCTGCTCCAGTGCGTCGATCTGGCCCGGCAAGGTTTCCAGTTCGCGCTGCAGCTTGTAGCTGAGTTTTTTCTTCGGTGCTTCAGCCGCTGCTGCCGCTACCGGCGCAGGCGCCACGGCCTCGACCACAGCGGTGTTGAGCTCGGACTTGCCCGACTTGCTCTCGGTTACACCGAGCAACTTCGGCGAACCGCCCTGGCGGATCCAGTCCTGGTAACCACCGACGTACTCGCGCACCTTGCCCTCGCCTTCGAACACCAGGGTGCTGGTCACCACGTTGTCGAGGAAGGCCCGGTCGTGGCTGACCATCAGCACGGTACCCTTGAACGCCGACAGCACTTCTTCGAGCAGCTCGAGGGTCTCGACGTCGAGGTCGTTGGTCGGTTCGTCGAGCACCAGCAGGTTGGCCGGCTTGCTGAACAGCTTGGCCAGCAACAGGCGCGCACGCTCGCCACCGGACAGGGCCTTGACCGGGGTCCGGGCGCGCTGCGGGCTGAACAGGAAGTCACCCAGGTAACTCAGCACGTGACGGCTCTGGCCATCGATGTCGATGAAGTCGCGACCTTCGGCCAAGTTGTCGATCACGGTTTTTTCCAGGTCCAGCTGATGGCGCAGCTGGTCGAAATAGGCCACTTCCAGGCGCGTGCCGGACTCGACCTTGCCGCTGGTGGGCTCAAGATCACCGAGCATCAGCTTGAGCAAGGTGGTCTTGCCGGTACCGTTGGCGCCGAGCAGGCCGATGCGGTCTTCGCGCTGCAGGACCATGGAGAAGTCCTTGACCAGCTGCGGGCCGCCCGGATGGTTGAAGCTGACGTTTTCCAGGACCATCACCTGCTTGCCGGATTTCTCCGCGACATCGAGCATGATGTTGGCCTTGCCCTGGCGCTCGCGGCGTTCGCTGCGCTCGACGCGCAGGGCCTTGAGGGCACGCACGCGGCCTTCGTTACGGGTACGCCGGGCCTTGATGCCCTGGCGGATCCACACTTCTTCCTGGGCCAGCTTCTTGTCGAACAGGGCGTTGGCGGTTTCTTCGGCCGCCAGCGCTGCTTCCTTGTGCACCAGGAAGCTGGCGTAGTCGCCGTTCCAGTCGATCAGGCCGCCGCGGTCCAGTTCGAGGATGCGTGTGGCCAGGTTCTGCAGGAAGGAACGGTCGTGGGTGATGAACAGCACGGCGCCGCCAAACCCGCTGAGGGCATCTTCAAGCCAGGCAATGGCGCCGATGTCCAGGTGGTTGGTCGGTTCATCGAGCAGCAGCAGGTCGGGCTCGGACACCAGCGCCTGGGCCAGCAGCACGCGGCGGCGCCAGCCACCGGAGAGCTCGGCCAGGGTCTTGTCGGCCGGCAACTGCAAGCGGCTCAGGGTGCTGTCGACCAGTTGCTGCAGGCGCCAGCCATCGCGCGACTCGAGGTCGTGCTGGACGTGCATGAGCTTTTCCAGGTCGGCATCGGTATGGATGTTCTGGCTCAGGTGGTGGTATTCGGCCAGCAAGGCGCCGACGCCGTCGAGGCCTTCGGCCACCACGTCGAACACGGTACGGCCGTCGGCCACCGGCAATTCTTGCGGCAGCTCGCCAATCTTCAGGCCCGGGGCACGCCAGACGTCGCCTTCATCAGGCTTCTGATCGCCCTTGACCAGGCGCAGCATGCTCGACTTGCCAGTGCCGTTGCGGCCGATGATGCACACCCGCTCACCACGGGCGATCTGCCAGGACACCTTGTCCAACAACGGCGTGGCGCCGAACGCAAGGGACACATCGCTTAATTTGAGCAGGGTCATGATCTTCTCCAAAAACCGGGCGCGCATTCTACCCGACTTGAGCCGGCTTCACATTAAGCAGCGCGCCCTACAGCACCTTCCGACGACAGGCCGCTTCTTTACAACCAGATACAAGCACAATGCTTTCATCCGCCTGTTGCAACCGGCTAAGCTAAGGCAATGCAACTCCAACAGTGCTGGCTTCGCCGTCACTTTTCATGGTCAAACTGCCCGGAAGTCTCATGCGCAGCCGCCTGTTCCGCCTAGTATCCAGCCTGCTTCTCACTGCCTCGGCGGTGGGTGTAGCCCAGGCCACCGACATCACCCAGCAACGTCAATATTACGATGAAGCCAAACGTGCCCTGGCCAAAGGCGACAAGGGTCCGTACCTGCGTTATGCCGATGCCCTGCGCGACTATCCGTTAACGCCCTACCTGGCCTACGACGAACTGACCGCCCGGCTGAAAACCGCCAGTAACGACGAAATCGAGAAATTCCTCGCCGCCCACGGCGACCTGCCCCAGGCCAACTGGATGAAGCTGCGCTGGTTGCGCTGGCTGGCCGAGCGCGGTGACTGGGCGCCCTTCACCAAGTACTACGATCCAAAACTGAACTTCACCGAACTGGACTGCCTTAATGGTCAGTACCAGCTCAGCCATGGCCAGCGCGCCGAAGGCTATGCCAGCGCAGAAAAACTCTGGCTGGTCGGCAAGTCGCAACCGGCAGCCTGCGATGCGCTGTTCGATCGCTGGGCTGGCGAAGGCCAGCTGACCGAGCAAAAACGCTGGGAGCGCGCCAAGCTGGCTGCGCAAACCCGCAACTATGCGCTGGCCAACACCCTGGTCAAAAGCCTCAACACCCTGGCACCCCAGGGCCGCCTGCTGATCGACGTGGCGCAGAAGCCCGAACTGCTCAACCAGCCCGGACGCTTCACCCCGGTCAACGAGGCGATGTCCGACGTGGTCAGCCTCGGCCTGCGCCGCCTGGCCCGCCAGGACCCGGAGCGGGCCATGAGCCTGCTTGACGATTACGCCAACCGCATGCATTTCTCCCGCGACGAGAAAGTCGCCATCGCCCGCGAAATCGGCCTGACCCTGGCGCGTCGCTACGACCCGCGGGCGCTGGACCTGATGACCCGCTACGACCCGGAGCTGCGTGACAACACCGTCACCGAATGGCGCCTGCGCCTGCTGCTGCGCCTGGGCCGCTGGGAAGATGCCTATGAGCTGACCAAGCGCCTGCCGCAAGACCTCGCTACCAGCAACCGCTGGCGCTACTGGCAGGCGCGCAGCCTGGAGCTTGCGCAGCCGAAGAACCCGCAAATCCCGCTGCTGTACAAAACCGTGGCTCGCGAGCGCGACTTCTACGGCTTCCTCGCCGCCGACCGCTCGCAAACCCCTTACCAGCTGAACAACAAGCCGCTGGTGCTGAGCCAGCAGCTCGTCAACAAAGTGCGCAACACCCCGGGGATCAAGCGCGCGCTGGAATTCCACGCCCGCGGCCAGATCGTCGACGGGCGTCGCGAGTGGTACCACGTCAGCCGTCATTTCAACCGTGACGAGATGGTCGCCCAGGCCAAGCTGGCCTACGACATGCGTTGGTATTTCCCGGCCATTCGGACCATCAGCCAGGCCAAGTACTGGGACGACCTGGACATCCGCTTCCCGATGGCCCACCGCGACACCCTGGTGCGTGAAGCCAAAGTACGCGGCCTGCATTCGAGCTGGGTGTTTGCCATTACCCGCCAGGAAAGCGCATTCATGGAAGATGCGCGCTCAAGTGTCGGTGCCAGCGGCCTGATGCAACTGATGCCGGCCACGGCCAAGGAGACCGCACGCAAGTTCAGCATCCCGCTGGCCACGCCTGCCCAGGTGTTCAACCCGGACAAGAACATCCAGCTGGGCGCCGCCTACCTGAGTCAGGTGCACAGCCAGTTCAACGGCAACCGCGTGCTCGCCTCCGCCGCCTACAACGCCGGCCCCGGCCGGGTGCGCCAGTGGTTGCGCGGTGCCGATCACCTGAGTTTCGATGTCTGGGTCGAGTCGATCCCCTTCGACGAGACGCGCCAGTATGTGCAGAACGTACTGTCGTACTCGGTGATCTACGGGCAGAAGCTCAATTCGCCGCAGCCGTTGGTGGACTGGCATGAGCGGTATTTTGACGATCAGTGATCGTCCAGCCCATCGCCGGCAAGGCCGGCTCCCACAATAGATTTGCATGCACCTGTGGGAGCTGGCGTTGCCAGCAATGAGGTCAGTCCAGCCAGCCTATTCGGCGTTGTCCGAATGACGACCGCTTCGCGCTCGATCGCCGGCAAGTCCGGCTCCCACAGGATTGGCAGTGCCCTCAGGGATGGTGCAACACCTGTGGGAGCGGGCTTGCCCCGCGATAGAAGTCCACAGCCGAACTACTCCAGCACCGTCACCGCCATCCCCACCTCAAGCACCCCTGCCCCATCCGCCACCAGGTTCTGGCCAAACAGCACATCCCCTTCCTTCTGCCGGTAGGTGCGCAAGGTCGCCAGCGGTTCACGGTCCGGGCTGCGTTCGCCGGTCTGCGGGTCGATGGTGGTCATGATGCAGCGCTCGCACGGCTTGAGCACACGGAACTCGACCGCGCCGATGCGGATGCGCTTCCAGCCATCCTCGGCGAACGCCGCGCTGCCCTCCACCACCAGGTTGGGGCGAAAGCGCAGCATCTCCAGCGGCCGCCCGACCTTGTCGACCAGGTCATCCAGCGACGCCTGGCCGATCAGCAACAACGGGAAACCATCGGCGAACGCCACGCGGTCGCTGTTCAAACCATAACCGCTGGGCAAATAGCGCGCGCGTTGCTCGGGCACATGCACCAGGCGCACGTCCTTGCCGATGAAATCGCTGAGCCACTGGGCAGCGGCGTCCCCGGCATCCGGGACGCGAAAGCTGTCGCGCCAGATGGTGATGCCGCGCAGGTCGTTATCCGGCTCCGGCACGGCGACGTGCAATGCGGGGTAACCCGGCGCCGCCAGGGTGAGGCTGCCATCGGTGTTGTGCAAGGCCGCCAACTGGCTCATCTGCGGGTACATGCGCTGGGTCAGGAAGCGCCCATTGTCACGCTCCACCAGCAGCCAGCGGCGGTCCCCGCTCAACCCCAGAAGGTCCAGCGAGGAAGTCTGCAGCGCCTCACCGCGCGCTGATTTGAGCGGGTATCGGTACAACGCACTCAGGCGCATCATGACCTGCCTTGTGTCGGTTAAAACCCTAGCTTATACCGACTCAGGCCGTGGCTTCATCCAGCATCAGCCGTTGGCGCACGACATCGACCAGCTTGTCGGGCTGGAACTTGGAGAGGAAGTTGTCGCAGCCAACCTTCTTCACCATCGACTCGTTGAAGCTGCCGGACAGCGAGGTGTGCAGCACCACGTAGAGCGCACGCAGACGCGGGTCATTGCGGATCTCGGTGGTCAGTCGGTAGCCGTCCATTTCCGGCATTTCGGCGTCGGTGAAGACCATCAGCAGCTTCTCGCAGACATCCTCGCCGGCGTCGGCCCAGCCCTTGAGCATGCGCAACGCCTTGAGGCCATCGCTGGCCACGTGCATCTTCACCCCCAGTTGCGACAAAGTGTCACGCAACTGCGCCAGGGCCACGGTGGAGTCGTCCACCAACAGCACTTCGCGACCTCGGGCACGTGCCAGCACCGGGTCTTCGAGCTTGTCGCGCGACACCTTGGCGCTGTAGGGGACGATTTCCGCCAGCACCTTCTCGACGTCGATGATTTCCACCAGTTGCTCGTCGACCTTGCTGATCGCCGTCAGGTAATGCTGGCGACCGGCACTGGTCGGTGGCGGCATGATGGCTTCCCAGTTCATGTTGACGATGCGGTCGACGCCGCCCACCAGGAAGGCCTGCACCGAACGGTTGTATTCGGTAACGATGATGGTGCTGCCCGGGCCCGGCTCCAGCGGGCGCATGCCGATGGCCTGGGACAGGTCGATTACCGGCAGGGTCTGCCCGCGCAGGTTGACCACGCCGCAGACATACGCATGACGCTGCGGCATCAGGGTCAGCTTGGGCATCTGCAGCACTTCCTGGACCTTGAACACGTTGATCGCGAACAATTGCCGGCCAGCCAGGCGGAACATCAGGATTTCCAGGCGGTTCTCGCCCACCAGCTGCGTTCTTTGGTCTACCGTGTCGAGAATGCCAGCCATCGAAGAGCCCCCAGGTGTGTCAAAAATGAATCCAATGGCCCTGTATCGGCCGCTTGCCGCAGAGCTTGACCCCTTGTAGAAAATGCTCTGCAGCCCATTGATGTCATTTTACCATCATGCTTTACTGCACTCACCTCTCCGCTGTCGCAAACGCCCGCAAAGGGTCGTATCGAAGACACCCCATCAGGGAATCCCCTAGTGACAATCGGGTGAGACCTGATGTTCGCAATATCCATAAGCCATTAATGTGACGCCATTCTCATTGCATGAACGGAGTCAGGCTTTTGTCAGCTATCGCCTCATGGTGGCCAGCCCCTGCTCCAGCCCTTCGCGCTGGAGCCAAATGATGGCTAACGACGCACCGCACAACAGCGCCCTGCAGGATTTCCTGGTCGACGCACAGGTGCTGCTGACCAAGGCAGAGGAATGCCTGCTGCACCTGCAACTGATCGACAACGATCCGGATGCCTGCCACTGCCTGAACGACACCTTGGGTACCCTGGTGACGCGGGCACACACCCTTGGCCTGGTCGAGGTCGCCGCCTACAGCCTGCAGTTGCAAACCCTGCTGGAGCCGGCACAGGTGCATCCAGCACTGCAAGGCGAAGCCCTGCAGGCCCTGGAAAGCTGCCTGACCCTGCTGGCCTGGCAACTGGAGCTGATCGATCCGCACACCGGCCGCCTGAGCCTGGACACCGAGGAACAGGTACAGCTGCTCGACACCCTGGCCACCGCCCTGAGCCCAGCAACCGCTCTAGCCTGCGCCTCCTGCATCGAAACCCGGTATCCCTGCGAACACCCTGCCCCCTCATTGACTGCGCCACTCACCGCGCAATCCAGTGCACTTTCCTCGCCAGCCAAGGGTAACTAAGGGACATAACAACAATGCCCTGGCGAAGATTATCCGCCCCCCCGACGCGGCACACTAACGGCCAACTTAGTGTATTTTCCGGTGCTTCTAGTTAGCCCAAAGAAAACATTGCGCTTAATTGATATCGGACAAGATTGTATTTTCGCAAACTGATGGCAAAGTGCTAGATTTGCAGACAATCGGAACCGCCGTACCAGCCCGTAAAATCTGGCTATTCAGTCAGTTATCAGAGTTCGCGACCAATTGTATTTGAAGTGATACCATGCTCGCTGATGAAGTCATGCACACCTCCCGGCAACCCCAAGACACCGCGCGCAGACTTTCATCGCCGCAACCCCAGCGCCGACATTTAAACGTTATTGAAGGCAATTCGACAAAAGCCTCTAGTTCGACCTTTGCAAGGCTTTCAACAGCGATATTTCAGTGGCTTCATTTCCTATGTTCTCAAGCCTCAAGACACTCAAGCGCTGGCGCCCCGGAGCCTCTCTGCTGCGTTGGGCGACCGCACTGCTGTGCCTGGCTTCGGTTGCAGTCAACCTGGCCCTGTACCTGCTTGAGCAACCGCTGCCGGCCGCCGCCCTGGCCCTGCAGCTGATTGCCCTGCTGAGCATTGCCTGGCAACTGCGCCAGTGGGCCCGCTCGATTGCCCTGCGCCCGGCGGAACTCGCCGATCGGCTGCTCAAGGTGCAGGAAAGCGAGCGCCAGCGCCTTAGCCGCGAGCTGCACGACGATATCGGCCAGATGCTGACCGCCGCCAAGCTCCAGGCCGACTGGCTGCAACGCCGTGCCCCAGCCGAGTTGCAGGAGCACTGCAGCACCTTGCGCAGCACCCTGGACGACACCCTGGCCAATGTTCGCGATGTCTCGGCCATCCTCAACCCAAGGCAACTGTCCAGCCTGGGCCTGGAAGCCAGCCTGCGCGCACATTTGTTGCGTACCCTTGAAAACACCAACGTGCACTGGAGCCTGGAGTGCCGCCAGCGCCTGGGCGGCATCCCCGAAGACATGGCGATTGCCGCCTTTCGAATCACCCAGGAGGCGGTGACCAACATACTGCGCCATGCCAAGGCCAACAACCTGGTGGTGCGCATCCAGCGCCAGTCCGAAGGCCTGGCCCTGTCGATCAGCGATGACGGCCTGGGCTTCTCGCCCGCCAGCAGTCCCGCCGACGAAGGCCAGCGCGGCATGGCCGGAATGCTCGAGCGCGTCGGCCTGCTCAATGGCACACTGTCGGTCAACAGCCAGCCCGGCCTGGGTACCCAGATCGACGCCCTGATTCCCTGGCCTCCCCGCACCCTCGAACGCGCCAAGACAAATAACGCCCCATGACCTGTACATTGCTGTTGGTGGATGACCACTCACTGATCCGCGCAGGTGTTCGTGCGCTGGTGTCCGATATACCTGGCTATGCCGTGATCGGCGAAGCCAACGACGGCAGCCAGGTGCCTGAACTGGTCATGCAACTGGACCCGGATATCGTCCTGCTGGATATTTCCATGCGCTCCACCAGCGGCCTGGACGCCCTGAGCCGGTTACGCGCCCTCGGCTGTCGCTGCAAGGTGCTGATCCTCTCGATGCACACCGACCCGGAGCTGATCATGCAGGCACTGGAAAGCGGCGCCCATGGCTACCTGCTCAAGGACACTACCGCCACCGAGCTTGAGCAGGCACTGGCGGCGCTGCGCGGCAACGAGCGCTACCTGAGCCCGGCGATTGCCCACACGGTGATCAACCAGGCGCTGCTGCGCGCCCAGTCGAGCAAGCCGGAAGCGGTCGAGAATCACAACCTCACCGCCCGCCAACTGGAGATCCTGCGCCTGATCGTGCGCGGCAAATCGACGCGGGAAATCGCCCAGGGCCTGGGCCTGAGCATCAAGACTGTGGAAACCCACCGATCGCAGATCATGAAACGCCTGCAGATCTACGATGTCGCTGGCCTGGTGCTGTTTGCCGTGCGCGAGCAGATCATCAGCCTCGAC
This sequence comes from Pseudomonas sp. ZL2, assembly GCF_054788455.1. Taxonomy (NCBI): domain Bacteria; kingdom Pseudomonadati; phylum Pseudomonadota; class Gammaproteobacteria; order Pseudomonadales; family Pseudomonadaceae; genus Pseudomonas; species Pseudomonas sp. ZL2. Next base: position 130,638 of record NZ_JBGOGX010000002.1, on the reverse strand, counting down.
GACTGAGTAGCGGCGACCCTGGCGGCAAGTGCACCCGCAGGGCCGCCGGCAGCGCCTGAAAGCGCAGGCTGTCGCCCTGCAACGGTTCGCCATCGAGGTTGATGTCCAGGCCTTGCGAGCTTTTGATCTCGACCCACGGCAGGCGCGCGCGGACGAACATGCTGTCCAGGCCCAGGCCATCGCTGAGCAAGCCACGCAGGGTGCCGACCACTTCCTGGGGCGCCGGCAGGATGCTGACATCGAGCATGCCGTCATCGACCTGCGCATCGGGGCACAACACATGTCCGCCACCGGCCTGACGGCCATTGCCGATGCCCAGGGCCAGCAACTCGCCCTGCCATTGAAAATCCGGACCATGCAACTCGACCGAAGCGGCACGCAGCTCGCTGAAGCGCGACAGCCCGGTGAACAGGTACGCCGCGGCGCCCAGAATCTTTTTCAGGTCTTCGGAGGTATTGGCGGTCACCTGGCTGCCGAAACCACCGGTAGCCATGTTCAGAAACACCTGCCCACCGACCTCGCCCAGATCGATGGCCTGCGCCGGCACTTCAAGCAGGGCCAGGGCCTGCCCCGGCTCCAGCGGCACCCCGGCTGCCCTGGCAAAGTCGTTGGCCGTGCCCAGCGGCAACAACACCAGGCTGGCAGCGCAATCGGCACCCGCCATGGCCTCGGCGACGTCGCGCAGCGTGCCATCACCGCCTCCGGCCACCAGGTACGGGTAGCCGGCTGCCAGTGCCTCCTTGACCAGGCGCTGGGCATCACCAGCTTCCCAGGTCAGGCGCACGTCCAGTTGCCAGCCACGCTCACGCAGGGTAGTCACCGCAGCCCGAACCGCTTCATTCATGGCTTGTTTGCCATGCAGGATCATCAATGCCTTTTGCTGCGCCATTTGTGCGTTCCCCGATGAATTGAGCGTCGAATATCTCGACCCTTTCTGGCTTGCCTTTACTGCATTGCACTTAACGATTCAGCGATCTTTCGCACACCATTCATACAAATATCATTGAAAGCTTGGCCGCCGAGGGGCATCATTCGACAAATATTTGGCCTTCATGGACGACGCCAGTGATAAAAGTCAGTTTATTGACTCATTGCGCAAAAGCCTGCCAGGTTGCTCTGTTTACTTTTGACTCGAGGCTGTGAGATGAGTGTTCTGATCCCTTGCATCATCGCTGGCGGCGCCGGCACCCGCCTGTGGCCGGTCTCCCGGGAGACCATGCCCAAGCCGTTCATGCGCCTGCCCGATGGCCAGAGCTTGTTGCAGAAGACCTTCGCCCGCGCCAGCCGGCTGGCCGATGTCGAACGGGTCCTGACCGTGACCAATCGTGAAGTGTTCTTCCGCACCCAGGACGAGTTCCGCCAACTGAACAAAGCCAACCTGGCCCTGGACTACATCCTCGAACCCGTTGGCCGCAACACCGCTGCGGCCATCGCCGCTGCCGCCCTGCACTGCGCCCGGCTGTACGGCGAAGACGCACAGCTGCTGGTGCTGCCGGCCGACCACCTGATAACCGACCTCAGCGCTTTCGACCAGGCGGTCAGCCAGGCCCGGGCGCTGGCTGCCCACGGCTGGCTGACCACCTTCGGCCTGGTACCAACCCGCGCCGAAACCGGTTTTGGTTACATCGAAAAAGGCCAGGCCCTGGACGCCAATGGCTTCAAGGCGGCGCGCTTTGTCGAAAAGCCCGACGCCGAAACCGCACAGCAGTACCTCGACGGTGGTCAGCACCTGTGGAATGCCGGCATGTTCTGCATGCGCGTCGATGCCATCCTCCATGAACTGGAGCAGCACACCCCGCAACTGCTGGCAGCGGTCAATCACTGCCTGGCGCTTAGCCCCTACAAGGAAGGCGCGCGCGAGTGCCAGGTGGAACTGGACCCGGACAGCTTTGCCCAGGTACCGGACATTTCCATCGACTACGCGGTGATGGAGGTCTCGCAACAGGTCGCGGTATTGCCCAGCCAGCTGGGCTGGAGCGATATCGGCAGCTGGGAAGCAGTGCGCGAGCTCAAGGCCGGCGACCCTCAGGGCAACCGCTGCACCGGCGAAACCGTGCTGCACGATGTGCGCAATTGCTACATCGACTCGCCGCGGCGCCTGGTCGGCGCGGTGGGCCTGGACAACCTGATCATCATCGACACCCCCGACGCCCTGCTGATCGCCGACGCTGCGCGTAGCCAGGAGGTCAAGGTGATCGCCCAGCAGCTCAAGCGCCAGGGTCACGATGCTTTTCGCCTGCACCGCACCGTCAACCGCCCCTGGGGCACCTACACGGTGCTCGAGGAAGGCCCGCGGTTCAAGATCAAGCGGATCATGGTCCGCCCCGACGCCTCGCTGTCACTGCAGATGCATCACCACCGCAGCGAGCACTGGATCGTGGTCAGCGGCATGGCCTGCGTGACCAATGGTGAAGAGGAATTTCTGCTCGACACCAACGAATCGACCTTCATCAAACCCGGTCGGGTGCACCGCCTGACCAACCCGGGGGTGATCGATCTGGTCATGATTGAAGTACAAAGTGGCGAATACCTGGGCGAGGACGACATCGTGCGCTTTACTGATATCTATGGACGCGCCCCGGAGCCAGCCGCAAGCTGACTGCCACGACGCGTCCATTTTTATTTGCATGCCGTTACCCGCTTGCTCACAGAGGAAAAGGGGTCATGCGCGTACTCTGGACACTACCCTACCTGCCCTGGCCGACCACCAGCGGCGGTAAAACCCGACAATATCACCTGCTGCGCAACCTGGCGCAGCGCGGTCATCGCATCACCTTGCTGGTGCAATCGAAAATCCCCCCCAGCGAGGCCGCGCGACAGGCGTTGGAGCCCTTGCTCGAACGCCTGATCGTGCTTCCCCGGCGCCCCTTGCACAGCCCGCTGAACCTGCTGGCGGCGATCTACGCCAGCTACCCGATGCGCGCCAGCATCAACGGCCTGGCGCCGCACTTGCGCCACTGCTTCGAGCAATTGCTGGAAGAGCCATGGGACGTCATCCAGATCGAACACAGCTACAGCTTCCAACCCTTCGAAAAAGCCCTGCAGGCGCGCGGGCTGCCGTTCGTGCTCAGTGAACACAACATCGAATCCGTCAACGGCGCCGCCTGTCACGACCGTTTGCCGCTGTGGCTGCGGCCATTCAATGCCTTCGATCGCTGGCGCTACCGGCGCTGGGAGAACCGCGTACTCGGCCAGGCCCACGAAGTAGTGGCGGTCAGCCCCACTGACGCCGAGCATATCGGCCAGGTGACTGGCTCACCGGTTTCGGTGGTGATCAACGGCGTTGACTGCGCGCATTACCAGGACATCCAGCCCTCGCTGCACAGCCAGCGCCTGCTGTTTGTCGGCAACTTCGAGTATGGCGCCAACCTTGAGGCCATTGAATGGGCGCTGGAAGACATTCTTCCGCAAGTCTGGCTGAGCAATCCGGCGGTGCGCCTGGCGGTGGTGGGCCACGCCCTGCCACCTAGCTGGAAGCTGCGGTGGAGCGATCCGCGGATCGAATGGGTAGGGTATCTGCCTGACCTGCGCGAAATTCAGCGTCACTCGGCGATCTTCTTCGCCCCGCTGCGTTATGGCGGCGGCTCGAAGATCAAGGTACTGGAAGCCATGGCCGCCGGGCTGCCGGTGGTGACCACGGCCAAAGGCGTATCAGGCCTGCAGGTGACCCAGGGCGAGCACTACCTGGCCAGCGACGATGGCGACCAGCTGGCCCTGATGATTACCCAGCTGTTGAACCAGCCGTGGCGCCTGCGTCAGATGTCGCAAGCGGCGCGGGAGTTTGTCTGCAGCCGGCACGACTGGAGCGTCGCCGCTGCCCAGCTGGAAAGCGTGCATGCGCGCCCCAGCTTGCGTGCGCCGAGTGGCGCCGCCCTGGTGGGCGGCACCTTGCTCAGCCGCTCAGCCAAGTAGTTCACTCAAGGGAATGAACTGGACGATATCGCCTTTGCCCGGGGTGTGGCCTTCACGCACCTCGACCAGACCCTCGGCCCAGGCGGCACTGCGCAGCACTCCCGAACTCTGGTTCTTGTAGATCAGCGCACTGCCCTGCTCCAGCCGGCCGCGCAGGTACTCGCGACGACTGCCAGCCTTGGGCCAATCGAAACCGGCCGGCACCGGGAACTGCAGCGGCGTGACCTCGGCAACGCCCTGGCGGCGCAGCAGGTAAGGCCGGGTCAGCAGGCCGAAGGTCACCAGGGTCGAGGCCGGATTGCCGGGCAAGCCGATGACCGGCACCCCCTTGTAGTGACCGAAGGTCAGTGGCTTGCCGGGCTTGATCGCCAGCTTCCACAGCGACAGCTCGCCCTCTTCACGCAGGGCGATGCCCAGGTAGTCCGCCTCGCCCACCGAAACGCCGCCAGTGGAAAGAATCAGATCGACTTCCTGCAATCCGGCCAGGCAGTCGCGGGTTTTCTCCAGATCGTCGGCCAGAATGCCGGCATCGATCACTTCGCAACCCAAACGTTGCAGCCAGCTGCCGAGCAGGCGGCGGTTGCTGTTGTAGATCTGCCCGGGACCGAGGGGCAAGCCGGGTTCGACAAGCTCGTCACCGGTGGACAGCACCGCCACCTTCACGCGCCGCACCACGGTCAGTTCGGCGCAACCCAGAGAAGCTGCCAGGCCCAGCTCGATCGGCCCGAGGCGCGTGCCGGCGGCCAATACCGCCTCGCCAACCCGAGTTTCCTGCCCTTGCGGGCGAATGTTCTGGCCGATGCGCAGGGGCTCGGTGAAGCGCACACGCTGATCGTCCAGCACTTCGGCGTTTTCCTGCATTTCTACACAATCGGCTCCCACCGGCAGCGGCGCCCCGGTAAAGATCCGCGCACAGGTGCCCGGCAGCAACGGCTCGGGCGAATGCCCGGCAAATACCCGCTGACTGACCGGCAGCGGCTCGCCGGTCCAGTCAGCCAGGCGCAGGGCGTAGCCGTCCATGGCACTGTTGGGCCAAGGCGGCAGGTCAAGGCTCGACACCAGCTCATGGGCCAGCACGCGGCCTTCAGCGGCGGCCAGGGCGACTTGCTCGGTGTCTTTGATCGGCGCGGCTTCAGCCAGCGCCAGCAATTTGCTCAGGGCTTCTTCGACAGGCATCAAGGGTGTGTGCATGGCCGCCTCAACCACGGCTTTCGCAGGGCGCGGCCTGCTTGAGATGGGTGACGAAGTTGCACGGGCGATGACGGGCATCCAGCTGCTCGGCGAGGATGCCGTCCCAACCGGTGCGCACCGCATTGGTCGAGCCCGGCAGGCAGCACACCAGGGTGCCATTGGCCAAGCCCGCCAGGGCCCGGGATTGCACGGTGGAGGTACCGATATCGGCCAGGGAAATGTGCCGGAACAGCTCACCGAAACCATCGACCTGCTTGTCCAGCAGGCAGGCCACTGCCTCGGGTGTGCTGTCACGCCCGGTGAAGCCGGTACCGCCGGTGATCAGCACCACCTGCACTTGCTCATCGGCGATCCAGGTAGCGACCTGGGCGCGGATCTTGTACAGATCGTCCTTGAGCAGCACCCGCGCCGCCAGGGCGTGGCCGGCCTCGGTCAAGCGGTCGACGAACACCTGGCCGGAGGTGTCGGTTTCCAGGGTGCGGGTATCGCTGACGGTCAATACGGCAATGTTCAGCGGCACGAAAGGTACATCAGCCTTGGCTTTCATGGGACCTAGAATCCATTGATAGAAACGAATGAGCGGTGTTATATCACAGCCCTGCCCGCCCGCGCCCGCCACCGGCCCAGGCATTGTTGCCGGTCAATAATGCTGGATTGCCGCTATGCTGCAATCTGCACGGAACTTGCGCAGGCGCCACGCGTCTCAAGAAACATTACGCACCATCCTTTACTGGAGAAACACAATGATTCAACGGACTCTTCCCGCTTTCCTGCTCGCCCTGGGTCTTGGCACGCTGGCTGGTTGCGCTTCGCCGACCGTCATCACCCTGAACGACGGCCGCGAGATCCAGGCGGTCGATACTCCGCAATACGATGAAGACTCGGGCTTCTACGAATTCGAACAGCTGGACGGCAAGCGCACCCGCATCAACAAGGATCAGGTCCGCACCGTCAAGGACCTGTGACCTGATCGACAAGCCGCTGCCGGGGGCTTGTCGAGGAGAGAGATTTGAGTAATATTTTCTCCATCGGAGTGTAGCGCAGCCAGGTAGCGCGTCTCGTTCGGGACGAGAAGGCCGCAGGTTCGAATCCTGTCTCTCCGACCAGTTTACTCAGCGAAAAGCCCGCCCACGTGCGGGCTTTTTCGTGCCCGGCAGACGAGCTGCAGTGGCCAGCATTGCGCGGCGGCGGCGCTACCAGCAGAATGCGCGCCTTTCGAATATCGAGGTTGATTCACATGCGTAAGACTCTTGCCGCCCTGACCCTGGGCCTGCTGTGCGCACAAGGCGCCATGGCCGGTGATGGCCAGACCGCTGTAGGCGGTGGCCTGGGTGGTGTACTGGGTAACGTGGTCGGGCAGAAGCTTGGCGGCAGCACCGGTGCGGCCATTGGCGCCGGCGTCGGCGGTGCAGCGGGCAGCGCCATGGGCGCGAAGAAAGGCAACAAGACCAAGGCGGCCATTGGTGGTGGCCTGGGTTCGGCCGGTGGTTCGCTGGTGGGTGGCAAGCTGGGTGGCAGCACCGGGTCGGCGATTGGTGCCGGCCTGGGCGGCGCGGCCGGTGGTGCGCTGGGTAATAACCTGGCGGACAGTCATCGCAAGAAGCGGCACTGATCCACAACCGAGCAGCCCCCAATCGCCGGCAAGGCCGACTCCCACAGGTGCAAGCCAAATCCACCGTGGGAGCCGGCCTTGCCGGCGATTCTTTTGGCGGGCCAGAAACAAACAAGCCCCTGAACAGGGGCTTGTTTGTTTCCAGCAAAGCGAAAGCTTACAGCGCAGGCTCAGCCTGTACCGCAGCGGTTTCTTCCGGCAGTACCGGAACGTACAGCAGGTTCAGACGCGAGCTGCTCCACTCGCGGGTCTTGTTGGTCAGCTCAAGGTTGTTGTTGAGCTTCTGGCCATAGGTCGGAACGATTTCCTTCAGCTTGGCCTGCCATTCAGGGGTCTTGATGCGATCCTTGAAGGTCTTTTCCAGCACGGTCAGCATGATCGGCGCAGCGGTCGAAGCACCTGGCGAGGCGCCCAGCAGTGCGGCGATGGTGCCGTCCTGGGCAGCAACGACTTCGGTACCGAACTGCAGGATGCCGCCGTGCTCAGGGTCCTTCTTGATCACCTGGACGCGTTGACCGGCCTGCAGCAGTTTCCAGTCTTCGTTCTTGGCATTCGGGAAGTATTCGCGCAGGGCCGCCATGCGGTCATCGAAGCTCAGCATCAACTGACCCATCAGGTAGGTGCTCAGGTCGATGTTGTCGATACCGGCGTGGGTCATCGGCATGATGTTGTGGGTGGTCAGCGCAGCGAACATGTCCAGCAGCGAGCCGTTCTTCAGGAACTTGGTCGAGAAGGTGGCGAACGGGCCGAACAGCAGCACTTCCTTGCCGTCGATCACGCGGGTGTCCAGGTGCGGAACCGACATCGGCGGCGCACCGACCGAAGCCTTGCCGTACAGCTTGGCCTTGTGGCGGGCAACGATGTCCTGGTTGTCGGTCATCAGGAACTGGCCACCGACCGGGAAGCCGGCGTAGCCGTCAGCTTCAGGGATGCCCGATTTCTGCAGCAGCTTCAGGGCGCCACCACCGGCACCGATGAAGACGAACTTGGCCTTGATGCTGCTCTCGACACCCTTGTTGGCCAGGTCAGCGACGACCACGGTCCAGGTGTTGTCGGCATTGCGGACGATGTCGCGCACTTCGTGCTGGACGTGCAGCTTGACGTTGTCATGCTTGGTCAGCGAGGCGATCAGCTGGCGGGTGATCTCGCCGAAGTTGACGTCGGTGCCGATCGGCATGCGGGTAGCGGCGATCTTCTGGTCGGCAGCGCGGCCTTCCATCACGATCGGTACCCACTTCTTGATCTGCTCGTGGTCTTCGGAGTACTCCATGCCACGGAACAGCGAGCTGTGCTGCAGGGCTTCATGACGCTTCTTGAGGAACTCGACGTTCTTGTCGCCCCAGACAAAGCTCATATGCGGCACGTTGTTGATGAACGACTTCGGGTTGCTCAGCACGTTCTGCTCGACCTGATAGGCCCAGAACTGCTTGGAGATCTCGAACTGCTCGTTGACACCAACGGCCTTGCTGATGTCGATCTTGCCGTCGGCACCTTCGCTGGTGTAGTTCAGCTCGCAGAAGGCAGAGTGACCGGTACCGGCGTTGTTCCAGGCGTTGGAGCTTTCTTCGGCGACCTTGTCCAGGCGCTCGTAGATATCGATCGACCAACCGGGTTCCAGCTCATTGAGGTAGGTACCCAGGCTTGCACTCATGATGCCGCCGCCGATCAGCAGCACGTCTACGGTTTTCTCGGGCTCACTGGGCTTGGAGCAACCGATGACACTCAGGCACAGGAGCGTCAGCAGGATTTTTTTCATAGTTCAATCCAATTGAAGTGAAGTAATTGGCAATGACCGCAGGTCCCGTAGTGCACGCCCGGATTCTTGTTGTTGCTCGCGCAGTCCAAGGCTTAGCGTAGCTGGTGCTCAGGCAATCGGCCTGAACACACGCGCAGTGGATGGCGGCTGGGGTTGTTCGATGGATCGGGAACGGTCGTCACGCCAGACACGGGGCATTGACGCCGGTGTCAGGGTGGGTCGCCTTAAAGCAGGAAGCGGGCCAACTTTTACAAGACCAACGACTAATAGCTAGGACGAGTCGTCGCACCCCAACTTTAACGGTTTAGCTGGCGACAATCCGCCACATTGCCAGCCTCAGGACGCTGGATGTGGCGGATTTCCCCCTTTTTTGCTCAGGCACTCAGGCGCGCGGTCACTTCACCGAGCTGTCCGGACAACCCGTGCAAGTGCTGCCCGGCCTGCTCGGTCTGCTGCACTGCCTGCTGGTTGGTGGTGGCAATGCGGGTGATCTCCACCAGGTTGCGGGATATGTCCTCGGCAACGCTGGTCTGCTCTTCCGCCGCCGTGGCGATCTGCCGGTTCATGTCGCGGATGGCTTCCACCGCCACAGTGATGCGCTGCAGCATCTGCCCGGCCTGCTGCACCTGCTCGGCACCCTCTTCGCTGCGCTGCTGACCACTTTCGATGGCCTTGACCGCTTCCACGGCGCCGGACTGCACGGCGCTGATGATCTGGTTGATTTCGGCAATGGAGGCTGCGGTGCGCTGGGCCAGGCTGCGCACTTCATCGGCGACCACGGCAAAGCCGCGCCCGGCCTCCCCGGCCCGCGCCGCCTCGATGGCGGCATTGAGGGCCAGCAGGTTGGTCTGTTCGGCAATGCCGCGAATCACTTCCAACACCTTGCCAATGCGGCCACTGTCGGCTTCCAGGTGGCGAATCACCGCCGCGGTACTGGCGATTTCCTGGTTGACCCCGGCAATGGTATCGATAGTCGCCTGCATCACCTGCTCACCGGCCTGGGCGCTGTGGTCGGCTTCATCAGCGGCGCGCGCGGCGGCGGCGGCATGGCGGGCGACTTCCTGGGCGGTGGCGGACATCTCGTGCATCGCCGTCGCGACCTGGTCGGTACGCTGGAACTGGTCGTCGGTGCCGCGAGCCATGTTGCCGGCAATGCCGCGCAGGTCGCCACTGGCGCTCTCCAGCTCCCCGGCGTTGCGCTGCAGGCGGCTGAAAGTGTCGGCAAGAAAGTCACGCAGGGTGTTGGCCGCCACCGCCAGCCGCCCCAGCTCATCCTGGCGGTCGCTGGCGACCCGTGCCGCGAAGCGCCCCTGGCTCAACTGGGCCACGTAGTCGATCAAGCCACGGATCGGCTCGATCAGGCTGCGGTTGACCAGCCACAGGCTGAACAGCCCGACCAGCACGGCCGAGCCGAACATCACCAGCAGCCCCAGCCAGACCGTGCGCCCAGCCGACTGGCTGATGGCCTGGGCGCGCGCCTGGGCATCACTGCGCAGCTGCATGACCAGCTCGCTCATCTGCTCACTGGCCGCACGGTCGACGCCCTTTACTGCCTGATCGCCAGCTACCGGATCGCCGCCCGCCGCCAGAAACGCCTGGCGACCGCGTGCATACGCCTCACCCAACTGCCGATGGCTGCCCTTGAGCTGCTCGGCGCGGGCCTTGAGCGGCTGCTCGCTGTGTGCGATCAACTGGTCAAGGATGACTTGCACCTGCTGTTCGCGGGCCAGGAACTGCTGCCAGTACTTGTCCAGCTCGGCGGGCTGCTTGCCGCGCAGCAGCACGTTCTTCCACTCCTGGACCTGGACCTTGAACTGCAGGTTGGCCTCATCGATCAACTGCGACGCCTGCAACGGCCCGTCGATCAACTGGCCATAGCCACGCACGCTGGACGACAACAACTGAAAGCACACCAGGGCAATCAGCAGGATCGCCAACAGGCTACCGCCGAGCAGGGCGAGAATTTGCACTCTGAGGGATTTACGCAACATCGGAAGAGCCCCGGAACAAGGAATAAGGGAGCGACGCCATCGGCGTCGACCAGGCAAAGACGTCCCTGTCCTCGTTCACTGGCCATAGACGGCAGGCCAAAAAAAAGCTGCCATCGATCGATAGCAGCCAGGTTCGAGCATTACGCAACAGCTGGAACAAATAGTCTCAAGGGATTGCTACAGAAATGTGACAACCCGCAGGAAGCTGTCACAAATCCGTCACGGTGTTGAACTGCAATGCCGCCAGCCGTGCGTACAACGGGCTCTCGGCAATCAATTGGCGATGCGTGCCGATGGCCACCAAACGGCCTTGGTCGATCACCGCAATGCGATCAGCGTGCTGCACGGTAGCCAGGCGATGGGCGATCACCAGGGTGGTACGCCCGCTCATCAAGGTCGGCAGCGCCTGCTGGATAAGGTGCTCGCTCTGGGCGTCGAGGGCGCTGGTGGCTTCGTCGAGCAACAGGATCGGCGCATCCACCAGCAAGGCCCGGGCGATCGCCAGGCGCTGGCGCTGACCACCCGACAGGCCCAGGCCGGCATCGCCAAGGTGGGTCTGGTAACCATTGGGCAGTTGCAGGATGAACTCATGGGCATGGGCGCTGCGCGCGGCGGCCTCGACTTGCTCGACCGTGGCATCGGCGCGTCCGTAGCGGATGTTGTCTTCCACCGTGCCGAAGAACAGCGCCGGGTTCTGCGCTACCAGGGCAAAGTGGCGGCGCAGGTCCTGGGGGTCGAGGTGGCTGAGGTCCTGGCCGTCGAGCAGGATGCGCCCTTGCTGCGGGTCATAAAAACGCAGCAACAGATCAAACAGCGTCGACTTGCCCGCCCCCGACGGCCCGACCAGGGCCAGGGTTTCGCCTGGTTCGACCGTCAGGCTCAGGCCATCGATGGCGGGCGGCGTTGGCCGTGACGGATAGGCGAAACGCACGTCCTGCAACTCGACCCGACCACTGACCCGCGGCGCTGTACGCTGCAGATCGTGCACGGGCGCAACAATCTCGCTGCGCGCCGCCAGCAGTTCGGCAATCCGCTCGGCCGCACCGGCCGCCCGCTGCAACTCACCGATCACTTCGCTGAGGGTGCCGAAAGCACCGCCGACGATCAGGCTGTAGAACACGAAGGCCGCCAGCTCACCGCCGGAAATACGCCCGGCGATCACATCCATGCCACCGACCCAGAGCATCACCCCGACAGCGCCAAGCACCAGCACGATCACCAAGGTGATCAGCCAGGCGCGCTGGAGGATGCGCTTGCGCGCCACAGCAAAGGCCGCCTCGACGGTTGTGCCGAAACGCTGCTGGTCACTGGCCTGGTGGTTGTAAGCCTGCACGGTCTTGATCTGGCCCAGGGTTTCGGCCACGTAGCTGCCGACGTCGGCGACCCGGTCCTGGCTTTGCCGCGACAAGCTGCGCACGCGTCGGCCGAAAATCAGGATCGGCGCCAGCACCAGCGGCAAGGCCAGCACCACGATACTGGTGAGCTTGGGGTTGGTGACAAACAGCAGGACGATCCCGCCCAGCACCATCAAGGCATTGCGCAGGAACAGCGACAGCGACGAGCCGATCACCGATTGCAGCAAGGTGGTATCGGCGGTCAGCCGCGACTGGATCTCCGAACTGCGGTTACTCTCGAAAAAGCCCGGGTGCAGGTAGATCAGGTGATCGAACACCTGCTGACGGATGTCGGCCACACAGCGCTCGCCAATCCATGACACCAGGTAGAAGCGGCTGAAAGTGCCGATCGCCAGGGCCAGTACCAACAGCAGGAACAGGCCGATGGATTGATTGAGCAGGTGCGGCGACTGGGTCATGAAACCCTGGTCGACCAGAAGGCGGATGCCCTGGCCCATGGACAAGGTGATCGCCGCAGTGACCACCAGGGCCAGCAAGGCCAGCAGCGCCTGCTTGCGGTAAGGGCGGATGAAATACCAACCCAGGCGCATGGCCTGGCGCTGGCGGGGAGAAAACCGGTTGAGCATGGGGGTACGCCGTTTGTCCGCTGTTTGCAGCAGCCTACACCGGACCGCTCGTCCAGCGCCAAGGAACTCCCGGTAATGGCAGGCGTCGGAACCAGAACCTGGGCATATAAGATCCAGGGCACAGCTGACTAGACCGTTTCGGTCTAAAGTACCACTGGAGGTTTACTCGGCTTTCTGGTGGACTGGACGCGTCGCACAGTGATAACCGAAGGAGCTGTCACAGGCCGGTCACGAGGCGATTCTAGTCTGAGCTTGCAACCTGATGAGGAGACAGGAAATGAGCTTGCAACAAGGCAATACCCAGGAAAAACCCGTGCCTAACCCGCAGGCATCGGTAGGCGGCACGATCATCGACAAGGATGGTAACGAAATTACCATCACCGAAGAGATGATCCAGCATGCCTGCGAGGAGCTGGAAAAAAGCCGGGTAGAACTCGCCAAGAAAGACTGACCCACCCGAATTCTTCAACCCGGCGCACGCGCCGGGTTTTTATTGCCCGCGATTCAGACCAGCACGCCGCCCAGGGCCCGAACCATCTGCACCAGCTGCACTGTTTCACCGTGCAAGCGAACGGCCAGGCCTTCGATCTCGCGGCGCGGCGGATAGTGTTTGCGCAGGCTGTCGAAGGCGGCTTTCTGCAGCGCCGGGTCGCGGCTCAAGCTACGGCGAAAATCGGCATCGTCACGGCGCGGGTCATACACCGCGCGGCACAGGGTGGCCAGGGCCCAGGCCGGATCGGTCTCGGCCTGCAGGGTGATTTCGGCCAGCCACGGCTGAGGCAACAGATCGGCCAGGCGTACCTGCTCAGGCTCGCCACGCCAGGCACAGAAGGCCTGGTAGATCTGCGCCGTACCGCGCTGCTTGCCGTCCAGGCTGTAGCCGGCAATATGTGGGGTGGCGATCACGCAGAGGTCGGCCAGGGCCAGGTCGACCTGGGGCTCACCTTCCCAGACATCAAGCACCGCCTGGATATCATCGCGCTCGCGCAGTAGCTGGCGCAGGGCCTGGTTGTCGACCACCGGGCCACGGCTGGCATTGATCAACCAGGCGCCGGGGCGCAGGCGGGCCAGTTGCTCCTGGCCAAGCAGGTGCCAGGTCGGCAGCTCGCCGCTGCGGGTCAGCGGGGTGTGCAGGCTGATCACATCGCACTGCTCAAGGATCTGCTCCAGGCTCACATAATCGCCGCCTTCGCGCGCCTGACGCGGCGGATCACAGACCAGCACCTGCCAGCCCAGACCACGCAGCACCTCGACCAGGCGCCCTCCTACCTCACCGGCGCCCACCACCCCATAGGTGCGTGCAGGCAAGCTGGCGCCGTCGAGCTCGGCCAGGGTCAGCAGGCTGCCCAGCACATAATCCACCACGCCGCGGGCATTGCAGCCTGGCGCGCTGGACCAGTGAATACCCGCCTCGGCGAAATAATCCAGGGCCAGGTGATCGGTGCCGATGGTGCAGGTGCCGACAAACTTCACCTGGCTGCCGTCGAGCAGAGCGCGGTCGACCTTGGTTACCGAACGCACCAGCAGCACGTCGGCATCCTTGACGCAGGCGGCATCGATCGCACGCCCGGGGTAGCGGCGGATCTCGCCGAAGCCGGCAAAGAAGGCATCGAGCAGCGGGATATTCTCGTCAGCAACAATCAGCATGGCGCTCTCCTATCGGGGTGCGCAGTGTAGGCCGATACGGGTGGGCTGATCCACAGGCAGGCGAGGTTCCTGACTACTGCGTCAAGGCGTAGACTAGCCGGCTTTGCCCATCTTTTATGTGGACACCTGCCTTGTGACACCGATGACCGCCGATACCCAAACCCCCTCCCTGTCGCGCCCGGCGCGGATCCGCACCGAGCTGCGCGACCTGCTGATGCTGGCGACGCCGATCATCATCGCCCAGCTCGCGACTACCGCCATGGGCTTTGTCGATGCGGTAATGGCCGGCCGGGTCAGCGCGCGTGACCTGGCAGCAGTGGCCCTGGGCAACTCGATCTGGATCCCGGTGTACCTGCTGATGACCGGCACCCTGCTGGCAACCACGCCCAAGGTCGCCCAGCGCTATGGCGCCGGCCAGCACGCCGAGATCGGCCCGCTGGTGCGCCAGGCCCTGTGGCTGGCCTTGAGCGTCGGCCTGATCGCCAGCGGCCTGCTGCTCAGCGCCGAGCCGATCCTGCAGGTGATGAAAGTCGACCCGCAGCTGGTGGCGCCGAGCATGGGCTATTTGCAGGGCATTGCCTTCGGCTTCCCGGGCGTCGCCCTTTATTACGTGTTGCGCTGCTACAGCGATGCCCTGGGGCGCACTCGGCCAAGCATGGTCATCGGCCTGTCCGGCCTGCTGCTGAACATTCCGCTGAACTATGTGCTGATTTACGGCCACTTCGGCCTGCCGGCCCTGGGCGGCGTCGGTTGCGGCTGGGCCAGCGGCATCGTCATGTGGTTCATGGCCCTGAGCATGGCCGCCTGGACCCGCTGGGCCCCGGCCTATGCCATGAGCCGGGTGCTGGTGCGTGTCGACAAGCCGCAATGGCCGGTGATCAAGCGCCTGGTCGGGGTCGGCCTGCCGATCGGCATCGCGGTGTTCGCCGAGTCGAGCATCTTCGCGGTGATAGCCCTGCTGATCGGCAGCCTCGGCCCTACCGTGGTTGCCGGGCACCAGATTGCCCTGAACATCAGCTCGCTGCTGTTCATGATTCCGTATTCGCTGGGGATGGCGGTGACCGTGCGGGTTGGCCAGGCCGTGGGCGCCGGGCTGCCCCGCCAGGCGCGCTTCGCCGCCCTCGTTGGCCTGGGCGCGGCGCTGGTGTTTGCCTGCTTCTCGGCCAGCTTGATCCTGCTGATGCGCGAGCCGATCGCCTCGATCTACACCCCGGATACGGCAGTGATCCAGATTGCCGCGATGCTGATCGTGTATGCCGCGCTGTATCAGTTCTCCGACGCCATCCAGGTGATCGCTGCCGGCGCCCTGCGCGGCTACCAGGACACCCGGGTAACCATGATCCTGACCCTGTTCGCCTACTGGGGGATCGGCTTGCCGGTGGGTTATGTGCTGGGCCTGACCGACCTGTTCGGCCCGGCCAGCGGCCCTAACGGCTTGTGGGAAGGCCTGATTGCCGGCCTGACCTGCGCGGCGCTGATGCTGGCGATCCGCCTGGCGCGTAGCAGCGCCAAACACATTCGCCGGGCCGAAAAGCGCTAGTCGAGCTTCTTGCGGATCCAGTACAGGTAAGTGCCCGCCTCTTCCTGCTGCTGGACCAGCTGGTGGTCGAGGAACACGCAGAACTTGGGGATATCGCGACGGGTCGAGGGATCGGTGGCGATCACCTTGAGCAAGCCGCCGGGGGCCAGGTCGCGAATGTGCTGGTGCAGCATCATCACCGGCTCCGGGCAGTTCAGGCCGGTGGCGTCGAGGGTGGCGTCGGGGGTGAGGTCAGTCATGTAGAACTCCGGAAACAATCAGCTATTGTCGCTCATGCACGCGGCAGGGTCATCTTCGCTGGCCTGATCGCCGGCAACGCCGGCTCCCACAGGTTTTGCAGCCACCCTTGCCCCTGTGGGAGCTGGCTTTGCCAGCGATGGCCTCAGCGCGGTTTCAGATCCAGGCGACGCAGGTGGCAGGTCACCTCTTCGCGGTCGTGATACAGCTGCTTGCAGCCAATCGACACCTTGACCTTGCGCGCCTTGAAGCCTTCCTCGATGCGTTCGAGCAAGCGCCGCACTTCAGCGTAACGCTGCTTCATCGGCAGCTTGAGGTTGACCACCGCCTCCCGGCACAAGCCCTCGCCCAACCAGGTTTCCAGCAAGGCGGCACTGCGCGCCGGCTTCTCGACGATGTCGCAAACCATCCAGTCCACGATCTGCTTGGGCTTGTAGGTAAACCCGTCGGCCATCAGGTGCTGGACCAGGCCGGTGTCCATCAGGCTTTCGGCCATCGGCCCGTTGTCGATGGCCGTTACCAGCATGCCGCGCTTGACCAGTTGATAGGTCCAGCCACCTGGCGCCGCGCCGAGGTCAACCCCGGTCATGTCATCGGACAGCCGCGCATCCCACTGGTCACGGGGGATGAAATGGTGCCAGGCCTCTTCCAGCTTCAGGGTCGAACGGCTCGGTGCCTCGCGGGGGAACTTCAGGCGCGGGATGCCCATCGGCCACATCGCCGAGTTGTCCGCCGCCGCCAGGCCGACAAACACCCGTCGGCCGCTGACGAAAGTCAGCAGCAAACGTGGTTTGTGCGCATCCTCGACCAGTCGCCCGGCCTTGCTCAAGGCTTTACGCAGCGGCACTTCGAACTTGCGGCAGAAGGTCGAAAGCTCCTTGCCGTCGTTGGTGTCCATCACCTCCAGCCACAGGCTGCCGCACTGCGGATAATCGGCCAGGGCCTCGAGCAGGACACTGATGCGGTCGGTTTCCGGCAGTTCGATGAAAGTACCGCGGGCCCATTGCCGGGGGAAAATCAGCTGGGCAAAACGCAGCTCGCGCATCAGTTGCTCGGCGCCTTCGGCGTCGTTGCAAATGAATTCGGCGCAGGCGCTCTGCGGCTTGGCCTTGGCGTAGCCGGCGACGTTCAGGCGTGCGGCGTGCTCGGCGATTTCGGCACAGACTTCACTTTCGAAACCGGGCCGGCAATGCATAAACAGGGTATTCATCTTCACTCCAGGACGGCTGGCGCCCAATCACGCCAACCCTGACCGGGCGCAATACGCAGCGCCGGTAAATCGGCGAATGATAAAGGAAGTTCGGAACCTGCGACACGTCCCGCCGGTCCAGTACATGGTCAGGTCCGCCAAACAGGGCTAACCTGACCGTTCAGCCAGGTCCGTGCCGTGCGGACTGTCACAGAGGCGGTGAACCGGCGACAGCAGGGAAGATTGCCGTTCACCGGCGCAGAAGGAGTTGGTAATGCCCTCGCTCGATAGCCTGAAAACCCTCAAGACCCTGACGGTCGATGATCGTCTCTACCACTATTACAGCCTACCCGACGCCGCCCTCAGCCTCGGCGACCTGCAGCGCCTGCCGATGTCGCTGAAAGTGCTGCTGGAAAACCTGCTGCGCTGGGAAGATGGCAAGACCGTCACCAGCGGCGACCTCTCGGCGCTGGCCAACTGGCTCAAAGAGCGGCGTTCCGACCGCGAGATCCAGTACCGCCCGGCACGGGTACTGATGCAGGACTTCACCGGCGTTCCGGCCGTCGTCGACCTGGCCGCCATGCGCGCGGCCATGGCCAAGGCCGGCGGCGACCCGCAGCGGATCAACCCGTTATCGCCGGTTGACCTGGTCATCGACCACTCGGTGATGGTCGACCGCTACGCCAGCCAACAGGCCTTTGCCCAGAACGTCGACATCGAAATGCAGCGCAACGGCGAACGCTATGCCTTCCTGCGCTGGGGCCAGAACGCCTTCGACAACTTCAGCGTGGTGCCGCCGGGCACTGGCATCTGCCACCAGGTCAACCTTGAGTACCTGGGCCGCACCGTCTGGACCCGTGAAGAAGACGGGCGCACCTACGCCTTCCCCGACACCCTGGTCGGCACCGACTCGCACACCACCATGATCAACGGCCTGGGCGTGCTGGGCTGGGGCGTGGGCGGCATCGAGGCCGAGGCGGCCATGCTCGGCCAACCGGTGTCGATGCTGATCCCTGAAGTGATCGGCTTCAAGCTGACCGGCAAGCTGCGTGAAGGCATCACCGCCACCGACCTGGTGCTGACCGTGACGCAGATGCTGCGCAAAAAAGGCGTGGTCGGCAAATTCGTCGAATTCTACGGCGACGGTCTGGCCGACCTGCCACTGGCGGACCGCGCCACCATCGCCAACATGGCACCGGAATACGGCGCCACCTGCGGCTTCTTCCCGGTCGACCAGATTACCCTCGATTACCTGCGCCTGTCCGGCCGCCCGGAAGCGACAGTTAAACTGGTCGAGGCCTACTGCAAGGCCCAGGGCCTGTGGCGCCTGCCCGGCCAGGAGCCGGTGTTTACCGACACCCTGGCGCTGGACATGAACGAAGTCGAAGCGAGCCTCGCCGGACCAAAGCGCCCGCAAGACCGGGTAGCCCTGTCTAATGTCAGCCAGGCCTTCGATGACTTCATCGGCCTGCAACTCAAGCCGTCGAGCAAGGAAGAAGGCCGCCTGGAAAGCGAAGGCGGTGGCGGCGTGGCAGTGGGCAATGCCGACCAGGCCGGCGAAGTCAGCTACGAATATCAGGGCCAGCAACACCTGCTCAGAAACGGCGCTGTCGTGATCGCCGCCATCACCTCCTGCACCAATACCTCCAACCCCAGCGTGATGATGGCTGCCGGGCTGGTGGCAAAAAAAGCGGTGGAAAAAGGCCTGCAGCGCAAACCCTGGGTCAAGAGCTCCCTGGCCCCCGGCTCCAAGGTGGTGACCGACTACTACAAGGCTGCCGGCCTGACCCAGTATCTGGATGCCCTGGGCTTCGACCTGGTCGGCTACGGCTGCACCACTTGTATCGGCAACTCCGGCCCGCTGGACGAAGCCATCGAAAAAGCCATCACCAGCGCCGACCTCACCGTCGCCTCGGTACTGTCGGGCAACCGCAACTTCGAGGGCCGCGTGCACCCGCTGGTGAAAACCAACTGGCTGGCCTCACCGCCGCTGGTGGTCGCCTATGCCCTGGCCGGCAGCGTGCGCATCGATATCAGCCGCGAACCGCTGGGTATCGGCAAAGATGGCCAGCCGGTGTACCTGCGCGACATCTGGCCAAGCCAGCGGGAAATCGCCGACGCCGTGGCCAGCGTCGATACCGCGATGTTCCACAAGGAGTATGCCGAGGTGTTCGCCGGCGACGCCCAGTGGCAAGCCATCGAGGTACCGCAGGCGGCCACTTATGTATGGCAGGACGATTCCACCTACATCCAGCATCCGCCATTTTTCGACGACATTACCGGGCCGCTGCCGGTGATCGAGGATGTCCACGGCGCCCGGGTGCTGGCGCTGCTGGGCGATTCGGTGACCACCGACCACATCTCCCCGGCCGGCAACATCAAGGCCGACAGCCCGGCCGGACGTTACCTGCGTGAAAAAGGCGTGGAACCCCGCGACTTCAACTCCTATGGCTCACGCCGCGGCAACCATGAAGTAATGATGCGCGGCACCTTCGCCAATATCCGCATCCGCAACGAAATGCTCGGCGGTGAAGAAGGCGGGAACACCCTGTATGTGCCCACGGGCGAGAAGCTGGCGATCTACGACGCGGCCATGCGCTACCAGGCCGACGGCACGCCACTGGTGGTGATTGCCGGCCAGGAGTACGGCACCGGTTCCAGCCGCGACTGGGCCGCCAAGGGCACCAACCTGCTGGGGGTCAAGGCGGTACTGGCCGAGAGCTTCGAACGTATCCACCGCTCCAACCTGGTTGGCATGGGCGTGCTGCCGCTGCAGTTCAAGCCCGGGCAGAACCGCAAGAGCCTGGCCCTGGACGGCCGCGAGCGTATCGATATCCTCGGCCTGAGCCATGCCCAGGTGCAGCCGCACATGACCCTGAACCTGAAAATCACCCGCGAGGATGGTCGCCAGGAACAGATCGAGGTCCTGTGCCGGATCGACACGCTCAATGAAGTGGAGTACTTCAAGGCGGGGGGCATCCTCCACTATGTGCTGCGGCAATTGATCGCAGCCTGAAGTGACGGCCCGGTCCCTGGTGACCGGGCCTTTGCCTTATGCAGCAGACAACGTAGGATAAGCAGTAATGGCCAAAGGATGGCCGAAAGGCGTGTCTCCGACCGTGGCAGCGCAGTCGAAGGGTTCACGTTGTGCTTTTCAAAGGATTTCTCATGCTTGCCCCGCAATGGATCGGCCTGGCGCTGCTCGGCCTCGGTTACATCTTCGCCCTGTTCAAAGGCAACCTCGGCCTGCTGGCCCTGCCCACCCTGATTGCCCTGCTTTGCGCCGGCTTGCTGGTACGCCGTGCCAGCCTGTGGCAAAAGCTGGTCGGCCATGCCCTGTTCGTGCTGCTGGCCATCGCCCTGGCCCTGCATATGCTGCCGGGCTTCAGCGGCGCCAAGGTCATCGACAAGGTGCGCTTTAGCAGCGACGCCCTACCCTTCTCCATGTACCTGAACCTCGACAAGCCGCTGATCGGCTTCTGGCTGCTGTTGGCCTGTCCTTGGGTACTGGCGCTGAAGAACAAGCGTCCATTCGCCAGCCTCGCCCTGACGTTGCCGTTGGTTATCCTGGTGTGCCTGGGCGGCGCCTGGCTGCTGGGAATGGTTGCCTGGGCGCCGAAGTGGCCAGAGCAGGGCTGGATCTGGGCCCTGAACAACCTGTTGCTGGTGTGCCTGACCGAAGAACTGCTGTTTCGCGGTTACATCCAGGGCGGCCTGCAACGCTTGCTGAAAAACCAGAACCTGGCCCTGCTGCTGGCCGCGACGCTGTTCGGCCTGGCCCACCTGGGTGGCGGCTGGCAATGGGTGCTGCTGGCCGGCCTTGCCGGTGTCGGCTATGGCCTGGCTTACCGATATGGCGGCCTTTTCGCTGCGCTACTGTGCCATTTCGGCCTGAACCTGGCGCACTTTGCCGGCTTCAGTTACCCGATGCTGGCACCGCTGTGAACATGCGGTCATTAGCTGACTTTTGTGTCAAAAACATGAAAGAATGCAGCTAATTTGTTGAACTTTGCACGAATGACTTAGCGCAGGTCAGATCAAGACTCCTTGATCGAAATCAAGCCCTGCAAATATTCATTCAACAAAACCCCCGGCGTGCCGATACCTTTCGAAAGCCTTGCGGATTGAACAGCTAATGCGTAACAACCAGCCGATTACCCAACGCGAACGGACTTTCCCAGCTCAGCAACGGTTGATTTCGACCACTGATGCCAAGGGCGTGATCACCTACTGCAACGACGCCTTCGTCGAGATCAGCGGCTTCTCCCGCGAGGAGCTGATGCGCGCGCCGCACAACCTGGTGCGTCACCCGGATGTGCCGCCGGCCGTGTTCGCGCACATGTGGACCACGCTCAAGCAAGGCCTGCCGTGGATGGGCATCGTCAAGAACCGCTGCAAGTCGGGTGATCATTACTGGGTCAACGCCTATGTCACGCCGGTGTTCGAAAAGAACCAGGTCGTAGGCTTCGAATCGGTGCGAGTCAAGCCGAGCGCCGAGCAAGTGCGTCGCGCCGAGGCCTTGTACCAGCGTATCAACCAGGGCAAACCGGCGATTCCGCACCGCGACAAGTGGCTGCCGGTAGTGCAGGACTGGCTGCCGTTCATTCTGGTCAGCCAGATCGGCTTTTTGATCGGCAACTGGCTGGGGCATTCCTGGGGCTTCGCCCTGGCCGCCGGCCTCTCGGTACCGCTCGGCCTGCTGGGCCTGAGCTGGCAGCAACGCGGCCTCAAGCGCCTGCTGCGCCTGGCCGAACAGACCACTTCCGACCCACTGATCGCGCAGATGTATACCGACAGCCGCGGCGTGCAGGCGCGCCTGGAAATGGCCATGCTCAGCCAGGACGCGCGGATGAAGACCTGCCTGACCCGCCTGCAGGACACCGCCGAGCACCTCAACGAACAGGCACGCCAGTCCGACACCCTGGCCCACAACAGCTCCTCGGGCCTGGAGCGCCAGCGGGTGGAGACCGAGCAGGTCGCCGCCGCCGTCAACCAGATGGCCGCCACCACCCAGGAAGTGGCCAACCACGTGCAGCGCACTGCCGACGCCACCCAGGAAGCCAATCGCCTGACCGGGCGCGGCCGCGACATCGCCGGAGAAACCCGCGAGGCCATCCAGCGCCTGTCGGCTGCCGTCGGCGAGACCGGCCTGACCGTGACCCAGCTGGCCCGCGACAGCGACGAGATCGGTGGCGTGGTCGATGTGATCAAGGGCATTGCCGACCAGACCAACCTGCTGGCCTTGAACGCCGCCATCGAAGCGGCCCGAGCCGGCGAGATGGGCCGCGGCTTTGCCGTGGTGGCCGACGAGGTGCGCCAGCTGGCGCAACGCACCGCCGAGTCCACCGGGCAGATCCACGGCCTGATCGCCAAGCTGCAACAGACCGCCAACAGCGCCGTGCAGACCATGGAAACCGGTCACCGCCAGGCCGAAGAAGGTGTTGCGCGGGTGATGGAAGCCGACCAGGCCCTGGTAGGTATCAGCGAAGCTGTGGCCAATATCACCGACATGGCCACGCAAATTGCCGCTGCCACCGAGGAGCAGACTGCGGTTGCCGACGAAATCAGCCGCAACATCAGCACCATCGCCCAGCTGGCCGACCAGACCTCGGAACAGGCCCAGCATTCGGCGCTGCTCAGCGAAGAGCTGACCCGCACCGCTACCACCCAGTACTCGCTGGTGGAGCGCTTCAACCGCTAAGCCTCACCGCGCATCGCCACTGGCGGTGCGCGGCTCCCCGCCCTACCAGTCGAGCGTCAGCCGGCTTTCGAAGTAACGTTCTTCACCGCTCAATGGGTCGTTGAAACGCAGGCTCTGCGCCAACAGCTTCAACGGTTTGTTGTAGTCATCCTGCTCCTGGGCGATGTCCGGATAGAACGGATCATTGCAGATACTCGCGCCCAGGGCGGTCATGTGCACCCGCAGCTGGTGGGTTTTGCCAGTGACCGGCGAGAGACCGTAGCGCCACAGCTCGCCGTTCTTCTCCAGCACCTGGGCCAGGGTTTCGCTGTTGCTTACCCCTTCGACTTCCTGCATGCGAAAAAATGGCTCGCCGTTGACCAGGCGGCTCTTGTGCACCAGCGGAAACTCACGCTCGGGCAAGGCGCGTGCAATGGCCTGGTAGCGCTTGTCGATCTGCCGGTTGGGGAATAGCGACTGATAGGCCGAACGACTCTGGGGGTTGGCCGAGAACAGCACCAGCCCGGCAGTGTGCCGGTCAATGCGGTGCAAGGGCACCAGATTGGGATTGTCGAGGCGGCGGATCAGCCGGCGCAGCAAGGTCTGTTCGACGTACTCGCCGGTCGGGGTGACCGGCAGGAAATGCGGCTTGTCCGCCACCACCAGGTGCTCATCGATGTGCAGGATGGACTCTTCGACCGGGATCGGCTTTTCGTTTGGCACTTCGCGAAAATAATGGATGCGCAGACCCGGACGGTAGGCAAGCGTGGCGCTGATCGGCGCGCCCTGAGCGTCCAGCACCCGGCCGCGGGCGATGCGATCGAGCCACTGCTCGCGGCCGATGGCCTTGAAGTGCTCGCTCAAGCAATCGACTACCGTCACCCAGTTGCCGGGCGGCAGGCACACGGTGCTGGCTTGATGCTGAGCCGGATCGAAGGGAGGCGTGGCCATGGGAACACTCTGGACAGATGGACCGGCCATTATCCCCCATGCTCGCCCGCTCAGCCAGCTTCGGCAGCCGCAGCCTCGGTGAACTCCTTGAGCCAGCGCAGCACCTCGACCGCCTCCCAGCGGCTGGGGTCGTAGAGGGCGTACAACAACCCCTGGTATCCGACCACATCCAGTGGCCGGTGGTAGCCGGCGCGCTGGAACAGGGCTTCGATCTCGGCGAAACAGGTGTTGAAGTGCACTTTATTGAACGGCGTCTTGCCTTCCAGCACCAGGCCGTCAAGGCGCAACTCGAGCACCGCTTCACTCACGACCTCGACAGCCATGCGATTGACGGAGTATTTCAGTTGTTCGACATTGACCATTGATCCGGACCCTCGACGCAAGCGCCATCCCTGTACTGTATTAATATACAGCATATTCAGAGATGTCGTCTGCGTCAATCAGACTGCAACTGTCAGACCAGACCTGGGAGATAGCCGGACCCTTTGCGCACCGTCAGCAATTGACGGCGCGGCCGGCCCGCAGCAAGGCTCAGGTGCACCCATTGGTCGTACTCGAGAATCAACTGGTCGAACTGCAGGTTGCTGTCGGCCACCCGTCGCGCCAGCGCTGCCGGCGTCAGCCCGGGCACATTGAAGTCAGCTGCCAGCCCTTCGGTATGCGCACTGGCGGCGGACCCGCCAATCACCTCGTTGAGTTCGACCGAGCGAAAGCCGCTGCTGACCAGCACCGGCGCGCCCACCAGCTCGCGGACCTGTTCGAGCGTCGCGCAGAGGCGGCGCAGGTTGTCCAGGGCACGGCTATCGGGCTGGTTATCGATGTCCTGGCGTGCTGCGGTCTCCGAGAGGGTCATTTCCTCGAGGGTGAAGTGTTCGGTCAGGTACATGGTGCCGCTCCTTGGCGAGGTAAGAGAAGCCAAGGATTGTCCACATCAGCACAGCGTTGCGCACGACGGGAAAGATACCCGCCAAGACCGAACCATCACCCCAGGAAGGTCACGACCTGCTCGGCATCGAAGGGCCAGCGCAGCTCGGCCCCGGTATCGCAACGGCGCAACACCGGAATGAGCAGGCCATAGGTGTCGATCATCCCCTCGTGCTCGGCGATATCGACCAGTTCGACCAACAGGCCATGCTCGACAAACGGCATCAGCAGCGCCTCGGCCACTTCGCACAGGTGACAGCCCAGGGTGCCGAACAATTGGCATTCAGGTGGCATTTATGGGTACCAGCAACTGTAGGAACGGATCATTATTCTAGGTCTGCAATCGGGGCCAGTCGAGCGCCGCCCCTGAAACCGGCCAATGACATTGAAGTGCTGATGCACATCAACGGCCAAATGGCGTAAGTCGTTCAGACTTAATGGTTTTTTCGCTGTTTTCGCAAGGGAGTGTTTTGTGTTTGCCAACCTGTTGATCATCCTGGCCTCATCGCTGGTCGTCATCGCGTTCTTCCGGCGCCTGAAATTGCCGCCGGTACTTGGCTATTTGTGTGTCGGCCTGTTCGTCGGCCCTACCGCCCTGGACTGGGTCAACGAAAGTGAAGAGCTGCCGGACCTGGCTGAGATGGGCGTGGTCTTTTTGCTGTTTTCCCTGGGACTGGAATTTTCCCTGTCGAAAATGCTCGCCTTGCGCAAGGTGGTGTTTGGCCTCGGCAGCCTGCAGGTGATCTGCACCAGCCTGCTCCTCGCCGGACTGCTGGTTCTGCTCGGCATGCAACCCAACGTGGCCTTGATGCTGGGCGCGGGCCTGGCGCTGTCGTCGACGGCGATCGTCAGCAAGGAGCTGACCAGCCTCGGCGAGATCTTCAGCAGTCATGGTCAGAATGCCATCGGCGTGCTGCTGTTCCAGGACGTGGTGGCAGTGTTGCTGCTGACCCTGGTACCGGTGTTTGCCGGCCAGGGCGGCCAGGCCTGGTACTGGGCTTTGCCGCTGACCCTGGGCAAGACCGTGATCCTCTTCTTCGGCCTGCTGCTGGCCAGCCGCTGGCTGCTGCCGCGGCTGTTCCATGAGGTGGCCAGCTCGCATTCGGCCGAGCTGTTCGTCCTGCTGGCCCTGGTGATCGTGCTGTTGACCGCCTGGTTGACCCACCTGCTGGGCCTGTCGCCGGCCCTGGGCGCGTTCCTCGCCGGCATGTTGCTGGGAGAAAGCAATTACCGCCATCAGATCGAAGCCGATATCCGCCCATTCCGGGACATTTTGCTCGGGCTGTTCTTCGTCAGTATCGGCATGCTCATCGACCTGCAGCTGTTCGCCACCCATGGCTGGCAGCTCCTTGCCCTGACCCTCGCCCTGCTGCTGATCAAAGGCTCTGTGGTGGCCGCACTGGTGCGCTTGCGCGGCAGTGATGCCGAGACCGCCTGGCGCAGCGGCCTGGCCCTGGCCCAGGGCGGCGAGTTCTGTTTCGCCCTGATGGCGCAGATGCAACAGACCCGCCTGCTGCCCGAGGAACTCGGTCACCTGCTGCTGGCCGCGACCTTCTGCTCGATGCTGGTCACCCCGCTGCTGCTGCGGGCCGCTCCGACAATCGCCGCCCGCCTGCACCGCAAGCCCAACCAGGAAGTTCATCTGGAAGAGATCGAAGCACAAAGCGCCGCGATGAACGGCCACGTGCTGATCTGCGGCTACGGCCGCGTCGGCCAGTCGATCGGGCGCTTCCTGCGCCGCGAGGACATCCCCTTCATTGCCCTGGATGACGACCCGGTGCGGGTCCAGGAAGCCGCCGCCGGAGAAAACTGCGTGCACTACGGCGACTCACGCCGCGGCGAACTGCTCACCGCCATCGGCCTTGAGCGCGCGCGCTTGCTGGTGATTGCGGTGGACAAGACCGACATCGCCCTGAGCGTGTTGAAAGCCGCCCGCGAGCGTCATGCCCAGGTGCAGATCCTGGTGCGCACCCGCGACGACAGCCAGCGCGACGAATTGCGTGCCGCTGGCGCCACTGCCGTGGTCCCGGAACTGCTGGAGTCGAGCCTGATGCTGGCCTCCCATGCCCTGGTGATGCTCGGCCTGCCACAAGATCAGGTGCAGCAACGGGTAGATGAAGTGCGCAAGACCCGCTACCGGCTGCTGCATGCCTTCTACCATGGCGCCCAGACCAGCCCGGTCGACAGCGAGGGCCTGCCCAAGGCGATGATGCACGCGGTCAACCTCGGCGCCGAAGCCTATGCCTGCGGCCGAACCCTGAGCGATCTGGGCCTGGAACAATTGGGTGTTGAACTGCAGGCCGTGCATCGCCAGGGCGAGGAGCTGAATGTAGACACCGGCACCTGTCTGCACGCGGGCGATGCTGTGCTGGTCAGCGGCCCGCTGAGCGCCGTGGAAGCCTGCGAGGCGCGCTTGCTCGCAGGGCGCTGAACCGTCAGTCCTGGCTGGTGGCGCCGATCTTGTGAATCGACAGGTCGGCGCCGTAGTACTCTTGCTCCTGGCTCAGGCGCAGGCCGTGCAACAGCTTGATGCTGCCATACACGGCAAAGCCGCCGAGCAAGGCCACCAGCACCCCGGCCAGGCTGCCGATCAACTGGCTGATCAGGCTGACCCCACCCAGGCCGCCCAAGGCGCTCTGGCCGAAGATCCCGCAGGCAATCCCGCCCCACACTCCGCACAGGCCATGCAGCGGCCACACGCCCAACACGTCATCGATCTTCCAGGTGTTCTGCGCGGCAATAAAGCACCAGACAAACAAGGCTCCGGCAATCGCCCCGGTGGCCAGCGCGCCCACCGGGTGCATCAGGTCAGAACCTGCGCACACCGCCACCAGCCCGGCCAGCGGGCCGTTGTGCAGGAAGCCCGGGTCGTTGCGCCCGACCAGCAAGGCCGCCACGGTGCCGCCGACCATGGCCATCAAAGAGTTGACTGCCACCAGGCCACTGACCCCTTGCAGAGTTTGCGCGCTCATGACGTTGAAGCCGAACCAGCCGACGATCAGAATCCACGACCCCAGGGCCAGGAACGGAATGTTCGACGGCGCAAAAGCCACCAGCTTGCCGTCGCGGTAACGGCCGTTGCGCGGTCCCAGCAGCAATACTGCCGCCAGCGCCAGCCAGCCCCCCATGGCATGCACCACGACGGAGCCGGCAAAGTCATGAAAACCCGCGCCAAAACGCTCCGCCAGCCAGACCTGCATGCCAAAGTTGCCATTCCAGACGATACCTTCGAAAAACGGATAGACGAAGGCGACGATCAGCACCGTGGCGCACAATTGCGGGGCGAAGCGTGCACGCTCGGCGATGCCGCCGGAGATGATCGCCGGGATCGCCGCGGCAAAGGTCAGCAGGAAGAAGAACTTCACCAGGCTGTAGCCATGCTCCTGGCTCAACACCTGTGCCGGCTGCAGAAAACTGACACCGTAGGAAATCCAGTAGCCGATAAAGAAATAGGCCAGGGTCGACACGGCAAAATCGCTGAGAATCTTCGACAAGGCGTTGACCTGGTTCTTGTGCCGCACGGTGCCCACCTCAAGGAAGGCAAAACCTGCGTGCATGGCCAGAACCATCACCGCACCGAGCAGAATGAACAGCGTGTTGGAGCCGTGGACCAGGGTGTCCACTGCGCTTTGCAAATTTTCCATGGAGTAGGCAGGCCTGCAAAAAAGCACCAAGACAGCTCAAAAACACTCCTTCGTGCACCAGTCTGGATCGTCGTTGCGGCCACCTCCCTGGCCGATCCGGGTAGTACGGGAGTTTTTCCTTGGGTTTGTCGTGGATTGGGTTAAGGTTTACAGGTCCGGTATTCGCCCGCGCCCACAATCGGCGCAGGCACCGGCCCCGGCGCACCACGGCAAAGCAAAAGCTGTACCAGCAAATTGCACTTGAACCTTCGCCCGCGCCCACGACTCGAAATAGCCACACACACTGTTAGGGAGAGCCCCATGGCCAGCAAATCGGCAAAGACTGCTCAAGACATATTGATGGCTGACTTCCAGACCCTGGTACGCGATACCGAGAAGCTGCTGGAGCACACTGCAACCCTGGCTGGCGATCAGGCCGACGACCTGCGCGAACAGATCCATGACAGCCTGCTGCGCGCCCGGGAAACCCTGCAACTGACCCAGGATTCGGTCCGCGAACGCGGCCAGGCGGCCCTGAGCGCAACCGAAGACTACGTACAAAGCAACCCCTGGCAGTCGATCGGCATTGCCGCCGGCGTTGGCTTTCTGATCGGCCTCTTGGCCACCCGCCGCTGAGGACCGAGCATGGAAAGCGAACCACTCGCCGGTGCCGGTCCCTCCAGCAAGCGTCTCGGCGCTGCAGTGCTGGGCCTGCTGCATGGCCATGTCGAACTGTTCGGCATCGAACTGCAGGAGCAGAAAGCGCGGACCCTCAGCTTGCTGCTGTTCGCCGGGCTGGCCCTGGTATTTGCCCTGCTGTTGCTGACCGCCCTCTCCGGCCTGGTGCTGGTGATGCTCTGGGACAGTTATCGCCTGGCCGGCATCATTGGCCTGTGCGTGTTCTACGGGCTGGCGGCGCTGTTTTGCGGCCTGCGTCTGAAGGCGGCGGTGTTCGATGAATCGTCACCCTTCAGCTCGACCCTCGAAGAACTTGCCAAGGACCGGGAGCGCCTGTTGCCATGAGCCTGCCTGAACTACCGCAAACCACCAATCGCCGGGAACTGCGCAAGGCCTTGGTGCGCCTGCGCCTGGAGATGCACCGCCAGGAAATTCGCCATGAGTCCGGGCAACTGCTCAACCCCCTCACCCGTTTGCGCTCCATGGGCGACTCACTGCAAGGCGGCCTGGGCATCAAGCACGCGCCGCTGTGGGGCATTGGTGCCGTGGTGCTGCTGGGTTTCCTGACCGGCAAGGGCGCCCGCAGCGGCAGCGTCAGCCGCCTGGTGCGCCTGGGGACCAGCTTGATTCCGTTGTTGAAGCTGGCCATGCAAGGGGCTGGTAGCAAGCGTTAAGTGCAGCGCCTGAACTACGACCGCTGCGCGCTCGATCGCGGGTCAAGCCCGCTCCCACAGATCTGCGCGCTTAGCAAGAGCGAAGCGAATTGTGCTCTTGATCTGCTTTTGATCTTGATCCACCGGCCCCGTTAACCAGAAGGGCCGAGTGGAGGTGTTGCGAAGGGGCTAGTGCGCAGCACCTTCGGCGTTAGCCGAAGTTGCGAAACGTAGAGTTGCTTGCAACTCGTAGTTCGCAATGCCCCGTAGCGACACCGGAACGAGGGGACCCGAAGCGCAGCGTAGGGCCCCTGGTGGGGCAAGAATTTTTGCTTACTTTTTTTCGACTGAAAAAAGTAAGCCGCCGTAAAGGCGGAAGGGGCCCGCAACGCCCATACAGCAAACGGATAAGCTCACAAAGCCACTTGCACCCCCCGACCCAAACCACGAAGCTACCCCCCTGCCCCCCGCACCGGAGAAATGGCCTTGGATTGGCACACCCTGCTCACCCGCGAACGCCTCGGCAAACCCCTGCACAGCCCGGAAGAACTCGGCCGCAGCCCGTTCCACAAAGACCACGACCGGATCATCTTCTCCGGCGCCTTCCGCCGCCTGGGGCGCAAGACCCAGGTGCACCCGGTGTCGAGCAACGACCACATCCACACCCGGCTGACCCACTCCCTGGAAGTCAGCTGCGTCGGCCGCTCACTGGGCATGCGCGTCGGCGAAACCCTGCGCGCCAGCCTGCCGCAGTGGTGCGAACCCAGCGACCTGGGCATGGTCGTGCAGTCAGCGTGCCTGGCTCATGACATCGGCAACCCACCCTTCGGCCACTCCGGCGAGGATGCCATACGCCACTGGTTCCAACAGGCCGCCGGGCGCGGCTGGCTGGATGCGATGAGCGCCGCCGAACGCGGCGATTTTCTCAACTTCGAAGGTAACGCCCAGGGCTTTCGCGTCCTCACCCAACTGGAATACCACCAGTTCGACGGCGGCACGCGGCTGACTTACGCCACGCTGGGTACTTACCTCAAATACCCCTGGACTGCACGTCACGCCGACGCCCTGGGGTACAAGAAACACAAATTTGGCTGCTACCAGAGCGAACTGCCGTTGCTCGAACAGATCGCCCGCAAGCTCGGCCTGCCGCAACTGGAAGAGCAACGCTGGGCCCGTCACCCGTTGGTGTACCTGATGGAGGCGGCCGATGACATCTGCTACGCCCTGATCGACCTTGAAGACGGCCTGGAAATGGACCTGCTCGACTACGCCGAGGTCGAGTCGCTGCTGCTGAGCCTGGTGGGTGACGACCTGCCGGAAACCTACCGCCAGTTGGGCCCGGACGATTCGCGCCGGCGCAAACTGGCGATCCTGCGCGGCAAGGCCATTGAGCACCTGACCAATGCCGCAGCGCGCGCTTTCGTCGAACAACAGGACGCGTTGCTGGCAGGCACACTCAACGGTGACCTGGTCGAGCATATGCACGGCCCGGCCAAACGCTGTGTGCTGCAGGCCAAAGACATCGCACGCAAGAAAATTTTCCAGGACAAGCGCAAGACCCTGCATGAAATCGGCGCCTACACGACCCTGGAGATCCTGCTCAATTCGTTCTGTGGCGCCGCCCTGGAGCAACATGGCGGGCGTACACCCTCGTTCAAGAGCCGGCGGATTCTCGACCTGTTGGGCAAGAACGCGCCGAGCCCGGATGCCTCCCTACACACCTCGTTCCTGCGCATGATCGATTTCATTGCCGGGATGACCGACAGTTATGCCAGTGAAATGGCCCGTGAAATGACCGGCCGCTCGAGCCCGAGCTGATCAACCGCCTGTACTGCCCGGCAACCGGGCAGTACAGGAAATTACTGACACACTTGAAACAAATATAAACAACCCGAAACTTTCGCAACATAACCTTACCATCTATAGCATTGACACCCCTATCTAGCAGAAGCCTCTGTAATCCTATATTTCAAAGTTAGTAGGACTTTTCCTATATATCAATTAACTCACCTCAAGTTCATGTGCGACCTGTTCTTTCTGCGCTAAGGTGCCCCTACCCCTCTGGCACTTTTATGGAAAGTTCAACATGTATTCTGTCTTCATCGTCGACGATCACCCGGTCATCCGCCTGGCGGTGCGCATGCTTCTGGAGAATGAAGGCTATCGAGTGGTCGGTGAATCGGACAACGGCGTAGACGCCATGCAGATGGTCCGCGAATGCCTGCCGGACTTGATCATCCTCGACATCAGCATTCCGCGGCTGGACGGCCTGGAAGTGCTCTCGCGTTTCCATGCCATGGGCATCCCGCTGAAAATCCTGATACTGACCGCACAATCGCCAGCGCTTTTTGCCATTCGTTGCATGCATTCCGGCGCAGCAGGCTATGTGTGCAAACAGGAAGACCTCAGCGAGTTGCTTAGTGCGATAAAAGCGGTGTTATCGGGTTATAACTATTTCCCCAGCCAGGCCATCAATCCGGTACGCAAACACGATGATTCAGCCTCGGACCTGGATCTGTTCAAACAGGTCAATGATCGTGAGCTGATGGTACTGCAACTTTTTGCCCAAGGCAGAAGTAACAAGGAAATTGCCCAGGGCATGTTCCTCAGCAACAAGACGGTCAGCACCTACAAGAAACGACTGATGCAAAAGCTCAAAGCCAGTTCTCTGGTTGAACTGATTGAAATGGCGAAACGCAATGCCCTGGTTTGAGAGCGCCCATGCTCAGGCATAGCCTTACCCTCCTGCTGTGTGCTGTGCTGGCTTGCCTGAGCATTGCCACACGGGCGGACGACGTCGCGGCCACCCCGCTCACCCTGTTCAGCCGTGCCGAGCCAATCGCCATGAAACTGCCCCTGACCCCGGCTCAGCGACTGTGGATCAAAGGCAAGGGCGAGTTACTGCTGGGAACTTCGGCGCCGGATTACCCGCCCTTCGACATGACCGCCAGCGGGCGCGACTACGAAGGCTTGACCGCCGACTTCGCCGGCCTGATCGGCTCGGCCCTGGGCTTGCCGATCAGGGTGCAACGCTACGCCACCCGCCAGGAGGCGGTGAAAGCCCTGGCTCAAGGCCAGATCGACCTGCTGGGCAGCACCAACGGCTACGAGGCAGCCACGCCCGGCATCGCCCTGTCCATCCCCTATGCCGTGGATCAACCGGTACTGGTGACCCGCGAGAACGAAATCCGCCCCCTGGACACCGGCCTGGCAGGCCTGCGCCTGAGCATGGTCTATCACTACCTGCCAATGGATGAGGTACTGGCCAATTACCCTGACGCCACCATCCAGTCCTACCCCTCCTACCAGAACGCACTGAACGCCGTGGCGTTCGATCAGGCCGACGTCTTTCTGGGCGACACCATCTCGACCCACTACCTGATCAATCAAGGCCACCTGCAGAACGTCAAGATGGCCAACTTCGGTAAACATGAGCCGGTCGGTTTCAGCTTCGCCGTGCAGCGCAGCAACCAGATGCTCCTGGAGCTGATCAACGCCACCCTCGACGCGGTGTCCAGCAGTACGCGGGAAAGCCTCTTCAAACGCTGGAGCGCCGGTAGCGATGTACTGCTGACCGACCGCAAACTGCAGCTGTCACAACGCGAAGAGCGCTGGCTGAGCGGCCATCCGGTGGTGCGGGTGGTGGTCAACGAAACCGCCGCGCCACTGACCTTCTTCGACAGCGCCGGCAACTTTCGCGGCATTGCCGCCGACCTGCTGGAACTGATCCGCCTGCGTACCGGCCTGCGTTTCGAAGTGCAGCGGGCCAGTGGAATCAGTGACATGATCGACCGCCTCAACCATGATCAGGCGGATGTCATCGCGGCGATCTCACCCAGCCCGCGTCGTGCCGGAACCCTGGCGATCAGTCGGCCTTATCTGGAAAACTCCTACGTACTGTTGACGCGCAAGGGCGCTGACCAGCCCGATTCCCTGGAGCAGATGACAGGCCGACGCCTGGCCCTGACTCGCGACAGCCCCTTGTTCGATGATTTGCGCCAGCGCTTCCCGGGCATCCAGCTGGTCGAGACGGAGAGCACCTTCTACTCCACCTCGCTGCTGGCCAGCGGGCACGTCGATGCGGCCATCACCGCCTTGATCAACGCCAATTTCAGCCTGGCTTCCCAGCGCGACCTGATGATCCGTTCCTCGGTCGGCGCCGAACCCGCCACCTTCGCCATGGCCACTGCCCGGGGCGCCCAGGAACTGGCGTCGATCCTCGACAAGGCATTGCTCAGCATCGCGCCGGAAGAGCTGGGCATCATCAACAGTCGCTGGCGTGGTTACAGCACAGAAACAGACGCCTACTGGCAAAAGTACCAGCGACTGATCCTCCAGGTGGTCCTGGGCACCAGCCTGTTGCTGCTGCTGTCACTGGCCTGGAATGCCTGGATGCGCCGCCAGATCAAGCAACGCGAGGCCGCCGAACGGGCCCTGAACGATCAGCTCGAATTCTTGCGCGCCCTGCTCAACGGTACGCCGCATCCGATGTACGTGCGTGATCGCGGCGGCTTGTTGCAGAGTTGTAACGACAGTTATCTGGAAGCGGTAGAAGCGCAGCTTCACGATGTACTGGGTAAAAGCATCCAGGACAGCACCCTGGGCGACAGCTGCTATGCCAGCCAGATACAGGCCGATTACCAGAAGGTCATGCGCGAAGGGATCCCGTTGATCGTTGATCGGCCTTTGCTGCTCAAGGAACGTGAACTGACCATCTACCACTGGATCCTGCCTTACCGTGACTCACTCGGCGAGGTGCAGGGCATTATTGGCGGCTGGATCGACATCAGCGAGCGCCGCCAACTGATCCAGGACCTGCGCCTGGCCAAGCAGCGGGCCGATGACGCCAATCGCGCCAAGAGTGTCTTCCTGGCGACCATCAGCCACGAGATCCGCACACCGATGAACGCCATCATCGGCATGCTCGAACTTACCCTCACCCGCGGCGACCAGGGGCATATCGATCGTCCGGCCATTGAGGTTGCCTACAACTCGGCCAGAGAACTGCTGGCCTTGATCGGCGATATCCTCGACATGGCGCGCATCGAGACCGGGCACCTGAGCCTGGCGCCTGAACCGGTCAACCTGGCGGAACTGGTGGAATCGGTCGGCCGCGTGTTCGATGGCGTGGCCCGACAGAAGGATTTGCGCCTGAGCCTCGAGATTGCCCCCCAGGCCCGCTGTGAGGTGCTGCTCGACCCTTTGCGCTTCAAGCAGATCCTGTCGAACCTGGTCAGCAACGCGATCAAGTTCACCGAGCAGGGCCAGGTCACCGTGCACCTGACCCTGGAACCGGGCCCCGCGCCCGACCAGCCCATCCTGCAGGTAACGGTTCAGGACAGTGGCATCGGTATTCGCGCAGATGACCAGCAGCGCCTGTTTCTGCCCTTTGCCCAGGCCAATCCGGACAGCAATCTGGCCCGTAGCGGCACTGGCCTTGGGCTGGCCATCAGCCATGACCTGTGCCAGTCAATGGGTGGCAACCTGACCTTGCACAGCGTGTTCGGCCAGGGCACCCGCGTGTGCATCAGCATGCCGTTGACCCTGCTGGCCGAAACCTCCAAGCCGGCCCCTGCGGCGCCGCTCCCCAATGCCGTGCTGCCGCCGTTGCGAGTGCTGGTCATCGATGACCATCCGGCCAACCTGCTGCTGATCGCCCAGCAACTGAACTTCCTGGGGCTGGAACATGCCAGTGCCGAAAACGGTCTCAGCGGCCTCAGCGCCTGGCACCAGGGCCA
The DNA here is from genome assembly GCF_054788455.1 of Pseudomonas sp. ZL2. Lineage (NCBI taxonomy): Bacteria > Pseudomonadati > Pseudomonadota > Gammaproteobacteria > Pseudomonadales > Pseudomonadaceae > Pseudomonas > Pseudomonas sp. ZL2. The sequence goes on along the minus strand of NZ_JBGOGX010000002.1, from coordinate 95,335 downwards.
CTTCGACGTGGTGATCGTCGACTGCAACATGCCACAGATGAATGGCTACCAGTTTGCCGAAGCGGTGCGGGACCACGAGCGTCAGTATCAATGGCCAGCGTGCACCATCCTCGGCTACACCGCCAACGCCCAACCGGAAGTGCGCGAGCGCTGCCAACAGGTCGGTATGGATGACTGCCTGCTCAAACCCATCAGCCTCAACGCCTTGGGTCAGCGCCTGGCGCAAGCACCCCAGGTGCAGGCGCGCCGCCAGACAGCCGCGCCGATGCCGTTCGACCTGCAGGTTCTGGAGCCGGTGGTGGGTGACAGCGTGCACGATCTGCACCAGTTGCTCAAAGAGCTGTTGCGCAGTTTCAAACGCGACCGCGCCTTGCTCAAGGCTATCGATCCACTCAAGGACGCGCTGCAACTGAGGAACCAGGCGCACAAGATCCTCGGCCCGGCACGGATCATTCAGGCCAACGGCTTGATCAAGGCCTGCGAGCAACTGGAAGCCGATTGCCAGGCCAGCCAGGCGGCGCCTGTACTGGAGCGGCGCCAACGCCAGGTGGTCAGCGTCATGGGCGCCCTGGAAGAAGCGTTGCAGAAGTATCTACACGAACAACCAGCGCAACCGCTTGGATCCCGCGGGAATGCCTGAACAGGCGGCGGGGCTGAAACGAAAACGGCGGCCACTGGGGCCGCCGTTTCATCGGAATCAGGAAGCCGGGTTGATCGGCTTTTCCGGATACCAGGCATCCAGCAGCGGGCTGACTTCGATCTTGGTCAGCTCGTTACGGCCTTTGAGCCAGCTTTCAACAGCTGCGCGCTGCTCTGGAGTGACCGAGCCACGCTCGGCCTTGCAGACCAGACCGAAGTCGTCGCCGCCAACATAGTCCAGACCATTGGCATCCATGGCTTCTTCGAGGAAAGCATCGAGGAAGGCATCAATGGTTTCGTCGGACAGATCTTCCTTGAAACCCAGGTTCAGCTCAAAACCCAGCTCCTGGAATTCATCCACGCAGAGTTTTTTGCGCAGACGGCGGGAACGGTTAGTGGCCATGAAACAATCCTCTTGAGTATTAACGCGCGGCACTTTAGCAGTTTCGCCGGGCCCTTGCCGGAATAAAAGCCGATAAGCTGCAGTGTGATCCTGTATTCACAGGCCCATGGGCGTTCGGCTTGGGGCATAATGCGCGCTATATTTTTCCGTATCGGGGCCTTCACCTTTTTTCGCTCCGTTTTTTTCACCCCTCGCTCGCAGGGTTTTATCGCACATGATCAGATCTCTTCGCCCTCTTCTGCTTGCCGGCCTGCTGATGCCGCTGGCGCTTTCCAGCCACGCGGCTGCGGTCAACACCACGCTTTCGCCAAAAGTGCAGCAGGCATTGAAAACCAACAAACTGCAGGACTCGGCCCTGTCGCTGGTTATGCTGCCGCTCAACGGCCCGGGTACCCCGACCGTGTTCAATGCCGATGTCTCGGTCAACCCGGCCTCGACCATGAAGCTGGTCACCACCTACGCCGCCCTGGAAATGCTCGGCCCAACCCACCAGTGGAAAACCGAGTTCTACAGCGACGGCCCGCTGCGCAATGGCGTGTTGCAGGGCAACCTGTACCTCAAGGGCGGTGGCGACCCGAAACTGAACATGGAAAAGCTCTGGCTGCTGATGCGCGACCTGCGCGCCAACGGCGTGCAGACCATCAGCGGTGACCTGGTGCTCGATCGCAGCCATTTCGTCCAGCCGCAATTGCCGCAGTTCAACGACGACGGCGGTGATGAAAACAAGCCCTTTCTGGTCAAACCCGACTCGCTGCTGATCAACCTCAAGGCCTTGCGCTTCGTTGCCCGCAACGACGGTGGCAAAGTCCTGGTGTCGGTCGAGCCGCCGATCGCCAACATCCGCATCGACAACCAGGTCAAGGCAGTCAATTCCAAGCAGTGCAGCGGTGACGTGCGCTACAACCCGGTGGTACAGGCCGACGGCGTCAGCGTCGTGGTCAGCGGCCAGCTGGGCGATGGCTGCAACTCGCAGACCTACTTGTCGCTGCTCGATCACCCGTCCTACGCCGCCGGTGCCGTGCGCGCCATCTGGAACGAGCTGGGCGGCAGCATCCAGGGCCGCGACCGGGTCGACAACGTCCCGAAGAACGCCCGCCTGCTGGCCCGCGCCTTCTCCCCGGACCTGGTGGAGATCATCCGCGACATCAACAAATACAGTAACAACACCATGGCCCAGCAGCTGTTCCTGAGCCTGGGCGCGCAGTTCCGTACCGATGCCGATGGCGACGACGCCCGCGCCGCCCAGCGTGTGGTGCGCCAGTGGCTGGCGAAAAAAGGCATTACCGCGCCGCACCTGATCATGGAAAACGGCTCGGGCCTGTCCCGCGCCGAACGGGTCAGCACCCGGGAAATGGCCGCCCTGCTGCAGGCCGCCTGGAACAGCCCGTACGCCGCCGAGTTCATCAGCTCGATGCCGCTGGTGGGGATGGACGGCACCATGCGCAAGCGCCTCAAGCGCACTGCCATGACCGGTGAAGCGCACATCAAGACCGGCACCCTGAACACCGTCCGCGCCATCGCCGGTTTCAGCCGCGACAGCAACGGCAATACCTGGGCAGTAGCCGCGATCCTCAACGATCCGAAACCCTGGGGTGCCTCGGCAGTGCTCGACCAGGTCCTGCTCGACCTGTACCGCCAGCCGAAACTGGTCAACCGCACCGCCGCCGTTCAGCCCTGAGCCTGGCTCAGGGCAGTTCGCTCTCGACCCGGTCGCGGCCAGCCTGCTTGGCCGCGTAAACCCCCGAGTCGGCACGCAGCAGCAAGGCATCGGCGCCCTCCCCCGGGCGCCAGCCGGCCACGCCGAAACTCGCCGTGACCACACCGACACCGTCCACCGGCACGCTGCGCAGGCCCTGCCAGAGCTCCATGGCCAGGGTGTAGGCCTGCCCGGCATTGCTGCCCGGGCACAAGACCATGAACTCCTCGCCGCCCAGACGGCAGAACACGTCGGTACGGCGCAGGCGATGATTGATGCGCTGGCACAGGCTGCGCAACACATGATCGCCCACAGCATGGCCGTAGAGGTCGTTGATCCGTTTGAAGTGGTCGATGTCCAGCATGATCACGGCCAGGTCCTGATTGTCGCGCTGGGCCCGCTCGAGCTCGGCTTTGAGCCGCTCCTGAAAGTAACGACGGTTGTGGATGCCGGTCAGCGCGTCGGTCACCGACAGTGCCCGCAGCTCCTCCTCGACGCGTTTCAGATCGGAGATATCCGTCAGGTAGCCATGCCACAAGGTACCGCCCTGATCGGCCGGCTCCGGTGTAGCTTCACCGCGTATCCAGCGCATCCCGGCCACCGGCAGCAGCACTCGGTACTCTTCACGCCAGGGCGTCAGGTGATCGGCGGAATAGCGGATCGAAGCACGCAACTGCGCCAGGTCGTCGGGGTGAATGCGCTCGAACACCGCCGTAGCGTCCTCGCGCAGGCGCTGCGGATCTATCTCGTAGATGTCGCGCAAGCCCTCGCTGGCGTAGCTGAAGCAGGAACTGCCGTCGGGATCGAGGCGAAACTGATAAATGCCGCCAGGCACCTCGGCGCTGAGTTTTTCCAGTAGCCGGTCACGGGCCGCGAGCGCCTCGTGCACGCGCTTGCGTTCAGTCACGTCGATACAAATGGCCAGGTGCCCGACCCACAGGCCGTGCTCGTCGAGCACCGCGGTGACCAGCATATTGGCCAGCAGGTGGCTGCCATCCTTGCGCAACAGGGTCCACTCGCCCGGTTCGCTCTCGCCCTCCTGGACCGTCTCGGCAAACATCGCCTGAGCCGGACTGACCTCACGGCCGTAGCGCTGGCTCAACGCCCGCGCACGCGTCTGCAGCTCCTGCGGCGATATCAGATCTTCAAGGGACAGCTGGCCGATGACCTCAGCACTGTGATAGCCGAGCATACGTTCGGCACCGGCGTTGAAGGTACTGATCACCCCACGCAGACTGGTGGCAATGATCGCCACCTGGGTGGCGGCATCCAGCACGCTGCGCAGTTGGCTGTGGGTATCACGCAGGGACTGTTCGCTGACGCGCAACTCGGCGGTACGCTGCTCGACCAGGGTCAAGGCCCGCTGGCGCTGGCCGAACAGGCTGAACAGCAAGGCACTGAGCAACAGGCTGAGCAAGCCGCCGAGCAGCACCACGGCGTTGACCGCCGAGGAGCGGTTGGCGTCCATGAACGCCAGGCTGGGCTGGATATCCAGTTGATAGTCATGATCGGCCAGGCGTAACAGGTGGCTGGCGGCCAGATCAGTGTCGGCACCTTCATTGCCGGACTGGAACAGCACTTCATGCTGGCCTTGCCCGGACAGGTCGAGAATGCGCACCATCAGGTTGTCCTGGCTCGGGCTGGGCAGACCTTCGGCCATCAACTGCTGCAAGCTGATCACCGCCAATACATAGCCGTCGGGGGACGTTGCAGCGTTGCCCGGGGCAAATACCGGTGCAACCATCAGCACCCCGCGCGCGTAGGCCGGGTCGACATTGGTCAGGTTAAGGGGCGCCGAGACGGCCATGCTGCCCGGTTGCCGGGCGCGATCGAGGGCAGCCTGACGCAGCGGCTGGGACAGCATATCCAGCCCCAACGGCTGGGCCTGGCGGCTCAGGGCCTGGGTGTAGAAAACCGGATAATAGAGCGCCCGTTGCGTAGCGACCTGCAAAGTGCCGGCGTCATCGAGTTCGTAGATTGCAAAGGGTTTGCCCAGGAGCTGCGCCGCACTTTGTTCGAATGCAGCACGCGTCTCGCCAGCTACCCGCGGCGCCCAGGCATAGGCCTGGGTGCGGTACAGCAAGGGCTGGGCATAGCCGTTGAACTCGGCGAGGGTAACGCTGGAGGAGAATACGAAAAAACGGCGCAGGCCATCAAGACGCTGCACCTGATCCTCGAAGCGTTCTTCGATACGGCTGTAACGCTCACTGGCCAGCAGTTCGAAACGTTGCCGCAACTGCTGGCGGTACAGGTCATGGGTCGCCAGCGCCAGCAGCGCTGTCAACAGGCTGCCGGCCACAAACGCCACCCCGGCCACCAGCCAGGCGGAAACCTCTTCGCTGACAAAGCCGAGCATCTTCGGACGAGCGGCGTGCATCGACATAGAAAGCACTCAAAACGCCAGCGTCCAGCGGATCGCAGGCTCTGATTGAGTTATAGCCATTAGCCATTAACGAAGCAATCATCGCCCGCGACAATCAGCCGATCAGCGCGCCTGAATTTTCCATGCCCGGTGAATCTTGCTGTTACGGGCAAAATCCGGGTCCAGGGTCTGGGCGGTGATCTCTTCCACGGCATAGCGTTCAGCCAGGTTTTCGTCGAGCTGGAACTTGCGGAAGTTGTTCGAGAAGTACAGCACACCGCCCGGCGCCAGACGCGCTACGGCCAGGTCGAGCAACTCGACATGATCGCGCTGCACGTCGAACACCCCTTCCATGCGCTTGGAGTTGGAGAAGGTCGGCGGGTCGATGAAGATCAGCTCGTACTCGTCGCGACAGGCTTGCAACCAGGCCATGACATCGCCCTGCTCCAGTCGGTTCTTGTCCGAGAAACCGTTGAGCGACAGGTTGCGCCGCGCCCAGTCCAGGTAGGTTTTCGACAGGTCGACGCTGGTGGTGCTGCGCGCGCCCCCCTTGGCCGCATGCACACTGGCGGTGGCGGTGTAGCAGAACAGGTTGAGGAAGCGCTTACCGGCCGCTTCACGCTGAATGCGCAAGCGCATCGGACGGTGATCGAGGAACAGGCCGGTGTCCAGGTAATCAGTGAGGTTGACCAACAGTTTGACGCCGCCCTCCTGCACCTCCAGGAACTGGCCCTGGGTGCTTTGGCGCTCGTACTGGCGGGTACCGGTCTGGCGCTCGCGGCGCTTGACCACCACCCGGCTCTGGTCGATGCCCAGGGCTTGCGGAATCGCTGCCAGGGCGTCGAACAGACGCGCCTGGGCTTTCTCCGGGTCGATCGAACGTGGCGCGGCGTATTCCTGCACGTGCACCCAATCCTGATACAGGTCGATGGCCAGGGCGTACTCGGGCATGTCGGCATCGTACAGGCGATAACAGCTGACGTTGTCGCGCTTGGCCCACTTGCCCAATTGCTTGAGGTTCTTTTGCAGGCGGTTGGCGAACATCTGCCCGCCTTCGCTCAAACGAGCCGGCTCGCTGGCCACGGCTGCGGGTGAACGCTGCTCGGCAGCTTCGCCGTTGCGCTCCGGCTGACGGCGCTCGCCGGTAACAAACTGGTCCGGCTGGACCTTGATCAGCAGCAGCTTGCACGGCAAGGCGCCGTTCCAGAAAGCGTATTGCTTGTGGCTACGGATACCCATGCGCTTGCCCAGGTCCGGCGCGCCAGTGAACACCGCCGCTTCCCAGTTCAGGCAGGCCTGGCGCAGACGCTCGCCAAGATTCTGGTAGAGGTACAACAGGCTGGCTTCATCGCCCAGGCGCTCGCCGTATGGCGGGTTGCAGATCACCAGGCCTTTCTGGTTCTGGTCCGGGCGCGGCTCGAAGCTGCCGACTTCGCCCTGGTAGATCTTCACCCAGTCGCTCAGGCCTGCGCGCTCAACGTTGTTGCGCCCCGGCTGGATCAAGCGCGGGTCGGCTTCATAACCACGGATCCACAACGGTGGACGGGCCAGGCCAGCTTCGGCGCGGGCCAGCGCTTCATCATGGAGTTTGCGCCACAGTGCTGGCACGTGGCCGAGCCAGGCGCTGAAACCCCAACGTTCGCGGCGCAGGTTCGGTGCGATATCGGCGGCGATCATTGCCGCTTCGACCAGGAAGGTCCCGACACCGCACATCGGGTCGGCCAGGGCACCGCCTTCGGCAGCAATACGTGGCCAGCCGGCACGGATCAATATCGCCGCCGCGAGGTTTTCCTTCAGTGGCGCGGCGCCTTGCTGCAGGCGGTAACCGCGCTGGTGCAGGCTGTGGCCGGACAGGTCCAGAGACAGGATCGCCTCACCGCGTTCCAGGCGCAGGTGCACGCGCAGGTCAGGGTTGAGCTTGTCCACCGACGGGCGTTCGCCGCTGCTGGTGCGCAGTTTGTCGACGATCGCGTCCTTGACCTTCAAGGCGCCGAAATGGGTGTTGTCGATACCCGAGCCGTGGCCGCTGAACTCAACTGCCAGCGAACCGCTGGCTTCCAGGTGATCCTGCCACTCGACTTCATTGACGCCGTCGTAGAGATCGTCGGCGTTTTTCATGTTGAAGCGCTTGAGCACCAGCAGCACGCGGTTGCCCAGGCGCGACCACAGGCACAGCCGGTAGGCGGTTTCCATGTCGGCGCTGCCGCGAATCGCCGAAGTGTGCTCGCGCACTTCTTCCAAGCCGAGGCCGCGGGCTTCTTCGGCAAGCAGGCCTTCAAGGCCTTTGGGACAGGTGAGGTAAAGTTCGAAACGGTCCGACATGGGGTATCCAGAGCCTTGAGCAATAAAGTGGAAAGGCAAGCGCATCGCCCTTCCGATGTTTAATCGAACGCCTTTCCACAGCGTTCGAGTGGCGCTCTTTTAGCGCCGGGCCGCCCGCCAATCTGACTTTTGCCATGGGCTGAAAAGTCTTTGATTGCCGGGCAGAATGAAAAATTCAGGCAAAAAACCGGGGAAAATGACCCTTCGTCGTTTTACCTTCGTTGTTACAAATTATCACATAGCGATGGCCAGATGACTTCGCTATAGAGCAAACCCTGATCATAGCGGGCTTTGCGTCAGATCCTAATCAGACGCATTTATTTACTTATCCTCTGACCCTATGAAAGGTTACGTCCTTATGACAAAACGATCATTCACACTGTGTCGTGCATTGGTTAGAACTGGTCTCAGGTTGTCACCGCAACGGGGCAACACTTCCGCTCGCGACGCCGGCAGCGAGCGCAAACCGGCAGAACGATTCTGCCCGACCTTCTAGAGGTCGACGGGACATTACAGTCAACAAGTGAGGGCAACACCCTATGAGAAGACTTAAGCGTGATCCGTTGGAACGAGCATTTTCACGTGGCTACCAATATGGGGTCACCGGCAAATCCCGCGAGCTTTGCCCTTTTACTCTACCGTCTGTACGCCAGGCATGGATCAATGGCTGGCGCGAAGGACGCGGCGACAACTGGGACGGTATGACCGGCACTGCGGGTATCCATAGACTCAACGAACTTCACGCCGTTGGCTGAACGAGGAACTGAATCCGATTACCATGCGCGCCCCATCCGGGCGGCGGGCTAAGGCCCAGGGGCCCCTTGAGGGGGCCCTTTTTTATGCCTGCGGTTTCAGCGCGGCATGGCAGCGATGGCGTCCACCGCCTCGCGGATCAGGGCCGGGCCCTTGTAGATGAACCCCGAGTAGATCTGTACCAGGCTGGCACCGGCGGCAATTTTCTGCGCCGCATGCTTGCCTTCGGTAATCCCGCCTGCGGCGATGATCGGCAACTTGCCGCCCAGCTCGCCGGCCAGCACCTTGACGATATGCGTGCTCTTTTCCAGCACCGGCGCACCCGACAGGCCACCGGCCTCGTCGCCATGCAGCAGGCCCTCGACGCCTTCACGGCCGAGGGTGGTGTTGGTGGCGATCACCGCGTCCATGCCCGATTCGACCAGGGCCGAGGCGACCAGCACGGTTTCTTCATCGCTCATGTCCGGGGCGATCTTGATTGCCAGCGGCACATGCTTGCCGCGTTCGGTCACCAATTGCGAGCGGCGCTCGGCCAGGGCATCGAGCAGTTGCTTGAGCGAGTCGCCGAACTGCAGGCTGCGCAGGCCCGGGGTGTTCGGCGAGCTGACGTTGACGGTGATGTAGCTGGCCTGGTCGTAGACCTTGTCGAGGCAGATCAGGTAGTCGTCTACCGCGCGCTCGACCGGGGTGTCGAAGTTCTTGCCGATGTTGATGCCGAGGATGCCGCGGTATTTGGCTGCACGCACACGGTTGAGCAGGTTGTCGACACCCAGGTTGTTGAAGCCCATGCGGTTGATGATCGCCTCGGCTTCCGGCAGGCGGAACAGGCGCGGCTTGGGGTTGCCTGGCTGCGGACGCGGGGTGACGGTACCGATCTCGACAAAACCGAAACCCAGCTGGGCGAAGCCGTCGATGGCCGCGCCGTTTTTGTCCAGACCCGCCGCCAGTCCGACCGGGTTGGCGAAGTTCAGGCCCATGACAGTGACCGGCAAGGAGGCCGGCGCCTTGGTCAGCAGCCCGTTGAGGCCCAGGCGGCCACCGGCGCCGATCAGGTCCAGGGACAGGTCATGGGAAGTCTCCGGGGAGAGCTTGAACAGCAACTGGCGGGCCAGGGTATACATGGGCGGCGTGAACTCGGGTGGCGGCGAAGGGTTGGCGATTATAGCCGGGTGACCACCACTTCGGCGAGTTCGCCGGGTTGCAGGGCGTGGCTTTGATAGAACGGAGTCAGGATATACGTGGCCAGCAGCGCTCCGGCGCCATTGGCCAGCCAGTAGTTCTGGCTGTCATTCAGGCCCATCGCGCCGATGTGCTGGGCGGTGGCCACGCCGGTGGAGATGATGGCAAAGGCGGTCATGCGTGGGATGCCAGTGTTTTCCAGACGGGTAACGATTTGCCGCCAGCCGGGAACCTGCACTTCGTAGTTGAGCCTGAACGACTGCTCGTCGACTGCCTCATCGCGCCCGTGCATCCACGCCGAAAGCTCCTCATTGAGGGCAGGCTCAACGCTTTCGATCAAGCCATTGATCAAGGCCCCCACCAGGCCCGAATCCGTCCACAGCGCTGCGGCCCCGGCGGCGAACTGCAGGGCGCCATAGGCGATGCCATCGACCAGGTTGACCGGCAGGCTCAGCCCGGTATTGCTGCCAAGCCCGTGAAACGGCTGCAACAGGTCGCGACTGAGGCAATACAGGGCTACCGCCGGCGCCGATCCGGCCAACCCGGCGAAGATCGTCGCCGGCCCAGTAGCCAGGGCGGCGCCAAGAATCAGTGCCGAAACAGCGAGAAACGCGCCTTGGGAGGCAAGGTATGCGGGGGTTGCCGTGCCGTTGTAGAGGTGGTGCCCGGCAGCGGCGAGAGTCAACAACAAGGGCAACGCCGAGCAGGCGGCACCGGTGATGACCGCTGCCGAGCCTGACACGCCTTCGGCGACAGCAGCACTGAGCGCACTGCGGGCCATGGTCAGGGCGCAGACCGATGGCAGGTTGAAAGCGGTGGATACCGCCAGGTTGCTGAGTGGTCGCGGCAGGGTGTCCAGGGTTTCACGAAGTTGCGTTTGCAGGTAATGCGCCACGGCACCGATGCGTTGTGGCACGGTTTCCAACGACTGCCCCTGCTGATGAGTGAACACACTACTTTGCGAAACAACGCCGTCTGCCACAAAGGACTGTACTGCCTGGGCATCCTCCGCAGACACGCTGATTTGCTGCTCAAAGGTTTCAAGTGTCTGGAGGATATCGATGCAGACATCTTTCTCTTCAAGACTCAAAGGCGCTTGCGGACCCAGCAAGTCAATCGGGTCGAAATCCGCTGGCATATCGATGACAACATACTCTGATGTCGTTGGCTGCTCTGGAGCCTCGACCGGCACAAAGCTGGTTTGACTGGCACTGCTGACTGAATCAACCATTGGCACTACCTCTTTGTTGTTGATAAATGCGCGTGTTTACCACTCAACCTCTTCGCGACTGTCCTCGTCCCACTGCGGATTCATCGCCTGTTGCAAAAACGCCTTCATCTGCAACTCGAGACCGAATACCCGGGTATGCACACCGCGCATCTCCTGATACAGCAGATCCTCTTCCAGCCCGTCAGCCTTGAGCTGTTGCAAGACTTGCAAGACCACCGCCAACTGCGCGGCGACAGTCCGATACGCCGGCCCGCCGCCCTGGCCGTCCGGCCAGTCGCGGATGCACTGGTACAACGCCTGTGCGCCCTGCCCTCCCAGGGTGCGCAACTGCTGGTACAAAGCGTCGAACTGCAGCGGCGCCTGGGACATTCGCGACGCCAGGGATTGCACCGCCTCTGTTACATGCGGCGACGCTGCTGGGGCCCCCTCAACTCGCATCCTGGCTTGCCTCCTCGCTCTGTTCGGACGTTGCCAACCAGCGCTGCAGGCTATCCGCCAGGGTCACCCGTGCGGCGTGATCCAGCTGGGTGTCTAGCCGTGCCAGGCCGTCGCAGCGCATCAGCACCCGCTCGGCCAGCTGCACTTCAATCACCTCGGGATGAAACTCCAGGGCCAGTTCACCCAGGTGCAGGCGATAATGGCTTTGCTGCTGGTAGTCGACCTGCAGCTCGCCCTGCCACTGGCGGCCCATTGCCCTCACGATTCGGGCGTGCGCGCCCTTGCTGTGCAGGGGCGCCTGCAATTGCAAGGGCTGGCCGATGTCGACGGCCGCTGCCGGCCAACCATCGACAAGCGCCTCGAGCCACTCGACCTGCCCAAACACCTCGCGCAGCAGGCCGCGCGTCGTCTCGATCAGTTCACGGCGCACTTGCTCGGCCAAGCGTTGGCTTTGCAGCAAGGCGTCAGCCAGGTCCTGCGCGGCGTGCAACACGCCCTCGGCATAACCCTGCTGCCTGGCCGCCTCACGCACTGCATGAGCGTGCTTGTGTGCCTCGGCGACCTGTTGCTTGGCCGCTTGCCGGGCCTGCTGTTCAAGGGCCTGGCAGTGTCGCGCCAGGGCCCGCTCGGCTGCACGGACCTGCACCGGATCCAGGCCCGGAAGTGCGTTTTCACAGCGCAATGAATCGAGCATGCTGTACGGCCATCCGTAAAAGTCCGTGGTCCGCTTGCGCTGCCGGCAGCTCGGCTTGGCGGGCAACCACATCGGTTGAGAACTGCAGGGCCAGTCGCGCCACCAGGGCCACCGGTACCTGCGCCTGCCAGGCCAGCAAGGCATTGAGCCCGACCGCTTCAAGGCGCGCTTGCAGGTCCAGGCTCGATAGCTCATCGAACCATGGTCGGGCACCCAGCGCGCAGCTGGCGAAGGAGCGCTGTGCCGCTGGCAACCGATCGGTCGCAGCCCCGTCGACCAATGCCGGCCACAGCCGATAGGCACCAAGCAGGCGCGCCACCTGGGGCAACAGCAGCCAGTGCTCAAGCCATAAACGGGTAATGTCGTTATCCGGCCAGGTCTGCGGCATGGGCGGCAGATCCAGCCCTTGCACCAGCATCTCGTCCACGACCTGCATCACCGCGGCGCTGCGCAACGCGTCAGGCAGCTGGAGCCGCTCGGCACTGAGGTAGCGCGATGGCTGCCGGGCAATCTGATCGATCCACTCAACTGACGGCGACATCACCGGCCTCCCGCCGCTGGTACCATAGCCACCCCCCACCGCCTGCAAGGCCGACGATGAACAACAACAGCATCCACAGCCAAGGGCCCGGCATACGGCTCGCTTGCATGCCGTGCGGCGAGTGGTGCTGGATCGCCACACGCGGCGTCAACACCACCGATATGCGCTCGTAATCCACTTCGCTGAAACTGTTTTTGAGAAAGCGCTTGAGATCGTCGATCAGAATATCGACCTCGCTGTCTGGTTCGTGCACGACCAACGCCGACAGATGCACCGGCGCACTGCTGCGTCCTCCTTCACCGGCGGCCAGGTCATAGCTGACATGCACCCGTGCCGAGACCACACCACTCAGCGCCGTCACCGACTGCTCCAGACGTTGTTCGATGGCCGAGTACAACCGCGCCTTCTCCGCCCGTGGCGAAGCCACCAGGGCGTCGGCAGGAAACATTTGCGCCACCTGCATTCTTGCCCTTGACGGCAGGCCGTACTGGGTCAACAGGTCAACCGCAGCCGGGAAATCCATCTGCGCGACCAGTACGGTGTAACCGCTCTTGCCGGTATCGACTTTCTGCACGGCAATGTTGTTGCGCTGCAGCAAGGCCACCACTTCATTGGCCTGCTGCTGATCCAGCCCCTGCAACAGCAACGGCTGGCGGCAGCCGAGCAAGAACAGGCAAAGCAACAACCCGAGCAGCCACCTCATGACTGGCGCAACAAGGTTTCGGCAGTGCCGACGACTTTGCGTACCAGGGTGTTGAGCAGATTGATATCGACGTTGTACTGCCCGCTCTGCTCCTGCAACTGCGCCAACACCTGCGGGCTGGTGATGTCGGGACGCTGCAACAGTTGCTCGATACCGGCTACATGCAGATCGCTAGCCTGGGCCGACTCAGCGAAGGCTTGCAGCAAGCGGTCCTGCAAGGACACCGGAGCACTGTCAGCACCTTGGTGCAGCGCGTGAATCTGGCGCGGTGCAAGGCCGGCAATGGAATCGATAGCCATTGATGCAAATACTCCTTAATGAGTGACCAGCCACCGGGACGATCAACGAGCTGCCTGGATGATCGCCATGTCGATGTCCTTGAAGCCCTTGACCGTATTGGTCTGCGCATTGCGAAATACGGTGTAGGAAGAGAATGCCGCCTGATACGCGGCCAGCAATGTCGGGTCGGAAGCATCGGCCTGCAAGTCTTCCAGCGCTTTATCCAGGGCTTCTTTCAACCCCTGCGCGCCCTGCTCGAAGGCATCTGCCTGACGCCCGAGAAAATCATCATGGAACTGGACCGGATCTGAAATGCTGCGCATGGTTCAACTGCCTGTATGGGAGGAATGAAATTGCCAGGAGGTAGACGAGGATTTGATGTAACCCTGCTCGCCCGCCTGGTATGAAAGACCCTTGAGCCGGTCGTCCTGAAGGACGATGGAAAAGTGCACAAAGCCCGAGCCCCATTGCTGCTCGAATCGGCGAATGAAGCGCCGGGTCGCTTCCAGCTGGCTGTCCTGCAAGTTGCCCTCGATGCGCAAGGCAACACTGCCCGACTGGTCACTGCGCCGAAACGGCACCCCCAGCTGACGCAGGCCGGCAAGCGCTTGATCGATGCTTGCGCTGTCGTCCTGCAGCCGAAATTCGAGGTGCCCGGCGTAGGGAGCAAGCCGTAGCAATTGCTGCTCGAGACGGCTCTTCAGGGGTTGCTCCGGCAGTGTGCCGGCAAGCACCAGCAACGGCCGCTGCGGCTCGCTCAGGTCGAGCAGCCGGATCGCCAGCCCAGGTTCGAACGCCCGCAGTTGCTGCTCCAGCCGTTGCTGTTCCTGGGCCATCACGATGACCGCGACACCGCCCAACTGATGACGCATCAGGACCTGACGATTCCAGGCTGCTTCGCGTAGCGAGTCGACCAGCACGTAGAGCAACTGATCGCGCCCTTGCAACACTTGCGCCTGAGCGCTGACCAGCGCCGTGACACTGCGCTGCTGTGCCGAAACGGTACGGTCCGGCAGCGACCAGACGCCCAACGAAACCACTAGCAGGCACAACGCAAACCCAGCGCTGGTGACGCGCAACGAGCCAAGCCGTTTTTTCCCGTTGCCCGACCCCGTAGCGGCGTCTTGCACATTCCATTCTTGTGAACTCAAGCGAAACGCAACCTGCAATCCACCGATCTGCTGCTGTTGCTGCAAAGGCCAGAGCTGCCATGACGCTGATGGAGGTTGCAACGGCCTTACCCGCACCGATTGCCTCGCCTCGCCGAGCATGACCTCGAAACTGCACCCGCCCGTCTCCAGCAGTATGAACAACGCCTGCCCGGTGGCGGCAGCCAGCCCGTCAGCCGTCCCGACCATCACCCGGGTCGGGCCTGGGCCGGCTGCCAGGCTGAACTCGCAACCGGCCATAGGGCCATTGAACACGCGCATGACACAGGAATCTATCGAGGTCTCTTGCATACCAGCACTCTAGAAAAACGTGACCAAGCACGAACAGAGCAAAGCCTAAGAGAGCTGGCGCCTGCGATCCTGATGAGAATCTGATGATTGCCAGGCATCTGCTGCCAGTATCGGGAAATTCGCTTCGAGAAAAGCCAGCAACTGGCCCAGCACCTGTTGCTGGCACCCGGCGAACCGTCGGCAATCCACTATCCGGTGATCATGTCCCCTGACCAGTTCAACCGCCAGTTGGTGGTAACCATCGGTATCGACGCAATAACCACACAGGTAGTAGTCCGGTGCCAAGCATTCGATCAGGTCGATGGCTTCCAGGGGGGTTGCACACAGGCTGGCCACCGACAGAGACAACAGTTCGACGCGCCGCTGTAAGGCGTTGCGCACCACACCCTTGATGGTTTCGTTGAGTACCAGCGACTCGAGTGGCTGCCCGCCGCGCAACGGCAGGATGGCCAGGGTAGGCAACCCCGGGCAACCGGCGAGCGCGTTGGGCATGTGTTGCACCGGGCAAGTGAACCGATAGCCCTGGCCGTAAACGGTGACAATGAAATGGCGACGGTCCTTGAGCAACTTGCGCAATACGCAGATGCAGCGTGTCAGCGACTCTTCAGCGGTATCCAGGCCTGGCCAGACAGCGTCCAGCAAGCTGTCCTTGGATACCAGCGTACCGGCATTGGCCAGTAGTAGACGCAGGACCTGGCGTTCCTTGGGCGGCAGGTGCTGGCCCTGTTCGTCGTGCCACAGCACACCATCGGGGCACAGGCGCCAGCCCTCGAATGCGTAGGTGACAGTGTCGGGAGGGGTGTAAAAGGCGGTCATCGGGGCGGGGCCTGTCATTATTGTTCGAATGCCCTGCAAGCACCCCGTGGGCTACTCGCAGGCCAATGACTATAAGAATTCCTTCCCGGCAAAAATGTAGGCATAAGGGTACGGACGCACCAAAGCAAATCCGTAGGACGACGTAGGACTATTCAGCTAAACACCCTTGCAGTGCCTGCTGAACCGTTCGAATCACGTCACCAACACAGCGCCAGTGCCTGACCGCCTCAGGGTCCAGCCGCCGGTGGAAGCACTCATTGAGTGCCTCGGCCATCTCGACGATGTTCAGCGAATCACAGCCCAGGTCATGCACCAGGTCGGCCTCGCGCGTCACCTGCCCTGCATCGACACCCAGGCAGGTCATCAGTACGGCGATGACCTGCTGCTCCAGTGGCGAACTCACCAGGTACTCATGTGCTTGAGCATGTCGGCGAACTGGCTCAGGTGTGCCGACAGGGTCCTGTTGAAGTTGTCGTGATAGCTGTTAGCGTTGGAATACTTCTGACCCAAGGACTGCAACTGGTTTTTCATCCGCTCCTCCTGTGCGTTGAAGCCCGATTGCCAGACCTGAAACCTGGCGGGGTCCCAGGTCACAATCCTGTTTGGCGTTCCCTCCTTGAGCTCTCTGAGCGGCCCCAAGTCCATTACCACGGCATAGCCGCCGCTGGGTGACCTTTGCACGGTGTCGGGCGGCAGGCCCAGGGCCAGCTGCCATTTTATGGCGTCTTGCTGACTGGCCGCAGGCCTGCCCGGTGCCGGGAACAGGATGGCGGCACTGTTGGGCAATGAGAACTCCCGCTGTAACTCATTGAATGCCGCATGGAACAGGTCACCGCTGAAGTAAATATCTTTCCCCTCATTGCCGGCGGCGACCCAATCCCACATTTCGCTGGTCACGTTGCTGGTAAATGCCGCAAAAAACTTCTGATAGGCATCGAGAATATGGGTGTAAGCGCCCAGGTACTGATCCTTGATGATGCCAATCAGGTCAATCAACTTGTCAAAGAACTCGTTTGCCGCCATCGGCGTGTCTTGCAGCTCCGCAGGAAGGTCCTTGTTGATAGCCTCGGCCATTTTCTGCAGGTGCTGATCCGCTCGCAGACGGCCAGCCTCGGCAAGCGTTGCCGTGCAACACTCCACCGTACTGGCAAACACATGAACCTCCTGCTGGACAAAACTCAACCTGATGCGTTGGGTCACTTCCTCGGCGGCATTCAGTTCCGTTGCCAATTGATGCTGCAGCGCCTGATGGGCATGTTCCAATAGCTGCACACTCGCCAAGCGTCCCGGCACACCGTTTTTTGACAAAGGCGCGGGCATTGGCGCAGCGTGCGGCACCTCGAAAGCAAGCGTTTCAGGCGCGTGCGAGTGCTCGCTACTCAGGGGATGGTGCGGCGTACTGTTAATTGCGATGCTCATGCTGCCCCCAATTTATTTTATGGCCGACGCATTGGCGCGCGATTGCAACAACTGCAGGACCATGTCCATCAGCTTGTTGAGCAAGCTGGTATCCCCGCCATTCTTTTGTGCCACTTCATCAGCCAGGCCTTTGACCAGGCTCTGGGCGCTTTGTAGCAGCACCTCTCGCGAACGCGCCTGGTATTCACCCAGACGCACTGCGCTCGATACCGCATTGCTGACCGTCATCGCCAATGAGTTGATCATCTGCCCATATAGCTGCGGCTTCATGTAGCCTTTCTCATTCATCGCACCGAGCCACTCGGACTCCTGGGCCTGCTTGCGCGCCTTGAGGATCTCACGATCAAACCAGGCCAGTTCATCTGTGCTGGGTTTCGCTCCCTTAGGAATGATCTCCGACTCGTGAGGCGCCCCCTTGTCGTTCAGTGTGCGCACCTTTGTCGGCACACCCGGCTCAAAATCGGTACGCGCACGCATAGCCGTTAGATCGTTGCCAATATTATTGGCGTCCATGGCGCTGCGCCTGGTGGTACTGATATCCGCATGCTTGGCTGCAAGCCCCTTGAAGCTAAGGGTGGCGCCACCAATCGACATTGCCCCCGCCAGCACCGCACCGCTGATTGCACTCATGAACTGCGCCTGGCCCCCATCGATGATCGCCTGCGCATTCTGCTCAGCCACCTTGGCGACAATCGTGGCAAACTGGCCACGCGACGCAGCATTGGCTATCAATACCGCCATTATCGTCAGGAGCGCATCGCGCAGAATGTTTGCATGTTCCTCCCAGGCCCCAGGATCGAAGCTCAGCGTGTCGAGGGTATCCAACACGCGTTCGCTCAACTTACTGGTCAATTCATCAACCGCGCTCGCATCCTCACTCGCCATCAATTGCACGACCTGATCCAGGCTCAGAAATGCCAGCGGCATGACTGACGAAGCAAGTACCTGGCCCTGCCCCAGCCTCATTGAGTCGAGCACTGAGGCGATGTCGCGAAGCGCATCGCGCTGGCTCGAACCATCGACAAATACAGGTCTTACAGGGGCTACGGTATTAATAGTGGTCATGACAGCTTCCTTAGATATTCCTGGCCATTTGTTGGCTGGTCGCACCCCTTTTCTGCAGGTCCTGGAGCACCTGCTCCACTTCCTTCTCTCGTGCTCGCATCGACTCGCCAAAGCGCTCAAGCAACTCCCCCATGTACTGGGTAATCGCCTCATTGACACTGCGGGAAAGCTCGACTTCGGCCAGGCGATCTGCCGCTTGTCTCTGGTGCGCGGCACCCTTTACCTGAAACGTCGATTGCGCCGCCACGCTACCGACCTCGACGACAGCCAGCGCCATCTCTGCACGGGTGGCGTAAAGCGAAGCGGTGGTTTGATTGACGCTCAGCCCAAGCGCCTTGCTCAATTTGCCCAGCGCCTGGGTCAGGCTGCTGCCCACTGTGCTTGCCGCCTGCTGCAGGGTCTGCACCAGGGTCGGGAGCATTTTGCTGATCATCTCGCCTATTTTTGCCGCAACCTTGGAAATCACTGGCCCCAAGGCAGCCCCTGCGGCCATCGCAGCCAACGCCACAGCAGCGATGGTGGCGAAGATTCCAGCGATCATTCCACCGATCTCGGCGATTCGCTGCGCGGTTTTCTCACTGAAAATCCCGACCCCCTTGAGTACCTCGGCGTAGATTTTGGTGAACAACTTGATGGCTTCCTGCATGACCGCCATCAACGGCTTGGTAACCTCGCCCATGATCGAAACACCCGTGGTGTGCTCAACCAGTTTTTCGCTGGCCAGCAACGCCACGCCAATCAGGGCCGCCGCCACACCGGCCAAGACGCCTCCCGAAACTGCGGCCACCACCACGCCGACGATAGTCGCCACCACCGCAATCAGCGGCCCGAGGATTTTGCTCAGGCAGTTGCCGGTTTTCTCGGCCGCTTCAGCTTTGCGTGTCTCCTCCAAGTACTTGTCGGATTCGACCTGCATATGCTCCTGAACCTGCTTCTGCAGCGCCTGGAACAAGTCGCGGCTGAACTGTTCTGCCTCCTGCGCGGACTCGCCGAGCAGATCGATGGTCTGCAAGCGAAGCAGCAACGCCTGGGCTGAAACATCGAGCAGGCGCTGGCTGATGGCCTTGACCGGATCCCCGCCCAGCCCTGCTTGCTGAACCTGAGCGGCCTTGTCCTGAACCTTGCTTGCCGCTTGATCCGCGATTGTCACGGTCAGGCGATGCTGTTCCAGGGTGGTTCGCAGATGCTGCTCGGCGCCGCGCAACTGATTGCGCAGTTGCTGCTGTACAACCAGTTCAGCGTCATGCTCGGGCGTCCCTGGCTGCAACCCGCTCAAGCGCTCGTCACTTTCGCGCAACTGCTGATAGGTATGCGCCACCCGTGCTTGCGCCTGAGCCAACTGCTCATGACTGACCGCCACATCCGCTTCAGCTGCTGCCAGCGCTTCAACCGCCGCGGCATAGTGCTCAGAAAGCTGGGTCAAGCCATTCTGACGCGCCTGGAACAGCTCCAGCGTCTGATTCAAAGACCGCGCACGCTTGTGCCCTTCGAAATTTTCCAGTTGCGCGGCGAGCGAAGCCATTAACGCTATAAAGTTCGCCTCCGCGCCCGCCGCTGGTGTCGCCGGGGGTGTCAACTGGGGACGTCCGGCGACCGACTGGCCGGTACCGGAGTAATTGACCGAGGCCAATCCGCTTGCTGCGGCCAGGGCTAACGTTTCGGTGCGCGCCGCGAAAGCGGCGGCAGCGGCGTAGGGGGACGAAGATTCGGGAACGGACTGTGCCGTGGCCTTGAACAATGAATCGATATTCACCTGAGTTACTCCTGCTCTTGGGTACGCAACACTGCCAGTGCATCCAGCCCCGCCTGCGCTTGTGCTTTCAATTGAGGGTCATCGCTATCCTTGAGTACATACTCGAAACACAGGCGCGCTTTACCCGGTTTGCCCGCAGCCAACTGGCATTGGCCACTGTGAAACAATGCCCGATAGTCTTTGCGGCTCTGGGCAAAGGCCACGGCGTACAGGTCAATGGCCTTGTCGTAATGGCGTTTGAGCTGGTGCACCGCGGCCAGGCCCATCCAGTACTGAGGGTTGTAGAAGTCGTAGATGCACAGGAAATGAAACAACTTTTCGGCATCGTCCAACCGTCCTTGCTCGTAAAACTGGTAGGCAAAGGCATATAGGCTGTCCATCTGCGCGTCCTCCAGGCCTCGCAGATCCTTGAGGCTCGCACCGGCCATCACCGCATCGACTACGCCGAGGGCAGTGGCCTCATCCAGTGTGTTGTCGCCTTTCATCGAAACCCTCCTCGAACCTGACCCGTACATTGGGCCAGAAGGCCGCCAGGGCCGCTGTCAGATAACGCTCATTTGCGCGCCTCAGGCCTGCTCCACCTGCTCGAGCCAGACCAGCAGACGCAACACCTGCTCGACTTCCTGCACCTGCAGGAAGCTGTAACGCCGATGGGTCTTGAAAATACGCCGGGCCAGGTTGACGTCGGTGATCACCGGCACCCCGACCTCCTTGGCATACTCGCGCACCGCCAGGGCGCGCTGGTTGGTCTCGATGACAGAGATGAACGGCAGCAGGCTGACCTCCGGGCGGAAGTAGATGCCGATGGCGATATGGGTGGGATTGGCCAGGATCATCCGCGAGTTGCGCACGTCGGAACGCACCTGCTCATTGAGCAGCTCCTGATGCAGTTGGCGACGCTTGCCCTTGATCTGTGGATCGCCGTCCTGTTCTTTGTGCTCGCGCTTGACCGAATGCAGATCCATCTTCATTTCGCGCATGAACAACCAGTACTCCGCCAGCGCATCGAGCACCACGATCAACACGATGCAGCCGAGGATCAGCATGAACAAGGCGAACAGCAGCTCACCCCAGATCGCCAGCAGCGCCAGCGGCGAGGCATGCAACTGAGCAAACAGCACCTGCCGGTACTGCCACCACATCAGGCACAGGGCCAGGGCGAAGCAACCCAGGTACAGCAGCGCCTTGAGCGTGTCCTTGAGCGTGCGTACGCTGAACAGCTTCTTGAATCCGTTGACCGGATTCAAGGCGCCCAGGTTGAGCTTCAGCGCTTCGCTGGCCAGACGACAGCCAGTTTGCACCAGGGCCGGCAAGGCGCTGCTGAGGGTGCAGACCAGCACCATCGGCAGGATCAGTTCCAGGGCCAGACGCAGCAGGCTGGCGGTGTACCGCGCCAGATCATCCTCCATGCCACTGGCCAGGATCTGCCGGTACACCTGCATGATCTCCAGTACGCGGGCATCGTGGAGCATGAAGGCCAGGCCCACGAGCAGCATGCAACTGGTGACCAGGTCGCGGGCCTTGAAAGTCTGGCCCTTGCGGGCGGCATCGCGCAGGCGTTTGGCCGTGGGCTTTTCGGTTTTCGAGGCACTGGAGGACATCAGTGCGGTTCCTCTGCCTGCAGGTACTGCGGCAGGTATTGAGGTACCGCGGCCATGCGCATGATTTCCTCGGGCAAATGCGTGCCGAAATACAGCAGCAGTACCACCAGCGCCACCAGGCTCTTGATGGTCAGCGAAACCGAGAAAGCGTTCATCTGCTGGGCATAGCGTGACAACAGCCCGAGCAGGGCCTCGCTGAGCAGCAATGTGGCCACCACCGGCGCACTGATCGCCAGAGTCTTGGCGACGATGGCATCCAGCAGCGCCGCGACAGCCGACAACGAAAACCCGCAACTGCGCCCGGGATCGCAGAGCTGGTAACTCAGCTCGATCGCCTGGAGCATCAACAACAGCCCGCCACCTTCCAGGTAGATGACAGCGGCAAACATCTGCAGAAAACCCGCCAACTCCGAATTGTCGACGCCGTTGGCCGGATCGATGACGTTGCTGAGCATCGCCCCACGCTGATTGTCGATGAGGTTGCCCATGCCGTGCAGAACCCAGAACGGCCAGCACAGCAAGCAACCGAGCAAGGTGCCGATGCCCACTTCACGCAACAGCAGGCCCAGAAACGCCAGGCTGTCGAGCGCCGGCAACTGCTCACCGATCAACGGCGTAAGTGCCAGTGCCAGCAGGAACAGCACCGCCTGGCGCGGCGCACCAGTCAGCACCCCACTGTTGAGGAAGGGCATCATGAAAAACAGCGGCGCCAGCCTTGCCACCCCCAGCAAGGCCACAGCCATCAGGTTGTGCAGTTCAAAAAACAGCCCCGCGGCCATCAGCGCAACGCCAGCTGCAGCACTTCACGACTGAAACCGAGCAGCACCTCGCCGTACCAGCCAGACAGCAAAAACAGACAAAGCGAGACTGCAAGCAACTTGAAACCGAACGGCAAGGTCTGTTCCTGCAACTGGGTGACCGTCTGGAACAGGCCCACCAGCAGGCCGACCACGGTGGCGACCACCACCGGCCACGCCACCATCAGCAGAATCAGGTACAGCGCCTTGTTGCCCGCGTACACCAGCTCACCCATGCTCCACCTGCCCACGCACGGCCAGGTATTGCTCGACCAGGCCAGTGGAGAGCAAGGCCCAACCATCAAGGGCAACGAACAGCACCAGCTTGATCGGCACCGAGATGATCACCGGGCTCATCATCATCATGCCAAGCGCCAGCAACAGGCTGGAGATCACCAGGTCAACGATGACAAACGGCAGATACAGGTAGAAGCCGATCTTGAAGGCGCTCTTGATCTCACTCAGGGCGTAGGCCGGCAACAAGGCGAACAGCGATGGCTCGGCCTGCTCATCGTGCCACTGATCCGCGCCTGACTGGCCACTGTGCTGGGCGCGCTCGAAAAACTGAGCAAGCTCAGGGTCGGTGTACTGGCGCAGGTAGCGCTTGTAGCTGCCCAGGCCGTTCTCGGCAAAGTCCACCACCGCCTCGATGTCGTTGAACGCGACCTGATGCTCCTTGTAATAGCTGTAGCCCTGTTGCACCACCGGGGTCATGACGAAGATTGCCAGCATCAGCGCAATGGCATTGAGGCTCATGTTCGAAGGCACCTGTTGCAACCCCAGGGCGTTGCGCACAATTACGAAGACAATCGAGAACTTCAGGTAGCAGGTGCCTGCGGCCACCAGAAACGGCAGCAGCGAGGCGAAGGCCAGAATGGCGATCAGCGAAACATCATTCATTGCCTGGCATATCCCGCACCTGATGCAACTCGAGCAGCAACTGCTCGCCCTGGCGCACCAGCTCGCCACAGCCCAGCCACTGCCCGTTGGCACGCACCTGGACCTGCTGCAATGCCTGCGGATCGAGCTTGAGCAGGCCGCTCTCGAGGCTCGCGGCCAGTTCGGCAAAGCTCAGGTCGACGGCGGGCAGAAAGAACTCCAGGGTCACCGGCAATGCCGCCAGCAATGGCTCTGCGTATGCCTGCTCGGGATCGGGGGAAGGGTCAGTGGTCATGTGTATTCCTTGCTCAATGAAACTGAACGCGCCGCCGAAGCGGCCGCCCAGACGCCAGTGCGGAGTGAAATCAAGAATGCGCAACAGGTCGCCCGCGACCGGTGGCAGCACCGGTCGCCACTGGCTCAAGCCAAGCAACAGCTCAAGGCCGGCAGGCAGCCCCGAGCACGGCTCAAGTAGCGGTTCGGGCAGCTGCAACGCGGCGGGCAGTTCGCTCAGCCACAGCGACCCCGCAGCGCTGCTGAGCACCGGCAGCGGCCAGTGTGAAAACGCTGCGCCCGTCACGTGTTCGACCGACTCCAGGCGCTCGTAGGCCAATGCCGGCAGCGGCGCGGGCACGGGCTGCGGCAGGCGTTCGAACAGTTGGCGGATGTGTTCCGTGCACGGTGGGCGCAGTAACAGAGCCGACAGTTGCGGCAGCCGCTGCTCCAGCCAAAGCGTGGCAACCACCAGCCCTGACCACCGGCCCGAGGCGCAATGGGCGCGAAACAGCAGGCAGTCGGTGTCTGCGGGCAGTGTGCTCATTTGCAGCTGCCCTGTATGGCGCAGCAAGCGCCGCTGAAGCGTTGCCTGGGGGTGAACCCGGCGCAGGGCGAGCGAACTCAACGCGGGTCCTCCTGCTCATCATCCAGCTCGTCCTGGTTCGGCTGCCCACGTTCCTGTGGATGCTCGCCGGCGCGCTCTGCCAAGCGCCAGGCAGGCTGATCCAGCCGCGCCAGAGGTTCGCGCAACTGCTCCAGCACCAGGCTGTTGCTGGGGGTCAGCAGCATGCCCTGCGTGCTTTCACTGCCCGTGACCAGCAAGCTGCCGCTGACCCGACCGTTGTTGAACGGCACCCGCAAGCCCTCGCCCGGCGCACTGGTTGACGCGGGGGTGATCGGCAGCATCGGGGCGGCAGGCGGCAGCGTGGGTAGCGATGGTTTGCCCTGCGGCGCAGATTGCGCAGCGCCAGGTACAGCTCGAAGTGGCTCGACAACCACCACCGGACTGGCCAGTACGGCGCCGGGTACGGCGGCCCTTTCAGTCTCGGCTTCGAGCACAGGTGCTTGCGCTGGCGCCGGTATTGCGGGCAATGGGCTCTCGATGCTCGGCACAGGGCCCGCAACAGGCGGACTACGCTGCTGCTCGCCAGTAACCGGCATCGCTACACCAGACCGGGTTGGCGTTTGCGCTACGTCGGCAACCACCGCCTTTGCCTGCGGTGTGAGGCTCAGCTGCGGTTGCAGAAAAAAAGCTGCCAGGGCCTGCACAACAGCCTCGGGCATTTCTGGTAGTTCAAGTGGAAGCTCGAGCGCTTGCGGCTTCAGCGTTTCCAGATCAAGGTGCAGCGCGTTGCGATTTCCGACCAATGTGATCATCCGTTCCATACCTTGCCCTTGAGCCTCTGCTCATCCAGTTCGTTGTCTTCCTGGCGCTGGCGTTGCAGCAGCCATTGCCGATGCAACTGCTGCAGGTGCTGCTGATACTTGTCATGGCGGCGCTGCAAGGCGCTCATCTGTTTTTGGCTGCCTGCTTGTTGCTGCTGCAGTTGCTGCTGTCGATGGCTGATCTGCTCCAGTTCCAGGGTCAACACCTGGGCCTGGCGGCGCAGCAAGGCCTGGCGACGCAACAGATCGAGCAACTGGCTGTGACTGAGCCGCTGGCCCGGCTCCTCGACCCGCAACTGGCGCAGCGTTGCCTGTTGCTGCTGCAGCTCGCCCGCCTGCAGCTTCAACCCCTGCAACTGCTGGGCGTTGCGCGCCAAGTGCTGCTGCAACGCCTGCAAGCGCCCTTCGCCCAGGCGCAGCCAGGCCTGCCACTCAGGTGAACAGCGCATGCAGGGCATGCTCCGCGTCGTCGGCCGGGACGGCCTGATCGCGGCTCTGGCGCTGCCATTGCTGCAACTCATCGCGACGCGCCAACGCCTGGTCATTGAGTGGATCGACGCCGCTCTGGTACTCGCCCAGTTCCAGCAGCAAGCGCATGGCCTGCAACCGGGCCAGACACTCGCGGGCCTGGCCGGCCAGGGCAATACTCGCGACGCTGCACACCTGATGGGCAACCCGACTGGTGCTGCGCAACACATCAATAGCGGGAAAGTGGCCTTTGCCAGCCAGCTCGCGGCTCAGGTAGATATGCCCATCGAGGATCGAGCGGATTTCCTCGGCCAGTGGATCGGGCTCGTCGTCGCTTTCCAGCAGCACCGTGTAGAACGCCGTGATACTGCCGCTGGCCGTCACCCCCGGGCGCTCCAGCAGGCGCGGCAAGGCTTCGAACACCGAGGCCGGATAACCGCGCCGCGCCGGTGCTTCACCGGCGGCCAGGGCCAGGTCGCGACGGGCGCGGGCATAGCGGCTCAACGAATCGATCAGCAGCACCACACGCTGGCCGCGGTCGCGAAAATACTCGGCGACACTGGTGGCCACCAGGGCCGCGTTACAGCGATCGACCGCGGCGCTGTCGGAGCTGGCCTGTACCACCACGCTGCGGCTACTGCGCGCCGAACCGCGCAGGCGCTGGACGAACTCCGCGACTTCGCGGCCACGCTCGCCGATCAGGCCGATGACGAACACGTCCGCCTCGCTGTGCTCCACCAGCATGTCGAGCAAAGAGGTCTTGCCGGTACCGGCCGCCGCAAAAATACCCACCCGCTGACCGACGCCGCAGGACAGCAGGGTGTCAATCACGCGGATCGCCGTGTCCAGGCGCTGGCTGACCGGACGGCGCTGGCTATAGTGCGGAGGTGGGGTGTCCAGAGCATAGTGGTAAACCGGCAGGCCCTGGGCCGGCGCCAGGCGCTCGACCACCTGCCCGCGGGCATCCAGTACGGCGCCGAGCAGATCATCGCCACAGTAAAGGTGCATCGGTGCCCCCGTGGCCATTACCAGTGACTGGCGCGACAACCCCTGCGCCTCGCCCAGCAGGCTCAGCAGCGCCACTTCGGCATTGAAGCCGATCACCTGCGCCCAGGCTCGCGGCGCGGGATCACGCCAGTGCTGGTAGACCTCGCACAGCTCGCCGATGGCCACTCCGGCCAACGGTACTTCCAGCAAGGGCCCGAGCGAGCGGCGCGGGTGCGCGCCGTGACGCGCCAGCTGCATCAGCCTCATCGCAGCACGAGCGCCCGCAACTGCAGGAGCACATCGAAAAACGCCTCCAGGGCCAGGGCAAAAGCCTGAATACTGCTGTACGCCTGATCGGCCAGCAGCATGCGCAACTCCAGGCTGTCGCCCTGGCCGAACAGCTGCAGCTGCTGGTTACGCGCATGGACATTGGGACGCATCATCAACTGCAAAATGGCTTCGGCGTGGCGGCCAAGCAACGTCGGGGTCAGCGGCAGAGCCACCGACGAGAACCAGATATCCCCTTGCACCTCGCTGACACTGATGTCGGGCAGTTCGTTGAGCAGTCGCTCGATACGGCTGTCGCCACCATCGCTACGACGCAGCGTGCCGCGCAACAGGTTTGCGATATCAACAGTTGCCATACCTACTCCTAGAGTGTCTTGATCACATTGACCGAAATGTTCTCGGCGACTTCAGCGAAGGACATCACGTCCAGCTCCCTGAAGCGGCCATCAATCAGCTTCTTGATGTAGCGCCGGACATCCACCGAACACAGCAACACCAGGTCCTTGTGCGGGATGTACAGGTCGCTCAGGCCCGCGCCGACGCGATCGAGCAGCTCTTCGACCTGGGCCGCATCAAGGTTGACGAAATTGCCTGCCGAGGTCTGGCGCACGGCCGAACGCACCACCTCCTCGAACTCGGCACCGAGCAACAGCACGTTGAGCGTGTCCTGCCGAGCGAACTTGTTGCTGATGTAGCGGGCCAGCGCGCCGCGGACATGTTCGACCAGGGCCAGGGTGTCCTTCTCGCGCGAGGCCCAGTGCGCCAGGGTTTCCATCACCAGCTTCATGTTGCGCACCGAAATGCGCTCTGCAACCAGCCGCTGCAGCACTTCACTGATCTTCTGCACGGTGACGTAGCGGTAGACTTCCTTGAGCAGGTCGGGGTACTGCTTTTCCAGTTCATCGAGCAGGTTCTTGGTTTCCTGGACGCCAAAGAACTCCTGGATATTGCGCACCAGCACCACCGCCAGACTGTGATAGAGCTCCTGCTGGGCGGCCCGCAACGGATAACCGAGAGCGGCGATGGCCTGGCTCTGGCTGTCGGCGACCCACAGGCTTTCGACTTTATTACTGTCGTGCCCGCGCTTGATCTCGATCCCCGAGTCCTGCAACTGCTCAGCGAAATCGAGCAAGCGGTGATACTCGAAGAACAGGTCAAACTGGTCGGCGCGCACTTCGTTGATCAGGATAGTGACCTGGTGCTCGGGCAAGGTCTGCGCCGCCCGCAGGTGCGGCAGCGGAACACGCAAGCCGTAGTCGATGAAGAACTGGCTGCGCAAGCGCTCGATGAAGCGTGCCTGCTGCAATTCGGCCAGCCGGGTTGACGGGACCAGCAACAGCAGTGGCAGGGTTTCGGTGTTCAGGTTGTCGATATCAACCAACCCCTGTGCCGATCCTGTGTCGTCAGCGGGCTGGGGGCTTGCGCCCCTTCCCGTCACAACCTGCTGCGCCCGGCGGCGCCGGCGCCAGAGCACAGCGACCAGGGTAATGGCAATGAACACGAACACCGCCAGCGGAAAACCCGGCAGCAAACCGACGCCCAGCGCCAGCAAGGCACTGACGCCAAGCACGAAGGGGTTGCCGAGCACCTGGCTGAGCATGTTGCGCCCCAGGTTCTGCTCGTCACCGTTGACGCGGGTGACAATGAACCCGGCACCGATGGCAATCAGCAACGCGGGAATCTGCGCCACCAGGCCATCACCGATGGTCAGCAGGGTGAAGGTCGACAGCGCCGTGGACAGGTCCATGCCCAACTGCCCGACACCAATGGCAATGCCACCAATGAAGTTGACGAAGATGATCACGATGCCGGCGATGGCGTCGCCCTTGATGAACTTCATGGCACCATCGAACGAGCCATACAGCTGGCTTTCACGCTCCAGCTCGCTACGCTTGGCCCGCGCCTGGGCGGCATCGATGGCGCCGGCCTTGAGGTCGCCATCAATGCTCATCTGCTTGCCCGGCATGCCATCCAGGGAAAAGCGCGCGGCAACTTCCGCCACCCGCTCCGAGCCTTTGGTTATCACGATGAACTGGACAATGGTGACGATCGAGAAAATAACGAAGCCCACCACCAGGTTCTCGCCAATCACGAACTCGCCAAACGAGGCGATGATCTCGCCAGCATCGGCCTGGGTCAGGATCAGTCGGCTGGTGCTGATCGACAGGGCCAGGCGAAACAGAGTGGTCAGCAGCAACAGGGCCGGAAAGGTCGAGTAACTGAGAATGCGCTCGATATAGAACGAGCCCATGAAAATCAACAAGGACAGGACGATGTTCAGGCCGATCAAAAAGTCCACCAGCACCGTCGGCAGGGGAATGATCAGCATGGCGATGATCATGACCATCAACGCCAGAATCAGCAGTTCCGGACGCGCGGCGAGCCTGGCCAGCCAGAGGTTCAGCACTGCCATGGGGTCACCCTCGCAACGCCGACGGCAGGCCGTGACGGTGACGCTGCAACAGCACTTCAGCAGCGAAACTGCTGTCGGCCAGGTGCTCGAAACGCTCAGCCAGATACAGCAAGGCATGCTCTTCGCGGAACAGTTGCTCCGGCAACGTCAGGCAGGCCCGGCGCACGCACTGCAAGAGGCCGGCGCGGGCAACCGCATCGACCTGCAGCAAATACGGGCCGAGCGCCTGCTGCAGCAATTCATCCAGTGCATGGGGGTAGCGCAGAACGCCGAGCAGCAGGACCAGCCAGTCCAGCTCGCTGACCGCGAAGCGCCCGAGTAACGCGCCAACGAAACTGCGATCGGCCGAGCGTAACCGTTTCAACTGCCCGAGCAGAATCAGCAGCGGGCCGAACTCGTGCAGGCTGCAACTGGGGTCCTGGCCCTGGATATCGGTCAGCAGGCTTTCCTCTAGAAAGCTCAGGACGCTGTGGCGGTGCTCGGGCCCATACAATCCGATCCACTGTTCATAGTGATCGGCAGCCTCGCCGTCGGACTCAAGAAAGTCCCGGTAGTTTTCTCGCAGGGCACCGGCGCGCACGGCCATGCGGCGCCCATAAAGCCGCGCCTTGAGCGCGGTGTTGATGCCCGCTTGCAGACGTTTGGGGCAGGCCCGCTCGCGCAATGCCTGCTCCAGTTGCAGCAGGCGCTTGCGGGTTTCATTTGGCAAGTCGGACTGGCGCAACAACAGACCGAGGATCAGCGCCAGGTCACTGTCATCGGCAAACAGCCGCGTCGCTTCCTGCAGCAGCAGCCTCAGAGGCAATTGCCGGTCCGCCGCCAGGGCCTGGAGTTGGCGCGCCTTGGGCGGGGCGTCGTCTTCGAGCACGCGCTCGAACAACTCGCTGGCCGACTCGTTTTTGAGCTCGAACTGGCGGCGGCGAAACTGCGCCATGACCTGGGCCAGGTCATCACTGCTTTGCACTGCATGCTGCAACAGGTTATTACGCGGATCCTGGCTGTCATCCTGTGTTTCGGCCGTCGGCGCCTGGCTCTCGGCCGCCAGCTCCCGGCTCAGCCGTGCCTGCGCGGCACGCCCGCTCAGATGGGGTAAACCGGTTATCACAGCGACACCGCGCGCAGGAAGGCCTTGCGCAAGCGCTCGTGCTGTTCGGCTTCGAACAGCTCCTGCTTCAGGCTCTGCGGGTCGAAGGCCAGGGCCTCGCCAATTTCCCGCGGCTGAATGAGAAACACCCGCACGGTGTTGGACGAGCGCTCCAGACGGTAGCTGAACAACCGGCCGATCCAGGGCAAGGCGCCGAGCACTGGAACCCTGCCGACCTGCTCGGCGCTTTCATCGCGGCTGAAACCACCGACCAACAGGCTTTTGCCTTGGGGTACGCGGGCTACGGTGCTGATCCGCGTGCGGCCGACCGTCGGCAATACTGTATCAGTACGGCGTGACTCCACCTCGTTACCATCTTCGATGTTCAGCGACATCTCGATTTCATCGCCCAAGGCAAAGCGTGGTAGCACGCTGACCAGGGTGCCATAGGTGACATGCTGCAGATCGACACTGCGCTCGCCAACCAACGGCGCATAGAAGGTGCGGTTGTTATCGAAGATCGCCGGGACGTTTTCCTGGGTCAGGATTACCGGCCGTGCCACCACATTGGCCAGGTCGCCACGGGCCAGGGCCGAAACCCGGGCGATGAACGACAGACCATCGAGGGTGGTGGCCGAGCCACCGTTGAGCGAGATGGAGAACTGCGTTCCGATGTTGACCTGCCCCTGCCAATCGATACCCAGCTGCTCCAGCGCCTCTTTCTGCAGGTCGATGATCCACAGCGACAGCTCGACATGGCGCTTGGGCGTATCCAGCGCCTCGACCAGGTTTTCGATGAAACGCACCTGCTCGGGCAAGCCCTTGACCAGCAAACTGTTGGTATCCGGGTAGGCGACCACACGAATGTTCGCCGCGGCCATTTGCTCCGCGGGCAGGCGCACGCCCTCCCAGGCGTCCTCGATCAACTGCTCGTTCAGCGTCGAGGTCAGCATGCCCGGCGCCTGCTCGACTGAGCCGGGCTCGCCTCGCAGATCGACCCGGGCTTTTTCGTCGCGCAGCAGGTTTTCGATGACGCTGGCAATGCCCGGGATGCTGACAGACTGATCGCGCAGCTCATAGCGGCGATCCCCCACAAAGGTATTAAGCAGGTGAATCACCCCGACCTGCTGGCGCCCCAGCAGGATCTGCGACGGCTCCTGATCAACCATGGCCGCCGAGCGCTGGACCAGCTCGACATAGATCGGCGGCCCCGAGACATAAAACGTGCGCCGGCCATCGCCACGCAGTGGGTAGCGGCCATCAAGCAGGCCGGAGCGACGCAAGAAGGCGCGCAAGCTGTCAACGCTGGTGTTCTGCAACGAGACCACCGCGCTCTTGAGTTCGGCGCTGTCATACAGGTAGATCGCCTGGCCGTCGCTGTACCAGATCAGGCCCATCTGCCGCACCACGCGATCAAACACCTGTTGCGCCGAGGTCATGGCGAAATCACCGGAGATACGCTTGCCGGCAGCCGCCTTGCTGACGATGATCGGCTTGCCCAGCGGCTCGGAGAGGGCGACGAAGAAACTGCGCAGGCTTTCTTCCCGCGCCCGGTAGCTGTCCGCATGCGCCATGGCGCTGTGAAACAGGCACAGCAGCAGGGTGCAGCACCAGATCAGCCCACGGCTGTCGAAACGCGCCACCCCGGTCATGGACGCAGGGTCCCGATGATATCGCCCAACTGGCTGGGCGCCACCCCCAGCAGCTCACGCACCTCCCGCGAAAAGTGCGAGGACGAACAGTACCCCTGATTCTGCGCGACTTCAGTCAACGAGCGCCCTTCACGGATGCTTTCCAGCAATGCCCGCGCTACCCTCCAACCGCGCAGAGCCGGCTTGGTCGCCCCGCCCAATGCCTGATGGCACAAGCGGCGAAAGTGCGACACCGACACGCCATAACGCCGGGCCAGCATCTGCAGGCTGTCCTGGCCAGTACCTTGCTCGAGCAGATAGCGGACCAACCAGTATTCCTCGCTGTTGCGCAAGGCTGTGGCAAAGCGTTCGAAGCCGAGGCTCGCAGCCAGCGCTTGCTGGATGTACCAGGACTCAAGCAGCTGGGTATCCCGGATCACATCAAATGCCAACGGCAAGCAGGCAGCCGCGGAGCTGGTCACGGGCTGGTGCTGCGCGACCTCGCCCTGGTCAATGAACACCTGCAGCCTGGTCAGGGACTGGCAGCGGACGACTCGAAGATCTGCCGGCAGGCCATTGAACCGACTGTGAGCGGTAATCGCCAGCAACCCCTGCCAACCTGGCGCCACGCTCGATTGCGTTACCCCCTGCTGCCAGCGCAGCGGATGACGGCCAACCGTTACGTGCCAGACCCCTTCGGCCAGGTACTCGTTCAGTTCAAGTGACAGGAGCGGCTGAGACACCATGGCCTCCTTGGGCATCGACAGGTGGAAAGCTCGCCACAGTGCGCCAGCGCAGCCCGGCAATCCTGATGGAAAGCTGATGGGCCCTGGCACAGGCCTTGCTCCAGAAGCACAACACACAGGAGAACTTCACAGATGCCGAGCGCCAATCCGCTGGCCTGGGTCCATGGCAGTGACGCACCGGAGAAACCGCTACTGGAGCTGGGCTTCATGGCGCTTACCGATTGCGCCCCGCTGGTGGTCGCCGCTACCCAGGGCTTCGCCCAAACCTACGGCCTGAGCCTGAACCTCAGGCGCCAGAGCTCCTGGGCCAGCCTGCGCGACAAACTGCTCAACGGCCAACTGGACGCCGCTCACAGCCTGTACGGCCTGATCTACGCCCTACAACTGGGCATCGACGCCAGCGGCGCCACCGACATGGCCGTGCTGATGGGCCTGAACCAGAACGGTCAGGCCATCAACCTGTCGCCGGCCCTGCTGCGCCATGGCGTGACCAGTGGTGAAGCACTGCGGCGCTTCGTGCACCAAAGCGGGACAAAACTCACCTTTGCCCAGACCTTTCCCACTGGCACTCATGCCATGTGGCTGTATTACTGGCTGGCCAGCCACGGTATCCATCCACTACACGACGTCCACAGCGTCGTGGTGCCACCCGCGCAGATGCTGGCTCACCTGCAGGCCGGACGCATCGATGGTTTCTGCGTCGGTGAGCCCTGGTCGGCGGGCGCCGTCGAACAGGCGCAGGGCTTTACCCTGGCCACCAGCCAATCGATCTGGCCCGACCATCCGGAAAAGGTGCTGGGCTGCACCCGGGCCTTCGTCGAGCAGCACCCGAACACTGCCAGGGCCTTGGTCATGGCGGTATTGGCCGCCAGTCGCTTTATCGAACAGAGCTGCGAGAATCGCCGCAACACCGCGCAACTGCTCAGCGGCAAGGCCTATCTCGACGCCCCGTTGACCCACATCGAGCCACGCCTGCTGGGCCATTATCAGGACGGGCTGGGTAACCAATGGCAGGATCCGCACGCCTTGCACGTGCACGATGACGGGCGGGCCAACCTGCCCTACCTGTCCGACGGCATGTGGTTCATGACCCAGTTCCGGCGCTGGGGCCTGCTGCGCGACGACCCCGACTACCTCGGCGTCGCCCGTGCGGTTCAGCAACGCGCGTTGTACCGCGATGCGGCCACAGCGATTGGCGTGCCCTGTGCCGATACGCAAATGCGCAGCAGCCAACTGATCGATGGCCGCCACTGGGACGGCAGCGATCCTGGCGCATATGCCCGCAGTTTCTCTTTGCATGCGCTGGCCGAAATGCCAGCTGCACTCACCCGCCCCTGAAGGAGACGCAAGCATGCTGCGAATCCTGTTGATCGACGACACCGCGAAAAAAGTCGGTCGCCTCAAGGCCGCCCTGGTCCAGGCCGGCTTCGAGGTGATCGAAGAGTCGGGCCTGACCATCGACCTGCCGGCGCGCGTCGAAACGGTGCATCCGGACGTGGTGCTGATCGATACCGAGTCACCGGGCCGTGATGTCATGGAGCAGGTGGTACTGGTCAGCCGCGACCGGCCGCGACCGATCGTCATGTTCACTGACGAGCACGACCCCGGCGTGATGCGCCAGGCCATCCAGGCCGGGGTCAGCGCCTACATCGTCGAAGGCATCCAGGCCACGCGGCTGCAGCCAATCCTTGACGTGGCCATGGCCCGCTTTGAAAGCGACCAGGCGCTCAAGGCCCAGCTGCAGGCCCGCGACCAGCAACTGGTGGAGCGCAAGCGGATCGAACTGGCCAAGGGCCTGTTGATGAAAATGAAGGACTGCAACGAAGAACAGGCCTACACCCTGATGCGCCGCCAGGCCATGAGCAAGCAACAAAAGCTGATCCAGGTGGCCGAGCAGATCATTGCCATGAGTGACCTGCTGGGTTAAACGCAACGCCCGGCCTCATGCCGGGCTGGCTCAGCCCGTGCGCGTTGAGGCTTCACTCAATTGTTGCGCCAGCCGGACAATCTCGTGATTGACACGGGATTTGTTGCACACGACATCATTCAACTCCCAGGCTTTTTCGAAGGCGACGGCGAGTGGGCTGCCTTGGGTAGTGTCGCCAAATACGGAGTGCATATTCACATTCGCTACCGCAGGCATAAACTTTTGTAGCTCTTCAACTCGATACCCGGCCATGACTTCTTCGAGGTTGTGACCGCCCGACAGAAAAACCAGGGCAGCACTGAGAAGCCCGAATAGTTTTTGTGTTTCCATCCCGGTATCACCGAGCTCCAACAGCAAGCGCAACTGCATAAAACCGCTGCCAGATGTTGAATTAACAAACGACTGAGTTTCCGAAGCTGCAACTAACCTTGGCCAACCTGCCTGCAGGTTTGGCAGACTGCGATCGGTCGGCTTTGATAACGTCTGGGTAAACATGAATTCATTATAAGGTGCTGTTCTTTTGATGGTTCCCGGATAACGCGACTCAGACCACTCGTTGATCACCCCCGCCCGCCCGCGAAACGCATCAGCAAACAACGCTGAGGTCGAATAAAGCTGCGCAAATGCGGTGCGGTCTCCTGCATGAGCGGCGTTGAACACAATTTCGATCAGCGCCCCGAGAAAACCTTGGACCCGATCATCATCAAGGGTCGCCTGTTGATCCAGCGAAACCCTGTAACCACCAGCCTGCCAGTGTCTGACTACCCCGGCGTGCTCAGTCAGACTGTTGTTGAACGCCATGTGGTCTTTGCCACGCCGCGCCATTTCAATCAGTTTTTCCTTCTGCTCCAGTTGCAGCAATTGATGCTCGTGCACGACGCCATTGCAACGCATCTGGCTAATCTTGGCCACCGCATGCTGCAATGCCCTTATGCGAGCGTTTATAAGCTCCATGTCATGCGTAGCGCGCGGCTCACTATATTGCTCAGCAAGAGCGTGCAGCCTGGCTTCAAGGTTTTCCTTGGAAACGTACAAGCCGTTTACATGCTCTTTCACCGTATCGGCGAGTACGCTAACTTGCGTGTGCACTTCGTCGTCTTGAGCAGATTGACGAATGTACTCTGCGGCCAACGCCGTTTCAAAATAACGCCGGACCGGATCCTTGAACTGCCTGTGCTCGCTGACATCAAGCGTTGAAATATCCACGCCTTGAGCGCAAACATAATCACTCACCATGCACTCGGGGCTACTGCCCACCAAATATAAACTCATGACCTGAGTCCAGTTTTCCTTCCCCGGTGCTGTCAACGTCAGCAGCGCCTGTCCTTTCGTCAGTCCTTCAACCGAACAGGCATTTTCAATGCCTGCACTACTTGCCGCGTGGCCGATCAACGAAGACCCGATTTGCATACCCTTCACCTTTACACTGACGCATGGCTACTGCCCGATGCAGCTGCCCCGTCACCGTGCATCGCCCCTCGCCAGCAATCATGATGAAAATCTGATGATGAGCTGAAATTTCTGGTCCGGCATTTGCTTGGCAATACTCAGCGGTAGCCAACGGCGGTTGCCCCCTTCACGACAAAGACGTCGCACCCCCACTCGCGCAAGCGGGTCGGGTGGCGACGTCTTTTTCGTTTCCGTCCCTGTTCAACGAGGTGTTCGATGAATACGAGTTTCTGGAAGTCCGGGCATGTCCCCACCCTGTTCGCCGCCTTTCTGTATTTCGACCTGAGCTTCATGGTCTGGTACCTGCTTGGCCCGCTGGCGGTGCAGATCGCCGCCGACCTGCAACTGACCACCCAGCAGCGGGGGCTGATGGTGGCTACGCCGATCCTTGCCGGGGCGATCCTGCGCTTTGTCATGGGCCTGCTGGTGGACCGGCTGTCACCCAAGACTGCCGGGCTGATCGGCCAGGTGATTGTCATCGTCGCGCTGTTCTGTGCCTGGCGCCTGGGTATCCACAGCTACGAACAGGCCTTGTTGCTCGGGGTATTCCTCGGCGTTGCCGGGGCCTCGTTTGCCGTTTCGCTGCCGCTGGCCTCGCAGTGGTACCCGGCGCAGCACCAGGGCAAGGCCATGGGCATCGCCGGCGCCGGCAACTCCGGTACCGTGTTCGCCGCCCTGCTGGCCCCGGCCCTGGCCGCAGGCTTTGGCTGGAACAACGTCTTCGGCTTCGCCGTGATCCCGCTGCTGCTGACCCTGGTGCTGTTCAGCCTGCTGGCGCGCAATGCCCCCGAACGGCCCAAGCCCAAAGCCCTGGCCGATTACCTCAAGGCCCTGGGCGACCGTGACAGCTGGTGGTTCATGTTCTTCTACAGCGTCACCTTCGGCGGCTTCATTGGCCTGGCCAGTGCCCTGCCCGGCTACTTCAACGACCAGTACGGCCTGAGCCCGGTGACCGCCGGCTACTACACCGCCGCCTGCGTATTCGCCGGTAGCCTGATGCGCCCGTTGGGTGGCGCCCTGGCTGATCGCTTCGGCGGTATCCGCACCTTGCTGGCGATGTACAGCGTCGCCGCCATCTGCATTGCCGCCGTCGGCTTCAACCTGCCCAGCGCGGTGGCTGCCCTGGCCCTGTTCGTCAGCGCCATGCTCGGCCTGGGTGCCGGCAACGGCGCCGTGTTCCAGCTGGTGCCGCAGCGCTTTCGCCAGGAAATCGGCGTGATGACCGGACTGATCGGCATGGCCGGCGGCATCGGCGGCTTCCTGCTCGCCGCGGGCCTGGGGACGATCAAGCAACACACCGGCGACTATCAGTTGGGCCTATGGCTATTCGCCAGCCTCGGCATCCTTGCCTGGTTCGGTCTGCACGGCGTCAAGCAGCGCTGGCGCACCACCTGGGGTTCGGCGGCGGTGACCGCGGCGCGGGTCTGAGGATTACCCATGAACCTGCAACTGAGCTTTGCCCAGGCCAGCGCCAGCGGCCCCCGGGAGGAAAACCAGGACGCCCTGCGCCTGGTGACCCCCAACCCGGAACTGGCCGCCAGCAAAGGCTACCTGTTCGCTCTCGCCGATGGTGTCAGCCAGTGCGCCGACGGTGGCCTGGCGGCGCGGGCGAGCCTGCAGGCGCTGGCCCTGGACTACTACGCCACGCCGCCCACCTGGGGCGTGGCCCAGGCCCTGGACCGCCTGCTGCTGGCGCAAAACCGCTGGTTGCGCGCTAACGGCGGCGGCCAGCCGTTGCTGACCACCCTCAGCGCCCTGGTGTTGCGCGGGCGACGCTTCACCCTGGCGCATGTCGGCGACTGCCGGATCTACCGCTGGGCGGCAGGGCAACTGCAACGCATCAGCGAAGATCACGTCTGGGACCAACCGGGCATGCAGCACGTGCTCAAGCGCGCCCTGGGCCTGGACCAGCACCTGCAGGTCGACTATCTGGAAGGCGACCTGCAGAGCGGCGAATGCTTCGTACTGCTCAGCGATGGCGTCTGGGCCAGCCTCAGCGAAGCGCAGATCAGGGCTGTGCTGCGTGAACAGATCGACCTGCAGGATGCCGCCCAGACCCTGGTGAGCTCAGCCCACCACAGCGGCAGCCAGGACAACGCCAGCGCGCTGCTGGTACGGGTCGAGCAACTGGGTGCCAGCAACCTTGGCGATTCCCTGGCGCAACTGCAACAGTGGCCGTTGCCGGTCGCCCTGCGCAGCGGGCAGTTGATTGACGGCTGGCGGGTCGAACAACCGTTGGGCCACAGCCGCCAATCCTTGCTGTACCGCGTACTGGACAATCAGCAACAGGCATGGCTGCTGAAAACCCTGCCTGCCGAGCGCAAGGACGAACCCGGTGCGCAGCAAGCCCTGCTGCTCGAAGAATGGTTCATGCGCAGGGTGGCCGGGCGCTATTTCCCCGAAGTGCACCCGGCCAGCCAGCGTCAGCACCTGTACTACCTGATGCGCGAATACCCGGGCCAGACCCTGGCGCAGCTTTTCGCCCGCAGCGGCCCTTTGCCGCTGGCCCAATGGCAGTCACTGGCCCAGCAACTGCTGCAGGCGGTGGGCCTGCTGCACCGGCGCAATATCCTCCATCGGGACATCAAGCCGGAGAACCTGCACCTGGGCGATGACGGTCAACTGCGCCTGCTGGATTTCGGCCTGGCCTTCTGCCCGGGGCTCTCCGAAGACCGCGCCCATGAGCTGCCAGGCACGCCATCGTTCATTGCCCCCGAAGCCTTCGAAGGCACGCCGCCCAGCGCCCAGCAAGACCTGTACAGCGTTGGCGTGACACTGTTCTACCTGCTCACCGGCCACTACCCCTATGGCGAAATCGAGGCTTTCCAGCGCCCGCGCTTCACCCAGGCGGGCAGCGCCGCACGTTATCGCCCAGACCTGCCGGAATGGCTCGAACACAACCTCGCCCAAGCGCTGGTGGCCGATCCACAGCAACGCTTTGAAACCGCCGAGCAATGGCTGTTGCTGCTTGAACAAGGCGAACGCCAGCCATTGAGTGTACGCCCGCGGCCACTGCTTGAACGCGAACCGCTGAAGGTCTGGCGCGGCCTGGCGCTGCTGTCCTTGTTACTCAACCTGATCCTGCTGATCAGCCTGCTAAAAGGCTGACGGCACCCTTTGCCGATGAGGAAAATTCTATGCATGCGAAAGTCTGGCTGATTGGTGCCGGCCCCGGTGATCCGGAGCTTTTGACCCTCAAGGCGGTCCGCGCCCTGGCCGAAGCCGAAGTCGTGCTGATCGATGACCTGGTCAACCCGCAGATCCTTGAACACTGCCCGCAGGCGCGAGTAATTGCCGTGGGTAAACGCGGTGGTTGCCGCTCCACGCCGCAAGCCTTCATTCAGCGCCTGATGCTGCGTTACGCCCGCCAGGGCCGCTGCGTGGCCCGCCTCAAGGGCGGTGATCCGTGCATCTTTGGCCGCGGCGGCGAAGAGGCAGCCTGGCTGCAGGCCCATGGCATCGAAACCGAGCTGGTCAACGGCATTACCGCCGGCCTGGCCGGCGCGACCCAATGCGGCATCTCGCTGACCTTGCGCGGCGTCAGCCGTGGCGTGACCCTGGTCACCGCCCACACCCAGGATGACAGTCCGTTGAACTGGCAGGCGCTGGCCCAGGGCGGTACCACCCTGGTGGTGTACATGGGCGTGAGCAAACTGGAAGAGGTGCAGCAGGGATTGCTGGCAGGTGGCCTGGCGGCGCAGACGCCGGTGGCCATGATCGAGAACGCCTCGCTCCCCCAACAGCGCGAGCAACGCAGCAGCCTGGCGCAGCTGTGCCTAGATGCCGCCCGCTTCAAGCTGAGCAGCCCGGCGATCCTGGTGATCGGTGAGGTGGCGGCAGCGGACAGTGCGGCGCTGATGCAACTGACAGCCTGAATCGCAGGCAAAGAAAAGCCCGGCCTAGGCCGGGCTTTTCAGTAGGGCTTGGACCAATTACTTGGCTTGGGCTTCTACTTGTGCTTCTACGCGACGGTTAACAGCGCGACCAGCGTCGGTGGCGTTGTCAGCAACCGGACGGGTTTCACCGTAGCCAACCGACTCAACGCGAGTCGACTCAACACCGTACTCGTTGGTCAGAACCTGTTTAACGGCGTTTGCACGACGCTCGGACAGCTTCTGGTTGTAAGCGTCAGGACCGACGGAGTCAGTGTGACCTTCAACAGTGGTGGTGGTCTGTGGGTACTGCTTCATGAAGTCAGCCAGGTTCTTGATGTCGCCGTAGCTGTTTTGCTTGACGACCGACTTGTCGAAGTCGAACTTGACATCCAGCTCAACACGTACGACTTCAGCAACAGCTGGGCAGCCGTCAGCGTCAACGGTAACGTTGGCAGGGGTGTCAGGGCACTTGTCGACGTTGTCGCAGACGCCATCGTTGTCGCTGTCGGAGCAGACTTCAGCAACTGGAGCAGGAGCGGCTTCAACCTTGCCACCGCTACCACCGAAGTTCAGACCCAGACCAACGGTCGGACCCCACTCGGTGTTGCCGTTGTCGATGTTGTACATGGCTTCAACGCCGGCACGGGCGAAGAACATGTCGGTGATGTACCACTTGGCGCCAGCGCCAACGTTGGCGAAGGTGGAGTGGTCACGGCCGCTACGGGTAGCTTGGCCCAGGCTCTCGTGAGCGAAACCAGCCGAAACGTAAGGACGCAGAGCGTCGCCGACGGTACCGAAGTGGTAGGTAGCGTCCAGCTTGGCCTTGGAACCTTTGATGTCTTTGTTGAAGACTTCGCCACGAGCGTTGTGAGTCTCGTTGTAGCCCAGGTCCAGGGACAGGTCGTCGGTCAGGAAGTAACCGAGGCGAACACCAGGATTGGTGCCGTCGTTCTTGAAGTTACGCTCGCTGTCGTAGTACTGCTTGGTGACGTTGCCTTCAATTTCGACTGCGCCTTGGCCTTGTGCCAGAGCGCCGAAGGAAGTTGCGGCTACAAGAGAACCAATGGCCAAGCCCAAGGTGTTTTTCAATTTCATCCGTTAAATCCCCATCTGGTGATAGTTAAGCAGTCCCACCAACATCCGGGGGACAACTCGACGGCAAGTCTAGCAGAACTTGCCGGTACGTTAGAGATATTTGCGCGCCACTAAGTTTCAGTGAGGCCCGCAAATTTCTCACGTAGCTTGTCAAGCGCACGCTTGTACCGCATTTTCGTTGCGCTCAGGCCCATATGCATGATATCGGCGATTTCCTGAAATTCCAGTTCTGCGACAAATCGAAGCACCAGAATCTCGCGGTCAATCGGATTGACATGCACTAGCCATTTGTCCAGCCCGCCTTTCTCTTCCGGTTTTGGCGCCTTCTCTTCCGAGGCCTCCTCGAGTGGATCAAGACTCAAGGCATCCATCAGTCGACGTTTGCGCCGCTCCTTGCGGTACTGGGTGATGCATTCGTTGTAGGTGATGCTGTAGAGCCATGTCTTGAACTTCGATTTGCCCTCGAAGTTCTTCAGCCCATAGAGCACCTTGAGCATCACCTCCTGACAGACATCGTCAGCGTCCCGATCGTTCCCTAAATAACGTGCACAGACGTTAAAAAGAGTTCGTTGGTAGCGGCGCATGAGCTCCTCATACGCGCGAGTAACATGAAACAGCTCCTCATGCGAACGCGCCACCAACTCCTCATCGGTGAGCTCGCGGGGGTCGTAACGCATGGGCAGCGAGTGAACTTTATTCAAAACGGATCTGGCCGACAGTCAGGTCAATGTCGCCGCATACCCCTGCCTGGGGTATTTTTGCGGCGGCATACATTAGCAGGATTTGCCCGGTTAGCGGCTATTGACTCGCTGCTCGAGCAAAATCCGGTTGGACAACGACACCAGCTCGCCGTCGTCGGTCAGCAGGGTCGTCTTGACCGTGCCGATCTCCTCGATCTGCCCTTCGACCTCTCCAATCCGCACTTGTTGGCCCACTTGATAAAGCTCACGCACGTAAATTCCGGCGAGAATCTGCCCGGCAATTTCCCGGCTGCCCAGGCCCATGGCCAGCGCCACGGCCAGACCAACGGTAATCAAACCGATGACGATCACGTGATTGAGCAGGTCGGTCTTGACCTCGAGCTGGCTGATTGCCACCGAGATACTGATAATAATGACCAGGCCCTGGGCGATCCGCCCTACGCCAGCGGCGTATTCCAGGCCGATGCCTTCGGCGGCGCCGCGCACCAGGCCGTTGACCAGTTGCGCCAGCAATACGCCCGCCAGCAGCACCAGCGCCGCGCCGAACACTTTCGGCAGGTACAGGGCAAGCATGTCGAGTGTGGCCGAGACGCGCTCAAGCCCCAGGGACTCAGCGGCGGAAACAAGGAAAATCAGCAGCACGAACCAGTAGACGATCTTGCCGATCAGGGTCGAGATCGGCACCTGGATGCCGACCCGGCTGAGCATCTTGGTCAGGCCGGTGCCGCCCATCAGGCGATCCAGGCCGAGCTTGGCCAGCAGTTTCGACAGCAGGGTGTCGAGCAGCTTGGCCACGACGAAACCAAGCAGCACCACAACCAGAGCGCCGAACAGGTTGGGGATAAAGTTCGCCACTTTGGTCCACAACGCTGTCATCGCGGTGACCAGGCTCTGGGTCCAGAGATCAAGTTCCATATTCAATCGGCCTTATCAGCTTTACGAACGGTAGCGTTACGGCGCACCGGCGCAACATGCGCCGAGCCATTGTTCACGGCAATCATCAGCGCCTGGCTCCAGCGGCCCAGCAGGCTGAACAGATCGCCCGCGCCAACCTGGCGGTTGGCGGTTTTCAGGACCCGGCCCAGGCAGGCATCGTCGTCGCGGTCCTGGCCGGACGGCGATGCCTTGAGCAGGTCTCGCAGGGATTCTTCAAACGGATCGTGCATGGGCACCTCGCGCAATATCTGTCAAAGACGAGGTCGCCACACAACGGGTCACATGAACCGGCCAGGCAGTTTGTGACTGCATGTTCACAAATTTCATCTTTACACCCAGCGCAGGCGGCGAAACAGCCACCATTGCCCCAACGCCAGGGTCAGCACCAGCAGGCTGGCGAAGAGAAAGCCGTACGGGCTGTCGGAGCCTGGAATGCCGCCGACGTTGATGCCCAACAGCCCGGTCACGAAGCTCATGGGCAGGAATATGCAAGTGATGATGCCGAAACGGTACATGGTCCGGTTCATCCGCTCGCTGCG
The DNA here is from genome assembly GCF_054788455.1 of Pseudomonas sp. ZL2. NCBI lineage: Bacteria > Pseudomonadati > Pseudomonadota > Gammaproteobacteria > Pseudomonadales > Pseudomonadaceae > Pseudomonas > Pseudomonas sp. ZL2. The sequence continues at coordinate 52,504 of NZ_JBGOGX010000002.1, read as the reverse complement.
GCGCCGGTCTTCGCTTTCGAGCACCAGAGCCGCGCGTTCGCGGGTCAGCTCGAGCTCTTCCAGGTAGCGGGTCAGGCTGTTGTTGAGTTCGTTCCAGTAGTCGGCGTCGTCTGCGGCGAACCAGCTCCACTTGTTGCGCGCCAGTTGCGCGTAGATTTCCCGCTGCGGATTGAGAAATCGCCGCAATCCGGCCGCCCGTCGGCGGATCTGCTGCAGGCTGCCCTGGTCCGGGGCATAGCGTTTGTCGGCTTCAAGCTTCTCTTCCTCGGCATCGACCACTTCCGACAGGTCGCTGATCAGCGCCTGGACCTTTTCGGTCAACAGTTGCGCCATGCTCAGCAGCAGCTCGGAAGCGGTTTTCGGCCCGCGGCCTTCGGCCAGTTGCTGCAGCAGTTCATCACTGGCGCGCAACGGCCGCAGGCGCAGCGAGATCACCCGCTGGGCCTCGGCGAAGATCCGCACCGAAACCATGTCTTCAGGCTCGGCACCGGGGTTGAGATTGACCCCGCGCAAAAACAGCAGCATCTGCGCCTCCGGCAGTGGCAGCAGGCGCGGACGGGTGTTTTCCTCCAGCAGCAGGTCGCAGGCGAACTCGTTCAGGCCGCTGTCGTGACGCAGCCAGGTGCGGGTCTGCGGGTGACTGCGGTCCCAGTGCAGCCACAGGCTTTCCTGGGGCTGCAGGGCAAGGGCGTCCAGTTCAGTTCGGGCGATTGCACGGGCACCGCCTTTTCCATCCAGCACCAGGGCATGCACCAGCCCCCATTGCGCGTTTTCTTCCTCGAACATCCCTACCCCACCGACCGGTTTCAGAGCTTTACTCAGGCATTTTCAACGGGCTTGGCGAGACGATCACGCCGTTGTTGTCGGCGTAGATGTATTCGCCTGGACGAAAGGTCACACCGGCAAAGGTCACCGCCACGTTGACCTCGCCGATGCCACGGCGGACGGACTTCAGCGGGTGGCTGGCCAGGGCCTGCACGCCAACGTCGGTCTGCGCCAGGACATCGACATCACGCACGCAACCATAGATCACCAGGCCTTCCCAGTGATTCTTCGCCGCCTTCTCGGCCAGCATGTCGCCGAGCAAGGCATGACGCAGCGAACCGCCGCCGTCGACCACCAGGACCTTGCCCTTGCCATCGAGCTCGACTTGCTCTTTGACCCGCGAGTTGTCTTCGAAGCACTTGATGGTAACGATCTCACCCCCGAAGGAGTCGCGGCCACCGAAGTTGCTGAACATCGGCTCCAGCACCTGCACCAGTTCCGGGTAGGCGTCGCACAGATCGGGGGTGATGTAATGCATGGGAAACTCCTGTCGATTATCGAGACGATGAATGTCGCAGTTTCACTCAGTGAACGAGGCCCAGCGATGCGGCTTTAGCCCCAAGGCTACACGTCGCTGCCGGTGCGGTCACCTTGGCAGCGCATTCAGCGAACAGATGCACACTGAAAAAACCAAAAAATGACCAAACCCTTCACAGTCGTCATATCTTAGCGGCATCAGCTCGCCGGCGAAACGGCCTGCGCCGCCTCGGGCAGCAAAGGCGCCAGCGGATTCTGCAACCAGCGCTCAACCAGTGGCCAGACCTGTGCCTGCGCCGGCTTGCTGACCAGCATGTCGACGTGCCCGAAGTTGTCGAACCCTGCCTCGCGGCCCAGGCGGACAAACTGCTTGTGCTCGCTGCCCAGTTGCTCGAACAGCTTGCGACAGGCCCATACCGGGTCCTGATGATCACCCGCGCCGGCCACGGCCAGCACCGGCACATTGACCTCGGCCAGGCCCGCCCACCAGTCGCGGTCCTTGTCGCCAAAGCGGCCAAACAGGCCGAACCAGCGCATGCTTTCCAGCGCCAGGCCAATCGGCTCGTCTTCCGGCCCGCGCTTGAGCCGCGAACCGGAGATTTGCGCAAAGCGCTTGAGCAGCAGGCGCCCGCCCCACTCCACCGGCGGCAACTTCAGCGGCCAGTAAGTACGGCTGACCTGGGTGCCGAAAAACGCCACGCTGGCCACCTGTTCGGCCCCCAGGTACTGGCCGCCCAGGGCTGCCGCCAGGGTAGTACCGCCCAGCGAGTGGCCGACCCAGTGCGCCGGCTGGCCGGCCTGCTCGCAGACGAATGCGGCAATCACCGGCAGGTCGTAACGGGCGTAGTCGGCCACGCGGTTGTGCCGGTAGCCATGATTGCGCGGCGACAGGCCGTGGCCGCGCATCTCCGGGATCCACACATCGAAACCGGCGCGTGCCAGATAGGCGCCCAGGCCAATGCCCCGGGGCGAATACCAGAAGCGCCGGTTGGAAAAGCTGCCGTGCAGCAGGATGACCGGGGTGCCACGCACCTCGGTTTGATCGGCCATGCCCAGGCGGGTGAGCGCCAGCTCCACGCTGCGATCCGGGCTGTTACCGGCTTTGATCCGGTACACGTCCTCGCTCAGGTCGCCACGGCGCTCGGCACTGAGCAAGGCCACGGGAAAAAGGGTACTGCTGCTTTGCATAGGGTTCTTGCACAAAAAAGGGCGAGATCCATCACTGGAACACGCCCTGGAATACGGTCGGAACCTTCACTGGCGCCAGGGCCGGGTGAAGGTTCCGGTTCAGCGCATCAGTTCGCGGCCTGGCCTTCAGCCAGGAAGAACCAGGTCTCGAGTACCGAGTCCGGGTTCAGCGAGACGCTTTCGATGCCCTGTTCCATCAGCCACTTGGCCAGGTCCGGGTGGTCGGATGGGCCCTGGCCGCAGATGCCGATGTACTTGCCCGCCTTGTTGCAGGCCTGGATGGCGTTGGCCAGCAGCTTCTTGACAGCAGGGTTACGCTCGTCGAACAGGTGCGCAATGATCCCCGAGTCGCGGTCCAGGCCCAGGGTCAGCTGGGTCAGGTCGTTGGAACCGATGGAGAAGCCGTCGAAGAACTCGAGGAACTCTTCGGCGAGGATGGCGTTGGACGGCAGCTCGCACATCATGATCACGCGCAGGCCGTTGTCGCCACGGGCCAGGCCGTTTTCAGCGAGCAGGTCGACGACCTGGCTGGCTTCGCCCAGGGTGCGCACGAACGGCACCATGATCTCGACGTTGGTCAGGCCCATCTCGTTGCGCACGCGCTTGAGGGCGCGGCACTCGAGCTCGAAGCAGTCACGGAAGGTTTCGCTGATGTAGCGCGAAGCACCGCGGAAGCCCAGCATCGGGTTTTCTTCTTCCGGCTCGTAGAGCTTGCCGCCGATCAGGTTGGCGTACTCGTTGGACTTGAAGTCCGACAGGCGCACGATGACCTTTTTCGGCCAGAACGCCGCGGCCAGGGTGCTGATGCCTTCGACCAGTTTCTCGACGTAGAAGCCGACCGGGTCGTTGTAGCCGGCAATACGCTTGTCGACGCTCTCTTTGAGCTCGGCAGGCAGGCCGGCGTAATTGAGCAGCGCCTTGGGGTGCACGCCGATCATGCGGTTGATGATGAATTCCAGGCGCGCCAGGCCGACACCGGCGTTGGGCAGCTGGGCAAAATCAAAGGCGCGATCCGGGTTGCCAACGTTCATCATGATCTTGAACGGCAGCTCCGGCATGGCGTCGACGGAGTTCTTGCGCACGTCGAAGCCCAGCTCACCTTCGAAGATGAAGCCGGTATCGCCTTCGGCGCAGGACACGGTCACGCCCTGGCCATCCTTGAGCAGCTGGGTGGCGTTGCCGCAACCGACCACCGCCGGGATCCCCAGCTCACGGGCGATGATCGCCGCGTGGCAGGTACGCCCGCCACGGTTGGTAACGATGGCACTGGCACGCTTCATCACCGGCTCCCAGTCTGGGTCGGTCATGTCCGAAACCAGTACGTCGCCGGGCTGGACCTTGTCCATCTCCGAGACGTCCTTGATGATCCGCACCTTGCCGGCGCCGATGCGCTGGCCAATGGCACGGCCTTCGACCAGCACGGTGCCGGTTTCCTTGAGCAGGTAACGCTCCATGACGTTGGCCTGGGCGCGGCTCTTCACGGTTTCAGGGCGGGCCTGAACGATGTACAGCTTGCCGTCGTCACCGTCCTTGGCCCATTCGATGTCCATCGGGCACTTGTAGTGCTTCTCGATGATCATCGCCTGCTTGGCCAGCTCGCTGACTTCGGCGTCGGTCAGGCAGAAACGGGTGCGGTCGGCCTTGTCGACATCGACGGTCTTGACCGAGCGACCGGCCTTGGCTTCTTCGCCGTAGACCATCTTGATCGCCTTGCTGCCCAGGTTGCGACGCAGGATCGCCGGGCGGCCGGCTTCCAGGGTGCCTTTGTGCACGTAGAATTCGTCGGGGTTGACCGCACCCTGGACGACGGTTTCACCCAGGCCATAGGCGCCGGTGATAAACACCACGTCACGGAAGCCCGACTCGGTGTCGAGGGTGAACATCACGCCGGCGGTGCCGGTTTCGGAGCGGACCATGCGCTGCACGCCGGCCGACAGGGCCACCAGCTTGTGGTCGAAGCCCTGGTGCACGCGGTAGGAAATGGCGCGGTCGTTGAACAGCGAGGCGAACACTTCCTTGGCGGCGCGGATGACATTGTCGACGCCGCGGATGTTCAGGAAGGTTTCCTGCTGGCCGGCGAACGAGGCATCCGGCAGGTCTTCGGCGGTGGCCGAGGAGCGCACGGCCACGGCCATGTTCGGGTTGCCCTGGGACATTGCGGCGAAGGCGGTGCGGATCTCGGCGTTCAGGCGCTCGGGGAACTCGGCTTCCATGATCCACTGGCGGATCTGCGCACCGGTCTTGGCCAGGGCGTTGACGTCGTCAACGTCCAGCGCGTCGAGGGCGGCGTGGATCTGGGTGTTCAGGCCGCTCTGCTCGAGAAAGTCACGATACGCCTGAGCCGTAGTGGCAAAGCCGCCGGGGACCGAGACACCGGCGCCCGCGAGGTTACTGATCATCTCGCCGAGGGATGCGTTCTTGCCCCCCACATGCTCTACATCATGGACGCCGAGCTTATCGAGGGAAACTACGTACTCTACCAAGGTGATCTCTCCACTAACTGTGTTGGAAAAGCTCAGGTCGCCCGCCTGCCAGCTCTGGCTTGGCCGGGCGCTTGTGGCCTGGACCTGGAAAATAAGTGAGAATGCCGAACGCAGTGTTCGGTAAACCGAACCTATCATATCCAAGATTCGTCACCAGCTTAAGGCCCAAGGCGCAAATGAAACGATCTGCTTTCTTTATCTCCGATGGCACCGGCATTACCGCCGAGACGCTGGGACAAAGTCTTCTAGCGCAGTTCGATACCATTCCGTTCAATAAATTCACGCGTCCGTACATCGACAGCGTAGAAAAAGCGCGGACGATGGTACAACAAATCAATAGCGCCGCTGAAAAGGACGGTGTCCGTCCGATCATCTTCGACACCATCGTCAACCAGGATATCCGCGAGGTGCTGGCCACCTCCAACGGTTTCATGATCGACATCTTCTCGACCTTCCTGGCCCCGCTGGAGCAGGAACTGACCGCCCATTCCTCGTATTCGGTGGGCAAATCCCACTCGATCGGCGGCAACTCCAACTATATGGAGCGCATCGAGGCGGTCAACTTTGCCCTCGACAACGACGACGGCGCGCGCACCCACTACTACGACAAGGCCGATCTTATCCTGGTCGGCGTGTCGCGCTGCGGCAAGACTCCGACCTGCCTGTACATGGCCATGCAATTCGGTATCCGCGCGGCCAACTACCCGTTGACCGAAGACGACATGGAGCGCCTGCAACTGCCCCAGGCCCTGAAAAACCACCAGCACAAGCTGTTCGGCCTGACCATCGACCCCGACCGCCTGACCGCCATCCGCCACGAGCGCAAGCCCAACAGCCGCTACGCAAGCTTTGCCCAGTGCGAGTTCGAGGTGCGTGAAGTGGAGAACCTGTTCCGCCGCGAGAACATTGCGCACATCAACTCCACGCATTTCTCCGTGGAAGAGATTGCGGCGAAGATTCTGGTCGAGAAAGGCGTAGAGCGCCGATTCAAGTAGGCTGGGCGCCTCAAGCTGCAAGCTGCAAGCTGCAAGCTGCAAGCGACAAGAAAAAGCAGGCGGCGCTGTTGGTGAGAAAGTTGCTAGCTTGCATGAGTAGCAAGCTGAAAGCTGCAAGCGGAAACAACGCATTCCACTTGCAGCTTGTAGCTTAAAGCTAGCCGCTTAAGACGGCACCACCATCGCCTGGCCACTCAGGGCCAGGTCCACCAGCTCGCGGTTGGCCACCGCGTACATGGCGTAGTCGGTACCGATGGCGGCACGCAGCTCGTCGAGCATGGCGCGCCAGCGCACGACCATGACCCGGTGCTGATCCAGCCACAGGGCCACCCGGGCGTCCATGTCCTCCGGTGCATCGTCCATCTGCAGCACCGAGATGGTGATCGCCCGCTGCTGCAGGTCGATGTCATCGCGGAAGGCTTCGCGGGCCAGGGCCTGCCAGTTGTTTTCCACCGGCAGGTTGCTGATTTCCTGCAGGTACCAGGTCAGGTCCAGGGCGCTGCCAACGGCGAAGAAGGCCTTGGCCACTTCGGCCGGGTCCTGGCCGGTGACGTCGGAGGCTTCGATGATCGGCAACAGGGTGTACAGGTGCGTGGTACCGGCCACCATGCGCGCCAGCAGCTCCGGTACACCAGCTTCGACGAAGCCCTGGTAACGGCTCATCCAGCGCTCGCGGGTCGGCCCTTCGAGCAGTTCATCGAGCTTCAGCCCCAGCGCGGCGATCTTCGGACCGAAGTGCGCCACGTCGCGGCCAGCATCCTGCTCGTTGCGACGGCTGCGCAGGAACCAGCGGGTCGCACGGCGGCCCAGGCGCATCAGCTCGTCCATCAGGGTCAGCTGGATTTCAGCCGGGACCTGATAGTCCAGCGCCTCGATCTGACGGAACCAGTGCGGCAGGTGGAAGATATCGCGCACGATCACGTAGGCGCCGGCGACGTTCGCCGGGCTCATGCCGGTGGACTCTTTCAGGCGCTGAACGAAGGTGATGCCCATGTTGTTGACCAGATCGTTGGCGATCTGGGTGCTGACGATCTCGCGTTTCAGGCGATGGCGACGCATGGCCTCGGCGAACTTGCTCACCAGCGACGGCGGGAACGCGGTTTCCATGTCGCGGGTCAGGTAGTCGTCGTCCGGCACCAGCGACTTGAGCAACTGCTCCTTGAGGTCGATCTTGCTGTAGGAGATCAGCACCGACAGCTCGGCACGGGTCAGGCCCTGGCCAGCGGCCAGGCGCTCGGCCAGTTGCTCTTCGGTCGGCAGGAACTCGATGGCGCGGTCCAGCTTGCCACGGCCTTCGAGGTCAGCCATCAACCGCTTGTACTCGGCGATGCGTTCCTTGGCCCGACGCGCAGCCAGGGACAATGCCTGGGTCTGCTTGTAGTTGTTACCCAGCACCAGGCCGGCCACTTCGTCGGTCATGCTGCCCAGCAGCTGGTTGCGCTGCTTCTCGGTCATGTCGCCAGCCTGCACCACTTCGTTGAGCAGGATCTTGATGTTGACCTCGTGGTCGGAGCAGTCCACGCCACCGGCGTTGTCGATGAAGTCGGTGTTGGTGGCGCCGCCGTTCAAGCCGAACTCGACCCGGCCCAGCTGGGTCATGCCGAGGTTGCCGCCCTCGCCCACCACCTTGCAACGCAGCTCGTTGCCGTCGACGCGCAGGGCGTCGTTGGCCTTGTCGCCGACGTCGGCGTGGCTTTCTTCACTGGACTTGACGTAGGTGCCGATACCGCCGTTCCACAGCAGGTCGACCGGCGCCTTGAGCAGTGCGTTGAGCAGCTCGGTCGGGGTCAGCTTGTCGGCTTCGATGGCGAAGCGCTCTTTCATCTGCGGGGTGATCGCAATGCTTTTCGCGCTGCGCGGGAAGATCCCGCCGCCTTCGGACATGATGCTGGTGTCGTAGTCGCTCCAGGCCGAACGCGGCAGATCGAACAGGCGCTGGCGCTCGGCGAAGCTGCTGGCAGGCTCCGGGTTCGGGTCGATGAAGATGTGCAGGTGGTTGAACGCCGCCACCAGTTGCAGCTTGTCGGACATCAGCAGGCCGTTGCCGAACACGTCACCGGCCATGTCGCCGACGCCGACCACGGTGATCGGGTCTTCCTGGACGTTGATGCCGCGCTCACGGAAGTGACGCTGCACGCCGACCCAGGCGCCACGGGCGGTAATGCCCATTTTCTTGTGGTCGTAACCGGCCGAACCACCGGAAGCGAACGCATCGCCGAGCCAGAAGCCGTAGTCGATGGCAATGCCGTTGGCGATGTCGGAGAAGGTCGCGGTGCCTTTGTCGGCAGCCACCACCAGGTACGGGTCATCGTCGTCATGACGCACGACGTTGGCCGGCGGCACCAGGGCGCCATCCTTGAGGTTGTCGGTGATGTCCAGCAGGCCGGAAATGAAGATCCGGTAGCAGGCGATGCCTTCGGCCTGGATATCGTCACGGCTACCACCCAGCGGCAGGCGGCGAGGCAGGAAACCGCCCTTGGCGCCAACCGGCACGATCACCGAGTTCTTCACCTGCTGGGCTTTTACCAGGCCCAGCACTTCGGTACGGAAGTCTTCCTCGCGGTCCGACCAGCGCAGGCCGCCGCGGGCGACGTTGCCAAAGCGTAGGTGCACGCCCTCGACCCGTGGCGAGTAGACGAAGATTTCGAACTTCGGCACCGGCTTGGGCAACTCGGGGATCAGCTTGGGGTTGAACTTGAAGCTGAAGTACGACTTGTTATGGCCCAGGGCGTCGGTCTGGTAGAAGTTGGTGCGCAGGGTGGCCTTGATCAGGTCCAGGTAGCGACGCAGGATGCGGTCTTCGTTGAGCACCTGGACGTCGTCCAGAGCGGTCAGGATGGCCTGTTCCAGACGCTGTTGCTTGTCGTCGAGGTCGTCGCTGGTGAGCTTGCGCGCCAGGTAGAAGCGGGTTTTGAACAACCGGGTCAGCTCGCGGGCGATGTCGGTGTGGTTGTTCAGGGTACTGGCGATGTAACCCAGGTCGAAGCCCAGGCGGATCTGCTTGAGGTAGCGGGCGTAGGCACGCAGCAGCGCCACGTCGCGCCACGGCAGGCCGGCGGTCAGCACCAGGCGGTTGAAGGCGTCGTTCTCGGCATCGCCATTGACGATGTGCACGAAGGCATCCTGCAGGGTGTCATTGAGCTGCTGGATGTCGAGGTTCAGGCCTTCGGCGGCGGTGAAGGCAAAGTCATGAATCCAGTACTCGCGGCCGTTGGCATGGCGCAGGCGGTACGGGAACTCGCCGAGCACGCGCAGGCCGAGGTTTTCCAGGATCGGCAGCACGTCCGACAGCGCCAGCGGCGTATCGGCGTGGTACAGCTTGCAGTGCAACTGCTGTTTACCAGCCTGGGTCAGCGGCTGGTAGAAGCTCATCACCAGCGGCTTGCGCTCGGACAGGGTCATCAGGTGCTGCATGTCGACCACCGCCGAATGGGCGGCGAAACGCTCGCGGTAACCGGCCGGGAAGCCTTTCGGGAAGTCGGCCAGGACGTTGGTGCCCTGGGCTTCGCCGAAGCTTTCGACGGTCAGGCTGGCGTAGTCGTCCTGCCACGAACGGCAGGCCTGGATCACTTCGTTTTCCAGCTGCTGCGGGTCGATGTCGATGCGGTTTTTCGGATCGACGCGCAGGATCAGTTGCACGCGGGCCAGCACCGACTCGGAGAAGAAAGTCCAGAACTCGCAGTCGCTGGCCTTCAGGCGCTCCATCAGCACCTGCTGGATCTTCTGCCGTACCTCGGTGGAGTAGATATCGCGCGGCACGTAGGCCAGGCAGTAGCAGAAACGGCCGTACGGGTCCTTGCGCAGGAACACGCGAATCTTGTTGCGCTCCTGGATCTGCACGATCGACATGACGGTGCTGAACAGCTCGTCGACCGGCGTCTGGAACAGGTCGTCACGCGGCAGCACTTCCAGGACCTGGGCCAGTTCCTTGCCCAGGTGGGCTTTGGGGTCGAAGTGCGAGCGGCGCTCGACTTCGGCGACCTTGCCACGGATGTACGGAATCGCGCGCACGCTCTCGCCATACACCGAGGAGGTGTACAGGCCCATGAAGCGGCATTCCTTGATGACCTTGCCGTCGGCATCCAGTTGGCGGATCGACACGTAGTCCGGGTAGGCCGGACGGTGCACGCGGCTTGGGTGCGCGGCCTTGGCGAAGGACAGCAGCAGCGGCTCGTTGAGGTAATTGACGGCGTAGTCTTCGATGCGCAGGTCTTCGGCGGTGAGACCGGCTCGCAGCATACGGGTCAGGCCGAGGAACGACTGCTCGTCGTATTGCAACTGGCCGCCCTGGGCGTCGCCATGGACAACGAATTCTTCGTAGCCGAGGAAGGTGAAATGGTTGCCCAGCAGCCACTCGAGGAATGCCTTGACCTCGGCCTTTTCGTTTTGCGCCGGGGCGTAGGCGGTCTGCTCGACCAGCGCCACGACCTCGCGCAGCTTGACCTTCATCGGTTCGAAGTCGGCGACGGCAACGCGCACTTCAGCCAGCACCTGCTCAAGCTCACGGGTCAGCACGTTGAGCTCGGCGGTGTTGGCGCAGCGGTCGATCTCCAGGTACATCAGCGATTCTTGCAGCACGCCCTCGCCCTGGGTGCCCTTGGGCAGGATTTCCAGCAGCTCGCCTTTCGCCCCGCGACGCACGCTCAGTACGGTGGTCTGCAGGGTATGGATGCTGTAGCCGCGGCGGTTGAGCTCGGTGCGCACCGAGTCGACCAGAAATGGCAGGTCATGGTGCAGGACTTCGACCGCGGTGTGGGTCGACTGCCAGCCATGACGCTCGTAATCGGGGTTGTAGACGCGAACCTGGGGCTGGGTGTGATCGAAGCGTTCGATGATGCGCCAGGCAGAGAGGGTGCAACCGGCCAGGTCCGACATACGGCGCTGGGTGAGTTCGTCCAGAGAGATGATGCCGAAGAACTGTTCGGCGAACAGCGCCACTTGTGGCAGTGCCTGTTCGCTGATGTGCTGCGCCAGGGCCGCTTGCAGTTGATGCTGGAAGTCGGCTTTGCTGGCTGCGGTGAAAAACGCCATCTGTGGTACTCCGCTTGGGCTTTATTATTGAGTGAAGCGTCGCGCGCGTCCGCCGTGTACGGATCAACGATAGCCAACCCGTAGCAGGAGGACGGTAAAACCATAGAAACAGGCGCTCGAGGTGACCTGTAAGTCACATCTTCCCGCTCCACGGATGGGCATCTGCAAAAACGACTGCCGAACGGGCTGTGTCTTTACGGGTGTCCATCGACAGCGCAGCTTAACGAGTGCCCGCCCGCCCCTGCTTGCGGTGCTGCGACATATTCGGTCATTGAGGTGAAACCGCACGTTTATCCACAGGCCGAAGACTGGCAGAATCGTGTTTCAACTTATTGATCGAGCTGCTCATGCAATTCAAGACCGCCCTGCTCTTCGCCACCCCCTGCGATGATGAAGAAGACAACATGGCCACCCTGTGCTGCCACAGCGACAAGGGCCAGATGTTCCTCATGACGCGCTATCCGGACGAAGACACGGTGGACATCACCCTGGATGACGAGCCAAGCACCCTCGACGGCCTCAAGGTCAGCCTCAGCGCCAAGCGTTTGCTGATCGAAGTGGCGCCAGGCGATGCCGATGTGTTCAAAGGCGACGATCACCTGGAGATTACCCTGACTTCCGACGGCACCGACCTTGCCGAAGTCGAAGAAACCCTGCAGAACATCCTCAAGGGCACCGGCACCTACGTCAGCGAGCTGTAATCGCCCACGCGGTTTCTTGACAAGGAACCGCTGCAAAAGGCATTGTCTGACAACCTGATTAATGAGCCACCCCTCATGCTTGAGCTTCAGCGCCCCGACACCCTGGTTGAACGGGTTGTCGGCGCCATCCGCGCCGAAATCGATTCCGGTCGCCTGGCAGCCGAATCGCGCCTGCCCACCGAACAGCAACTGGCCGAGCAATTGAACGTCAGCCGCTCGGTGGTGCGCGAGGCCGTGGCCCAGCTCAAGGCTGACGGAGTGCTGATCGCCCGCCGCGGCCTGGGTTCGTACATTTCACAAACCCCGACCGGCACGGTATTCCGCTTCCCTTCTGCGCAAGGCCGCAGCCCGGACCTGGTGCAGATGTTCGAAGTGCGCCTGTGGATCGAGACCCAGGCCGCCTCGGTGGCCGCCCAGCGCCGTGACGCCGCCGACCTTGCACGCATGAGCAAGGCCCTGCAGGAGATGCTCGACAAGCGCAGCGACTTTGCCGTGGCAGCCGCCGCCGATGTCGAGTTTCACCGCGCCATCACCGAAGCCAGCAAGAACGATTATTTCGTCGCCTTCCATGATTTTCTGCGTGGACAACTGGCCGCCGCTCGTCGCACCGCCTGGGAAAACTCCGCGGCGCATTCGGTGGGCGGTTCGGCCGATGCCCACCGCGAGCACCAGGCGCTGTACCAGGCCATCGCCGATGGCGACCGGCTTGCCGCCGCAGCCTGCGCCGAAGCACACCTGCGGGCCTCGGCCAAACGCCTGAAACTGGACCTGCCGAGTATCGACTGACCCCCCTATAAGCGGGCGCTGCTGCATGGCGCCCTTTTGTTTGACCTACTTAGTCTGACAACCTGATAAGCAGATTCTCTGATAAGAACACGCCAAGGTGACACCTGCATGATCTACGACTACTGCATCATCGGCGGCGGCATCGTCGGCCTCGCCACCGCCATGGCCCTGCTGGAGCGCCAACCGGGCGCATCCTTGCTGATTCTCGAAAAAGAAAGCAGCCTGGCCAAACACCAGACTGGGCATAACAGTGGCGTGATCCACGCGGGGATCTACTACGCCCCGGGCAGCCTCAAGGCCGACCTGTGCAAGCGCGGTGCCCAGGCCACCAAGGAGTTCTGCACCGAGCACCAGATCAAGTTCGACGTCTGCGGCAAGCTGCTGGTGGCATCCACGCCGCTGGAAGTCGAGCGCATGCACGCCCTCTATGAGCGTTCGCAGCAGAACGGTCTGAAGGTCGAGCAGCTGGATGCCAAGGAACTGCAACGGCGCGAGCCGAACATCGTCGGCCTCGGCGGCCTGTTCCTCGATGCCACCGGTATCGTCGACTACAAGCAGGTCTGCGAAGCCATGGCCCGGGTCATCCAGAGGTTCGGCGGCGAAGTGCAGCTGCAGACCACCGTGCGGGCCATCGTCGAGACCGCCGACAAGGTCACCATCAGCAGCGACGACAAGGTCTGGAGCGCCCGCCAGCTGGTGGCCTGCGCCGGCCTGCAATCGGACCGCCTGGCAGCCCTGGCCGGGGTCAAGATCGACCACCAGATCATCCCCTTTCGCGGCGAATACTTCCGCCTGCCAGCGACCAAGAACGACATCGTCAACCACCTGATCTACCCGATCCCCGACCCGGAGCTGCCGTTTCTTGGCGTGCACCTGACGCGGATGATCGACGGCAGCGTTACCGTCGGGCCCAACGCCGTACTGGGCCTGGGCCGGGAAAACTACCGCAAGTTCTCGGTGAACTGGCGCGACGTGGCCGAATACGCGCGCTTCCCGGGGTTCTGGAAAACCATCTGGAACAACCTCGGCTCCGGCACTGCCGAGATGAAGAACTCGCTGTTCAAAAGCGGCTACCTGGAGCAATGCCGCAAATACTGCCCATCGCTGAATGTTGAAGACCTGCAGCCCTATGAAGCCGGCATCCGCGCCCAGGCGGTGATGCGCGACGGCACCCTGGTGCATGACTTCCTGTTCGCCGAGACCCCGCGCATGGTGCACGTCTGCAATGCACCGTCGCCGGCGGCCACCTCGGCCATCCCGATCGGCCAGATGATCGCCGAAAGAATTTTCAAGGCCCGCTGAATCCTGCTGCACACCTAACTACAAAGACAAAAAAGGAAACCTCACATGTCGGTACATGAGGCGGCCACGGCCGCGACCGAAACCCCGGAACAGAAACGCAAACGCCTGCGCAAGGTCGCCGCCGCGACCATCTTCGGCTCGATGCTGGAGTGGTACGATTTCTACCTGTACGCGACCATGGCAGCAATCGTCTTCTCGAAGATCTTCTTCGACCCGAGCAACCCGGCGGTGGCCTCGCTGCTGGCGTTTTCCACCTTCGCCATTGGCTTTATCGCCCGGCCCTTCGGCGGCGTGTTGTTCGGCTACCTGGGCGACCGTTTCGGGCGCAAGCAGGTGCTGGTCATCACCTTCTGCATGATGGGCGTGTGCACCACCCTGATCGGCCTGATCCCCAGCTACGCCTCGATCGGCATCTGGGCGCCGATCATCCTCGTGCTGGTGCGCATCATCCAGGGCCTGGGCGCCGGCGCCGAGCTGTCTGGCGCAGCGGTGACCTCCTATGAGCACGCCAGCGAAGGCAAGCGCGGCAGCCAGGGCGCCTGGCCGGCGCTGGGGCTGAACCTGGGCCTGCTGCTGTCGTCGCTGACCGTCTACCTGCTGACCATGAACGGCAACGAGTTCCTGCTTTCCGGCGGCTGGCGCATCCCGTTCATCTGCAGCATCGTGCTGGTCGGCGTCGGCCTCTGGGTGCGCAAAAGCATCCCGGAAACCCCGGACTTCAAAGAGCTCGACAAAACCCCGGCCAAGGAGCAGGTATCGCCGCTCAAGCTGCTGTTTCGCAACGACCTCAAGGGCCTGGCCGTGGTGTTCTTCGTGGCCATCGGCTACAACGCCCTGAGCTACATCTTCAAGACCTTCTCGCTGGCCTACCTGACCCAGTACAAGGGCGTCGAAGCCCATGTCACCTCGCTGTCGGTGACCATCGCCAGCCTGGTGGCCATCATTGCCGTGCCGTTCTTCGGCTGGCTGTGCGACAAATGGAGCAGCAAGACCGTGTTGATGTTCGGCGGGCTGTTCTCGGTGCTGTTCGCCTACCCGTTCCTGGCCCTGCTCAACACTGGCGAGCCGATGATGATCTACCTGGCGATTGCCATCGGTACCGGCATCCTCGCACCGATGATGTTCGCCCCTCAGGGCTCGTTCCTCAGCCGCCAGTTCCCGACCCAGACCCGCTCTTCGGGCTTTGGCACCGGGCGCGAGATCGGCACGGCCGTGGCTGGCGGCCTGGCACCGCTGGGTGGCCTGGCGCTGGTGGCCAACTCGGCGACCCACTCCACTGATGGCGTGGCGCTGATCCTGGTGGTGGCAGCGGTATTGGTGGTGGTGTTTGCCCTGTGTGACCAGGGGCGCAAGCATTCCAGCTTCAAGAACTGAGTGACCGGCAAGGCTCTGCCTTGCATCGCTGGCAACGCCAGCTCCCACAGGGTCAGCGCGATCCCTGTGGGAGTTGGCGTTGCCGACGATGGGCTGCGCAGCAGCCCCTGACTTTGCGATTTGAACAAATTTCCCTGCTGCCGTTAGTCGCCAGCCCTCCGGATGCATTAAAGTATCAGCCCCCGCCTGGGTGCTTTTACGCCGCACGCCCTGGCTTTTTCCCAGGAACCTTCAACGATGGAACACCGTGAGGCGCTGATCGCGCTGCGCACCTTTCTTTCAACCCAGATCCTGGGCCAGGAAAAACTCGTCGAGCGCTTGCTCATCGTGCTTCTCGCCGACGGCCACATGCTGGTCGAAGGCGCCCCGGGCCTGGCCAAGACCAAGGCCATCAAGGAACTGGCCGAAGGTGTCGAAGCCGAGTTCCATCGTATCCAGTTCACCCCCGACCTGCTCCCGGCCGACATCACCGGCACCGAAATCTATCGCCCGGAAACCGGCAGCTTCGTGTTCCAGCAGGGACCGATCTTCCACAACCTGGTGCTGGCCGATGAAATCAACCGCGCCCCGGCCAAGGTCCAGTCGGCGCTGCTCGAAGCCATGGCCGAGCGCCAGGTCAGCGTCGGGCGCAGTACCTACGAGCTGTCGCCGTTGTTCCTGGTAATGGCCACGCAAAACCCGATCGAGCAGGAAGGCACCTACCCGCTGCCCGAAGCCCAGCTCGATCGCTTCCTCATGCACGTCAAGATCGGCTTCCCGGACGCCGCCGTGGAGCGCCGCATCCTCCTGCAGGCCCGCGGCGAGGCCCTGAACGGCGAGACCAAGCCGGAGCGCCGGGTCAGCCAGCAAGCGATTTTTGCCGCGCGCAAGGAAATCCTCGGCCTGTACATGGCCGATGCGGTGGAGGAGTACCTGGTGCAACTGGTCATGGCCACCCGCACCCCGGCCAAGTACGACCTGGAGCTGGCCGACTGGATCGCATACGGCGCCAGCCCCCGTGGCTCGATTGCCCTCGACCGCTGCGCGCGGGCCCATGCCTGGCTGGCCGGGCGCGACTTCGTCAGCCCCGAAGACATCCAGGCGGTGCTGTTCGACGTGCTGCGCCACCGCATCATTCTTTCCTTCGAGGCCGAGGCCGCCGGGATTGACCAGGACCGGGTGATCCAGCGCATCCTCGACGTCGTCGCCGTCGCCTGAACCCATGCCCAATCGCCTGCTGGCCGCGCCCGGAATCCGCATCAGCCTCGCCGAGTTGATCGAGATGCGTCATCGCGTGCGCGAAGTGCAGCTGTTCTCCCGGCCCGGCCAGCGCAGCCCTCTGGTAGGACTGCACCACTCGAAACTGCGCGGGCGCGGGGTCGATTTCGATCAGGTGCGGGTCTACCAGGCCGGCGACGATGTGCGCAACATCGACTGGCGGGTGACCGCGCGCACCCAGGAGCCGCACACCAAGCTGTTCCATGAGGAACGCGAACGGCCGATCTTCATCCTCGTCGAACAGAGCCAGCGCCTGTTCTTCGGCTCCGGGCTGATGTTCAAGTCGGTGCTCGCCGCCCAGGCCGCCGCCTTGATCGGCTGGGCCGCCCTGGGCCATAACGACCGCATAGGCGGCCTGGTGTTCGGCGACAACGAGCACTACGAGATCAAGCCACGGCGCAGCAAGCAGAGCCTGCTGCAACTGCTCAATCGCCTGGCGCGGGTCAACCAGTCGCTGCATACCGAAGCCGTACCCCAGGCCGACAGCCTTGGCATCGCCCTGCGCCGCGCCCGCGAAGTACTGCGCCCGGGCAGCCTGGCGATCATCATCTGCGACGAGCGGGCGCTGACGCCTGCGGTCGAACAACAGCTGAGCCTGCTTTCGCGCCATTGCGACCTGCTGCTGTTGCCGCTGTCCGACCCGCTCGACCACGCCCTGCCCGCCGCCGGCCTGCTGCGCTTTGCCCAGCGCGGTGCGCAACTGGAACTCGACACCCTCGACCCGACCCTGCGCAAGAGCTACCGCCAGCAAAGCGAAGCGCGTATCGAGCGCTGGGAACTGCTGGCGCAAAAGCTGCGGGTGGTGCTGATGCCACTGAGCACCCAGAGCGAGATGATCGAGCAACTGCGCGAGTACCTCAACGCGCAACGTCCGGGGAAAACCTCGTGAACCCGCTCGATCAGTTGCAGCCGTTGATCACCCCGGCACCGATCGGCTGGTGGCCGCTGGCCCCGGGCTGGTGGGCGCTGCTGTTACTGCTGCCGTTGCTGGGCTGGGGCCTGTGGCGCCTGCGCCATTGGCGCCCGGGCAAAAAGCCCATCGTGCGCGCCGAACTGCCCCTGGACCCGGTGCGCATCGAGGCCCTGGCCGAGCTCGCGCGCCTGCCCAAACCCTACGACGGCGCCCCGGCCGGCGCCTGGCTGCAGCAGATCAACGCCCTGCTCAAGCGCCTGTGTCGCAACCATTACCCGGGCAGCCACAGCCATACCCTCAACGGCCGCCAATGGCTGGCGTTTCTGGATAACCGCTGCCCGGCCGCCGGCCTGACGCGCTGGATGGTGCTGGTCGAAGGCGCCTACAAGCCCGAATGCAAACTCGACGACAAAGCCATCAACGGGCTAAACCAGTCGGTCGAAACCTGGATCCGCAAACATGTTTGAACTGGCCTGGCCGTGGATCTTCGTACTATTGCCGCTGCCCTGGCTGGCGCGCCTGCTGCTGCCTGCCGCCGACAGCGGTGAGCCGGTGCTCAAGGTCAGCTTTCTCGATGAGCTCGAAGGCCTGGCCGGCCGCCGTGCGCGCCTGAACCTGCCGACCTGGCGCCAGCAGGCACCGTTCGTGCTGGTCTGGTTGTTATTGCTGTTCGCCGCCGCCCGCCCGCAATGGCTGGGCGAGCCGTTGCCGGTGGCCGCCAGTGGCCGCGACCTGCTGGTGGCGGTGGATGTTTCCGGCTCCATGGACTTTCCCGACATGCAGTGGCAAGGCGACGACGTCAGCCGCCTGACCCTGGTCAAGGCCCTGCTCGGCGACTTTCTCGAACAGCGCCAGGGCGACCGTGTCGGCCTGATCCTGTTCGGCAGCCAGGCCTACCTGCAAGCGCCACTGACCTTCGACCGGCGTACCGTGCGCACCTTCCTCGACGAAGCGCAAATCGGCATTGCCGGCAAGAACACCGCCATCGGCGACGCCATCGGCCTGGGCCTCAAGCGCCTGCGCCAGCGCCCGGCGCAGAGCCGGGTGCTGGTGCTGGTCACCGACGGCGCCAACAATGGCGGGCAGATCCATCCACTGACTGCGGCGCGTCTGGCCGCCCAGGAAAACGTGCGTATCTACACCATCGGCATCGGTGCTGATCCGGAGCAAACCGGTACCGCCGGGCTATTGGGCATCAACCCGAGCCTGGACCTGGACGAAGCCTCGCTCAAGGAAATCGCCGAGCTGACCGGCGGCAGCTACTTCCGCGCCCACGACGGCGAAGAACTCCATGCCATCGGCGAAGCCCTCGACCGCCTGGAGCCGGTGGCCCAGCAGCCGACCCAGGCGCGCACCGCCCAGCCGCTGTACGGCTGGCCGCTGGCCCTGGCCCTGTTGCTGAGCGTGCTGCTGGTGATCGAGCAGCAATGGCCTGACAACCTGCTACAGCGCCTGCTGCGCCGCCCGCGCTTTTTGCAGCCGCACCCGGAATGGCGCCAGCGCTTGCAGCGGCTGCGCCTGAGGAGGCGGCGATGAGCGAACTGTGGCCGCAATGGCTGCGCCCGCTGTGGCTGATCATCCTGCCGCTGCTGGCCTGGCTGCTCTGGAAGCTCTGGCACCGACAGAAACGCGCCGGGCGCTGGCAGATGATCCTGCCGCCGGCCTTTCATGCCGTGCTGCTGGGTGGCGGCAGCGGCCGCGACAGCAAACTGCCGTGGATCGCCCTTGGCCTGGCCTGGTTGATCACCGTACTGGCCCTGATCGGGCCAAGCTGGCAGCGCCTGGAAGACACCCGCCAGCGCCCGGCCGACCCGCTGGTGATCCTGCTTGAGCTGACCCCGCAGATGCTCGCCGACGATGCCGCGCCAACCCGCCTGGAGCAAGCCCGGCGCAAGATCCTCGACCTGCTCGAACACCGCCGCGACAGCCAGACCGCAATCATCGTCTATGCCGGCAGCGCCCACACTCTGGTGCCGCTGTCCGACGACCTGGCCACCAGCCGCAACCTGCTCGAAGCCCTGGAACCCTCGATCATGCCGCAAGCCGGCCAGCGCGCCGATCTGGCCGTGCGCAAGGGCCTGGCCCTGCTCGCCCAGGCCGGATTGGGCCAGGGTCGGCTGCTGTTGATCGGCTCCGCGCTCGAGGCCCAGGAGCGTCAGGGCATCGTCCAGGCCCTCGGCCGCCAGGGCCCGAGCCTGCTGATGCTCGGCGTCGGTAGCGCCGAGGGTGCGCCGGTCAGACAGGCCAATGGCGAGTACCTCAAGGACGATCAGGGCGGGATCCTCCTGCCGCGGCTCGACAGCGCCAGCCTCAAGGCCTTTATCAACAGCACCGGTGGCCGCTACCGCAGTGCCCGCATCGACGACCTCGACCTGCGTGGCCTGCGCCTGTTCGACAACCCGCACGGCCTGCGTGACGATGGCCAGACCGTGCAGCTCGACAGCTGGGCCGACCAGGGCTACTGGCTGTTGCTGCCACTGTTGCTACTGGCCGCTTGCGCCGGCCGCCGCGGCTGGTTGTTCTGCTTGCCGTTGCTGCTGGCCGTGCCGCAGCCCAGCTACGCGTTCGAGCTCAACGACCTGTGGCTGCGCCCCGACCAGCAAGGCCAGCGCCTGCTTGAACAGCAGCGTCCGGCCGAGGCTGCGCGGCACTTCGAAGACCCGCAGTGGAAAGGCCTGGCGCTGTATGAGGCCGGCGATTTCAACGGCGCCGCCCGCCAGTTCGCCCAGGGCAACCGCGCCGCCGACCATTACAATCGCGGCAATGCCCTGGCCCGTAGCGGTGAACTGGAAGCGGCGCTGGATGCCTACGAGCAGGCCCTGGAGCGCCAACCGGAACTGCAACCGGCGCTGGCCAACAAGGTACTGGTCGAACAGTTGCTGCAACAACGCCAGGGCGAACAAGCGCCCGAGCAGCCGCCTGAAGATGACCAGCAGAGCAATCCCGACAGCAGCAGCGACACTGCCAGCAGCTCGCAGAACGCCCAGGACCAGGCCGCGGCAAAACCAGCGGACGCGGCCGACGAAGCTGGCAAACCTGAAGACAACGCCAACGAGCAGGCACAGAACCAGGCCAGCGGCGCTGACGACGATGACACCACCCGGCCGCCCCAGCGCCCGGCCGACAGCAGCCTCGACGCCGAACAGCGCCAGGCCCTGGAACAATGGCTGCGACAGATCCCGGACAACCCGGCCGAGCTGTTGCGGCGTAAATTCTGGTATGAACAGCAACAACATCAGGAAACCCATCGATGAGTCGCGTCTGCGTCCTGGTCTTCAGCCTCTTTCTCGCCTTGCAGATACAGGCTGCGGCGCTGCTCGCCAGTGTCGACCGCACACGCCTGAATGCCGGCGAAACCCTTGAGCTGACCCTCGAGACCCAAGACGTGACTCAGTTCGGCAAACCCGACCTGACGCCACTGGAGGCCAATTTCGAGGTCCGTGGCACACGCCAGGTCAACAGCCTCAACAGCCTTGACGAGAACAGCGCCAACACCCGCTGGATCATCACCCTGCTGCCGCGCCAGAGCGGCAGCGTGGAGATTCCCGCCCTGCAGCTGGGCGAAGTGCGCAGCCAGCCGATCAGCCTGCAGATCCAGGCCAACGAGGTCAGCAGCGAAAACCATGGCCCGGTGTTCATCGACGCCAGCCTCGACCAGCCGGAGGTCTACGTGCAGGCCCAGGCGGTGCTGACCTTGAGCATCTATCACTCGGTGCCACTGTACGACGACAGCAGCCTCAGCCCGCTGCAGCTGGACAACGCCAAGGTCGAGCCGCTGGGCGAGTCGCGCACCTTCGAGAAAGTCATCGACGGCGTGCGCCACGGCGTGATCGAGATGCGCTACGCGATCTACCCCCAGCAAAGCGGCGACCTGAAAATCCCCGCCCTGACCTTCAGCGCCACCGCCGCGCAGAGCGACGCCGAGCAGGAGCCCAACAGCCCGCGCGCCGGCAAGCAGGTGCAGGTCGGCTCGACGCCGCTGGTGCTGACGGTCGACCCGATCCCGGCCGACTACCCGGCCAAAGCGCCCTGGCTGCCGGCCAACAGCCTGACCCTGGAAGAACACTGGAGCCCGGACCCGGCGCAGCAGCAGACACAAATCGGCGACTCGCTGACCCGCACCGTGATCCTTCAGGCCGAGGGCTTGTCCAGCGCCCAGCTGCCGCCGCTGCCCGGCACCGAAGTGACCGGCCTGCGCCGCTACCCGGACCAGCCGCAACTGCGCAACCAGGTCAACGACCGCGGCCTGCTCGGGGTGCGTGAAGAGCGCGAAGCGCTGGTGCCGACCCACAGCGGCAGGCTGGAACTGCCGAGCCAGGAAGTGGTCTGGTGGAACACCCGCGAAGATCACCTGGAACGCAGCAACCTGCCGGCCCGTAGCCTGCAGATCGAGGACAACCCGGCGCTGAGCGCCGACAAGCCGGCCAGCGTCGACCCGGTTACGGTGCAAACCTACCTGCTCTGGCCCTGGCAGCTGAGTACCCTGGTACTGGCCCTGACCACCCTGCTGGGTTTTGCCCTGTGGTGGCGGGCGCGCTCGCAACCGGCGGTGCTGCGAGCGGCGCAAACCGGGCCGAGCCCGCGCACCTTGCTTGATGACCTCAAGCGCGCGTGCCAGGCCAACGACCCCCAAGCCACGCGCCAGGCCCTGGATGCCTGGGCGCGCCAGCAACCGGAAACCCTGGCCGAAATGGCCGCGCGTTTCGTGCCGTTGTCCGATGCCCTCGATGGCCTCAACGGCGCGCTGTACAGCGAAAGCGGGCAATATTGGCAAGGTGAAGAATTATGGCGGGCCATTGGCACCATCCCGGCCGCCGAGCAGGTTCAGCCTGCGCAAAGCGAGAACGGCAGCTTGCCGCCGCTGTACCCCAAATAACCTCCAGGCGTGGCACCCCGGGCGCCACGCCGGCACATTGCGGAACCCTTCATGCGTCTGTTTCACACCTCCGACTGGCACCTGGGTCAAACCCTGCACGGCCAGGAACGCGATTTCGAACACGCCTGTTTTCTCGATTGGCTGCTCGGCCAGCTCAAGCTGCGCCAGCCCGATGCCCTGCTGATTGCCGGCGACATCTTCGACACCGTCAATCCGCCGGTCAAAGCCCAGGAGCGGCTCTACGACTTCATCGTCCAGGCCCACGAACAGCAGCCCAAGCTGAACATCGTGATGATCGCCGGCAACCACGACTCCGGCTCGCGCATCGAACTGCCGGCGCCGCTGATGCGCCGCCTGCGCACCTACGCCCTGGGCCGCGTGCAATGGCTGGATGAAGGTGAACTGGACAGCGAACGCCTGTTGATTCCGCTGACCAACGCCAAGGGCAAGGTCGCCGCCTGGTGCCTGGCGCTGCCGTTCCTGCGCCCGGCGGAAGTCACCGGCGCACACCTGGGCGATGACTACCTGCGGGGCATCGCCCAGGTCCACGAAAAACTCATCGCCGCCGCCCTGCAACGGCGCAAGGCCGGTCAGGCGCTGATTGCCGTGAGCCACGCGCACATGGCCGGTGGCTCGGTCTCGGAAGACTCCGAACGCAGCCTGATCATCGGCAACGCCGAAGCCCTGCCGGCACGCCTGTTCGCTCCGCAGATCAGCTACGTCGCCCTCGGCCACCTGCACAAGCCGCAGAAGGTCAACCGGGAGGAGCGCATCCGCTACAGCGGTTCGCCAATCCCGCTGTCGTTCTCGGAAATCGGCTATCAACACCAGATCCTCGAAATCGAACTCGACGGCGCCAACCTGGCCAGCGTCGAATCGCGCCTGGTGCCGCGCGCCGTGCACCTGCAACGGCTGGGCCCGGCACCGCTGGCCGAAGTACTTGAGCAACTGGCCGAGCTGCCGGTAGTCGACCTGCTGGACGATCCGCAGCGCCAACCCTGGCTGGAGATCCGCGTACGCCTGGACGAGCCCCTGCCCGACCTGCGCGCCCAGCTCGAAGGCGCCCTGCACGGCAAGGCCGTGCGCCTGGTGCGCATCGCTGCCGAATATGCCGGCAACGGCCGCAGCGAAGATGACGGCAGCGCCGACTTGCTGGAACTGGGCCAACTGACCCCGCACGAGCTGTTCAGCCGCGCCTGGGAGCAGGCCTATGGCAATGTTGTCGATGAACAGACCCTGGCCGACTTTGCCTTGTTGCTGCAGGACGTCCAGCAGGAGGAAGAACAGCCATGAAGATTCTCGCCATCCGCCTGAAGAACCTGGCCTCCCTGGAAGGCCCGATCGAAATCGACTTCACCGCCGAGCCGCTGGCCAGCGCCGGCCTGTTCGCCATCACCGGGCCCACCGGCGCCGGCAAGAGCACCCTGCTCGACGCCCTGTGCCTGGCGCTGTTCGGCGCCGTGCCGCGGCTGAACAACATCGGCCGCGAGACCAAGCTGCCGGAGGTCGACAGCGACATCCTCACCAGCGACCCGCGCACCTTGCTGCGTCGGGGTTCGGGCAGCGGCTTTGCCGAGGTGGATTTCGTCGGCATTGACGGCCGGCGCTACCGCGCCCGCTGGGAAACCAACCGCGCCCGCGACAAGGCCAACGGCAAGCTGCAAGGCAGCCGTCAGAGCCTGCATGACCTGGACAGCGACCAGCTGCTGAGCAACCAGAGCAAGGCCGAATACAAGCAACTGATCGAGTCGCGCCTGGGCCTGAACTTCGAACAGTTCACCCGTGCGGTGATGCTGGCCCAGAGCGAGTTCAGCGCCTTCCTCAAGGCCGATGACAAAGAGCGCAGCGAGCTGCTGGAAAAGCTTACCAACACGGCGATCTACAGCCAGCTGG
The DNA here is from genome assembly GCF_054788455.1 of Pseudomonas sp. ZL2. Lineage (NCBI taxonomy): Bacteria > Pseudomonadati > Pseudomonadota > Gammaproteobacteria > Pseudomonadales > Pseudomonadaceae > Pseudomonas > Pseudomonas sp. ZL2. Next base: position 28,403 of record NZ_JBGOGX010000002.1, on the reverse strand, counting down.
GCCGCCGCGCCTACAGCAAGAGCAAGGAAGCCGAAGAGGCGCACAAGGCCCTGCAGGACCAGGCCAGCGGCGTGATGCCCATGGCCGCCGAGGCCCGCGCCGAACTCGACCAGCGCTACAGCGGGGCCCTCGATCGGTTCAAGGCCGAACAGGCGCAACTGCGCCAGCTTGAACAGCAGCGCAGCTGGCTCACCGAGCTGTTGCAACTGCAGGAACAGGTGCAGACCAGCACGGCGCAACTGCACAGTGCCCAGCAGCACAACGACAGCCTGCACAGCGAGCGGCTGAAACTCGCGCGGCTGGAACAGCTGGCGCCGCAGCGTCACCAGTTTGCCCGCCAGCAGGCGCTCAATGCCCAGCTCAGCCCGCTGGCCGAGAGCATAGCCGCGCAGCGCCAGCAGCATGACCTGTTGCATGGCCACCAGCAGCAACTGCAGGACGACCTGGGCAAGGCCCACGCAGCCCTCGCCCAGGCCCTGGCACAACAAACCGAAAGCGCGCCGTTGGTGCGCCAGGCCTTTGCCGAGCAGAACACCCTGGCCCGCCTGCAACAGGAACTGGCCCATAGCTCGACGCTCAAGCAACAGGCCGATCAGGCCAGTGCCGAAGGCCAGCACCAGCTGCTGAGCCTCAATGAACAGCAACGCCTGAACGAAGAGCGCCTGCAGCAGATCAGCGAACAGCTCGCACAAAGCGCGCCGCTGGCCGGGCTGAGTGAAGCCTGGAGTGCCTATCGCGACCGCCTGCAACAACTGATGCAGCTGGGCAACCGCCTCAACCAGGGCCGTGCCGAGCTGCCCGGCCTGCAGCAACGCGCCAGTCAGGCCAGTGCCCAGCTTGAGGAGCAGCGCGCCGCCCTGGCCTTGCTCTACCGCGAAGCCGAGGCAGAACCCCAAGCCCTGGCCGAACAGATCGGCCTGCTCGGCGAGCTGCTGCAGAAAAACCGCCAGCAACAGCGCCAGGTCGAAGAACTGAGCCGGCTGTGGAGCAACCAGCAGGACCTCGAACTGCGCCTGCAAGCCTTGCGCGAACGCCAGCAAGCGGCCCTGAAGCAGCGCGAGCAGTTGATCGGCGAAGGCCTCAATGGCAAGAACCAGCTGACCGCCGCCGAGCAGGCGCTGAATGTGACCCGCCAGTTGCTCGAACGCCAGCGCCTGGCCCGCAGCCAGAGCGTCGAAGAGCTGCGCGCGCAGCTGCAGGATGACCAGCCCTGCCCCGTGTGCGGTAGCCAGGAGCACCCTTATCATCAGCCCGAAGCCCTGCTGCAAAGCCTCGGCCGCCACGACCAGAACGAAGAAGCCAACGCGCAGCAAATGGTCGACGAGCTGAAGAAACAGCTCGATGAACTGCGCACTCAACTGGGTGGCGTCAACGGCCAGATCAAGGAATACCTGCACCAGCAGGAACAACTGGGCAACCAGCAACACGCGTTGCTGCCCAGCCTCGAAGCGCACCCGCTGTACCCGTCGCTTGCCGACCAGGACGCCAGCCAGCGCAGCGCCTGGCTGGACTTGCAGGCACGCAACCTGAACCACGACATCAGTCGTGACGAACAGCGCCAAAACGCCCTGCTGACCCTGCAAAAAGACGCCAGCCGCCTGCAACAGCAATTGCAGGCAGCCCAAGACGCCAGCCAGCAGGCCAACCAGCACCTGAGCCAGCAGCAAACGGCGCTGGCCAGTGACGAAGAACGCCTGGAGCAGGAACTGGCCAGTTTCGCCACCCTGTTGCCAACCGAAGTTCTCGATGACCTGCGCCAGGAGCCAGCTGCCGCCTTCATGCGCCTGGACCAGCAACTGGCCCTGCGCCTGGACCTGCTGCAACAGCAAAAGGACGAACAGCAGGAGCACGGCGAGCGCCAGCAAAAGCTGGACAAGGCCCAGTTGCAGCAGCAGGCACGGGTTCAGAAGCAGGAAGAATTGCAACAGCAGTTCAGCGACCTGGAACGCCAACATCAACTCAGCCGCGACAGCCTCGCCAGCTTGCTCGGCGAGCAGGCTGGCGCCGAACACTGGCAGCAGCATCTGGAACAGGCCGTGGAGCACGCGCGCCAGGCCGAAGCCCAGGCAGGCCAGCAGTTGCAGGATACCCAGGCGCGGTTGATCGAACTGACTGCCGAGCTCAAGGCCAAGGGTGAACGCCTGAGCGCGCTGGAGCAGGAACACCATGAGGTTCGCGGCCAGATCGAACAGTGGCGCCAGGGCCATCCGGAGCTGGACGACAGCGGCCTGGAGCAGTTACTGGCCTTCGACGACAACGCCGTGGCGCAACTGCGCCAAGGGCTGCAAGACGCAGAAAAAGCCATCGAACAGGCCCGTACCCTGCTGCAGGAGCGCCAGCAGCGCCTGGATCAACACCAGGCCCAGGGCAATGCCGAACTCACCAGCGAAGCGTTGGAACAGGACTTCGCCAGCCTGCAGCTGCAACTGGCGGCCAGCGAACAGAGCTGCGCCGAACTGCGTGCCGCCCAGGCCGAAGACCAGCGCCGGCAACTGGCGCACCAGGCCCTGGCCGATCAGATCGCCGGTGCCTACAGCGAGTGGCAGCGCTGGGCACGGCTCAACGCCCTGATCGGCTCGGCCACCGGCGACACCTTCCGCAAGATTGCCCAGGGCTACAACCTCGACCTGCTGGTGCACCACGCCAACGCCCAGTTGCGCCAGCTGGCCCGGCGCTACCGGCTCAAGCGTGGTGGCAGCCTGCTCGGCCTGTTGGTGCTGGATACGGAAATGGGTGATGAACTGCGCTCGGTGCATTCACTGTCGGGCGGTGAAACCTTCCTGGTTTCGCTGGCCCTGGCCTTGGGCCTGGCGTCGATGGCTTCGAGCACCCTGCGCATCGAATCGCTGTTTATCGACGAAGGTTTCGGCAGCCTCGACCCCGAATCGCTGCAACTGGCCATGGACGCCCTCGATGGCTTGCAGGCCCAGGGCCGCAAGGTCGCGGTGATTTCCCACGTGCAGGAGATGCACGAGCGCATTCCGGTGCAGATCCAGGTTCGCCGCCAGGGCAATGGCCTGAGTACGGTGGAAGTCAGCGGATGATCCTCTACTCGTTCCGTCGCTGCCCCTGGGCCATGCGTGCGCGCCTGGCCCTGCGTTATGCCCAGTGCCCGGTGGAGGTCCGCGAAGTCAGCCTCAAGGCCAAGCCGGCCGAGCTGCTGGCACTTTCGCCCAAGGGCACAGTGCCGGTGTTGAGTACAGGTGAGCGGGTGCTGGAGGAAAGCCTGGATATCATGCGCTGGGCCCTGGCCCGGCATGATCCGCAGGACTGGCAACTCGCGGCCGACCCGCAGGCGGCCCAGGCCGCCGATACGCTGATCGAACGCAATGATCGCGAGTTCAAGGCGCAGGTCAATCTGTACAAATATGCTGAACGCTACCCGCAGCATTCACGTGAAGAGTACCGGGCACCGGCTGAAACCTGGCTCGCCGAGCTGGATGAACGACTGGCGCAGCAGGCGTACCTGTTCGCTGATCATCCAAGCCTGGCGGACGCGGCATTGCTGCCATTGATGCGCCAGTTCGCCGGGGTGGAGCCTGAGTGGTTCGCCCAGGCGCCCTACCCGCACTTGCGGGCATGGTTGCAGGGCTGGCTGGAGTCGGCATTGTTCAAGGCGATCATGGCGCGTTGAACCCATCGCTGGCAAGCCAGCTCCCACAGGGGCCTGGGCATGCAGGGCCATGGTGGGAGCTGGCTTGCCAGCGATGAGGCCAGAAGCTACAGCGCCAGAATCGGCGAAGAATAGAGGAACAGCAACACCGCCAGAATTCGCCATTTCATGTGTTACCCCCTGACGTCAATAAATTAGCGTCAAATTCAATCACATGGCGATGTGCTATTACCAGAAAAATCTACCGGCTCAGTGCTGCGACTTGTGGTCCAGCGCGGCATAGAAGTTGGCGCTTTGTTGCAGGTACTTCTGGGTGTAGCTCTGGGTGGACGATTTGCGCTCGCTGAGCTCGACATGGGCGTTGGCCGGCAGGACCACCGAAGCAGAAATGGCGGAAGCGGCGATGACCGGGAAAAGGTTGAAGTTCATGGCGCTGACCTCGAAGTCTGTGGTTTGAAGTGGCCGCCTGGGGCCGTGGTTCAAACTTACGCCGCTGGCGCGGCGCACAGAAATTCATTGCAGCAGTAGCAAACATCAAGGCAATTGATAGTCAGTTGACGAACTTCAGGTCCGACGGTGCATCCTGGGCCAGCTTCTGCACGGTTTCGCCCAACAGGCCACTGCGTGGATCACGGCGGATCACCACGATCTCGTTGCTCTTCTGGTTGGCCACCAGGAGGAACTTGCCGGTGGGGTCGAGGGCGAACTCCCGTGGGTGATCGCCTTCGACACTGCGCCGCTGCACCTGCATCAGCTTGCCGGTCTTGTCATCGACGGCAAACACCAGCAGTTCGTTGGCCGTGCCGCGATTGCTGACATACAGAAAGCGCCCGTCAGCCGACAGGTGCAAGGCCCCCGCCGCCCTGGCCGAGGCATCGGTCAGCTCGGTCAAGGGCAGGCGCTGAAGCTCTGCCAGCTTGCCGTCCTGATAGTCGAACGCCACCACTTGCGCGCTCATTTCCAGGGTCAGGTAGGCATGCTTGCCGTCACGGTCAAACAGCAAATGGCGCGGCCCGCTACCCGGCGGCAGGCTTACCGGCTCGACCGCGCTCAGTGGCTGCTTGGGACTGGCGCCGTCGTATCGGTAGACAAATACCTTGTCGGCCCCCAGGTCGCTGGCGAACACGTATTCGCCGTCGTCGGATGACACCACCGAGTGCACGTGCGGTCCGGTCTGGCGCTCCGGGTTGACGCCGCTGGGCTTGTGCCGGTCTTGTTGCACCGAAGCCTGCAGGTGGCCATTACGGTCGACTGGCAACACACTGAGGCTGCCGCCGGGGGCAGGCAATACGCCGTAATTGGCAACGAACAGGTAGCGCTGGTCATGGCTGAGGCTGGAATGGGTCGGCTCATCGCCCAGGCTTGGCACCTGGTTCAGGGCCTTGAGGCTGCCGTCCTTGCCAATGGCAAAACTGCTGACCTGGCCGTTGCCGGCGCCATTCTCGTTGACCGCGAATAGCAGGCGCTTGTCGACCGAGAGAGTCAGCCAGGAAGGGTTTTCGCTCATGAGGATCTGCAGCGGCGTAGGGTCGATCTGGCCGCTGTCGCTGTTGAAGCGGTAGCGGTAGATGCCTTCGCTGCTGCCTGCGGTATAGCTGCCGACCAGCAGGTCGTGGGCCTGGGCAGTGAGAGTCAGGCTCATGCTACTGGCGATCAGCAGGTTCTTCAGCAGGCGCGTCATCGTCTTCCTCATCGCGGGCACTAAAGGCACTCATACAGACTAGCCGATGCTCGCCAGTGTCGGCGTTGATCAGCCAGTCGGCACCTTCAGCGCGGGCGGCGCCGATCTGCTCCGGGGTGATCGACCATTGTTTACGAACGCGGCCGTCCATCAGCGCGATATGCAGGCCGGTTTCGTCGAAGGTGAAGTCAAAAGCGTGCAGGCCGTCGATCAGGAGCATGTCGCAGGATTCGAGGGCTTGGGAGAGGGTTGTCATTGCAGGAAGATCACTGGCGGGAAAACCCCATGATACCCGATCGTCAAAAGCATCGCCGGCAAGACCGGCTCCCACAGGTAATGCGCACCTGTGGGAGCCGGCCTTGCCGGCGATGGGCTACGAAGTAGCCCCGATTACTGCACCGGTCAATGGGCGAAAATCGAACCGCCCTGCTTGCCCGCCATTTTCTCCGGCTTGATCAGGAACCGCGCCAGTGCCGGCAACAGCCACAGCGCGCCGAACATGTTCCACAGCAGCATGAAGGTCAGCATCAGGCCCATGTCGGCCTGGAACTTGATCGCCGAGAAGATCCAGGTGCACACGCCGATGGCCAGGCACAGGCCGGTGAACAGGACCGCCTTGCCGGTGGACTTGAGGGTCTGGTAGTAGGCCTCCTGCAGCGGCAACCCGGCGCGCAGGAAGCTCTCCAGGCGGCTGTAGATGTAGATGCCGTAGTCCACGCCGATACCCACGCCCAGTGCCACCACCGGCAGGGTCGCGACCTTGACGCCGATGCCCATGTAGGCCATCAGCGCGTTGCCCAGCACCGAGGTCAGCACCAGCGGCAGGACGATGCACAGGGTCGCAGCGAAGGAACGGAAGGTGATCATGCACATCACCGCCACGCAGATGTACACCAGGATCAGAATGGTCAGCTCGGCCGACTTGATCACTTCGTTGGTGGCCGCCTCGATACCCGCGTTACCGGCCGCCAGGAGGAACTCCAGGCCTTCCTTGTTGTGGGTGTCGGCAAATTCCTGCACGGCCTTGACCGCACGGTCGAGGGTCTCGGCCTTGTGATCGTTGAGGAAGATCAGCACCGGCGCCAACGAGCAGTCGGCGTTGTACAGACCGTCAGCACGGGAGATCGAACTGTTGAGCACGTCCGGGTTGCGCGACAGGCTTTCCCATTTCAGGTTGCCCTCGTTCATACCCTTGATCATCTGCTTGGACACGGTCACCAGCGAGATCGCCGACTGCACCCCCGGGGTGTTCTCCATCTTCCACATCAGCTCGTCGACCGGTGCCATGGTCGAGTGCACCGAGCAGCCTTCGGTCGGGGTCTTGACCATCACCACCAGCACGTCGGAACTGGTCGAGTAGTTGTTGATGATGAAGGCGTTGTCCTGGTTGTAGCGCGAGTCCGGACGCAGCTCCGGCGCACCCTGGTCGAGGTCGCCGATCTTCAGGTTCTGGCTGTACCAGAGGCCGCCACCGAAGGCCAGCAAGGCCAGGACGATGGACACCGGCGCGACCTTGGCGCTGGCAAAGTTGGACAGCAGGCGCCAGAACGGATGTTCGCGGGTCGCATCCTTCTTGCTGCGCTCGATGGCCTTCTTGCTGATGCCGACATAGGAGATCGCCACCGGCAGCAGGATCAGGTTGGTGAAGACGATCACCGCCACACCGATCGACGCACCGATGGCCAGCTCGCGGATCACCCCGATGTCGATGATCAGCAGGGTGATGAAGCCCACGGCGTCAGCCAGAATGGCGATCATCCCCGGCAGGAACAATTGCCGGAAGGTGCGCCGCGCAGCGGTCAGGGCGTTGTCGGCATCACTGGACTGCAAGGCGATGCCGTTGATCTTCTGCACCCCGTGGGAGATGCCGATGGCGAAGATCAAAAACGGCACCAGCATCGAGTACGGGTCAAGGCCGAAGCCCACCGCATGCATCAGCCCCAGCTGCCAGACCACCGCCACCAGGGTGGTGATCAGCACGGCGATGGTGCTGCGGATGCACCAGGTGAACCAGTACAGCAGCACCCAGGTGATCACCAGGGCGATACCGAAGAACATCGCCACCATCATCAGGCCGTCGATCAGGTCGCCGACCTTCTTGGCGAAGCCGACGATGTGCACCTTCACATTGGGGTTCTGGGCCTGGAACTTGTCGCGGATCTTCTCCTCGAGCTGATGGGAGAACTGCTGGTAGTCGAGCTTGATCAGCCTGCCCTGGTCCTGCGGGTCCGGGTAGGACTCCAGCAGCGGAATGTCGATGATGCTCGACTTGAAGTTGTTGGCCACCAGGCGCCCGACCTGTCCGGACTTGAGCACGTTGTTGCGCAACTGGTCGAGGCTGTCGGCCGAGCCGTTGTAGGTCTGCGGGATGACTTCGCCACCGGCGAAGCCCTCTTCGGTCACTTCGGTCCAGCGCACGCTGGGGCTCCACAGCGATTTCAGGCCTGAACGGTCGACGCCGGGAATGTAGAACACCTCGTCATGCACCTGACGCAGGGTTTCCATGTACTCCTTGCTGAAGATATCGCCGTCGGTGGCCTCCACCGAGATGCGCACGGTGTTGCCGAGGTTGGCCAGGTCATTGCGGTGTTCGAGCATCTTCTCGATGAAGGGATGCTCAAGCGGGATCATTTTCTCGAAGCTGGTGGACGGACGAATCTGCGTGGCCTGCCAGAACAGGAACACGCTGACCAGCAGGCAGATGAGGATCACCACCGGGCGGTTGTTGAAGATCAGGCGTTCGAGCAAGGTCGCCTTGTCCTGATGGTGTTGCTGCTGATTCATGTTGAACTGCTCCTGACGGGTCATGGCTGCACTCCTTCGGCGCCCTTGGCCGAAGCCAGGTGCACGCCACCCTGGCCTACCAGCACCAGGCGCCCTTCACTTAGCCCGCTGACGCCGGCCAGGGCGATGCGATCGGCCCGGTTGAACACGCTGAAGCTCTGGCCGTCGTCGCTGCTGCGCAGCACGCTACCGCCATTGCCCACCAATACCAGGCTGCCATCATCGAGAAGCGTAGCGCTTGCCAGGCCAAATTCGAGGTTGCCGCGCGCGGCTTTCAATTCGATCTGTTGCCAGCTATCGCCAAAATCCGTGGAGCGGTAGAGGTTGCCGCGCAATCCGTAGGCCAGCAAGGTACGCGACTGGGCGGTGCCAGTGACGCCGAACAGCGAGCCTTCATAGGGGCCTTCGAGCTTTTCCCAGGTCTGGCCGTCGTCGCTGGAGCGGAACATGCTGCCCTGCTCGCCGACGATAAACAGGCCAGCGTCTTTGACCGCAGCGATGCCGTTGAGGTGGAGCTGGTCTTCGTTGTTCAGCCGGTCGCCGACATCGTTCCAGTGCTTGCCGCCGTCGGTGGTTTCCAGCAATGCGCCATACGCGCCCACGGCGATGCCGTGCTGAGTGTCCTTGAACCAGACATCGAGCAACGGCGCTTCACGTGCCAGGTCTTCGAACTGTTTGCTCCAGGTGGCGCCACCGTCAGTGCTGGCGAGGATCTGCGCATCGTGGCCGACGGCCCAGCCGTGCTTGTCGTCGACGAAATAGACGGCAGTAAGCAGTTGCCGGGTTGGCACCTTGGCTTGGGTCCAGGTCTTGCCCTGGTCATCGGAAAACAGGATATGGCCACGATCACCGACGGCGACCAGGCGCGCGCCAGCCTTGGTGACGTCCAGCAGCAGGCTTTTTACCGCCTTGGACGATTCGGTGGAGTAGACATCGGTTTGCGCGGTTGCGGCTTCGGCCGTGTTGGCCCATAGCCCGATCGCCAATACCAGCAAGCCGCTGGCGGCCAATGCCCAAGGGCGATTGCCGGCTTTACGCGCAGCACCGCCGAGACCCGCCATGACAGGCTCAGTCATAGATCTATCCCCCGTTTATTGTTATTTGGGTCAATCTATATGCAGGTACTGCAAAAACCTTGTTCCAGAGCCCCGCAATAGCTGAGAGCCATCCTATCGGGGTTTGCAAAGGACTGACAACGAACGGGACGTTATCTTTTGTTAAGCGCAGGATTTGCGGGGAAGCAATCGCTGGCAAGCCAGCTCCCACAGGGTCGGTACATGCAGTTCCCTGTGGGAGCGGGCTTGACCCGCGATGAGGCCATCAGGCCAGACTTTTGCTCACGACTTCATACACATCGCTGGACAACGAACCCGATGCCAGAATGCGCTCCAGCTCACCTTTCATCAGCGCCTGACGCGCGCTGTCGTATTTGCGCCAGCGGGTCAGCGGCGCCAATTGGCGCGAAGCGATCTGCGGGTTGAGCGCGTTGAGCTCGATCACCAGGTCCGCCAGGAAGCGATAACCCGAACCATCGGCCGCATGGAAGTTGACCAGGTTCTGCCCGGCAAAGGCACCGATCAGGGCGCGGACCTTGTTCGGGTTCTTCATGGTGAAGGCCGGGTGCTGCATCAGCGCCTTGACCCGTGCCAGGCCGCCCGGCAGGGTGCTGGCCGCCTGCACGCTGAACCATTGATCCATGACCAGCGGATTGTCCTTGAAGTGCTCGGCAAAGCCTTCCAGGGCCTTGGCCCGTTCGGCCTCGAACGGCGAGTTGACCAGCACGGCCAGGGCGGTAAGGCGCTCGGTCATGTTGTCACAGGCGTCGAACTGCTCCAGGGTCGCCGCCAGCACGTCAGGCTTGGCACTGAGCATCAGGTACGACAACACGATGTTCTGCAGGCTGCGACGGGCAAAGTGCTCGGCCTCGGCAACATACTCGGTGCCACGCGAAACCGCGCGGTTGGCCTGATAGCGCGCACTCAGGGCGTCGAACAGCTGATCGGCGATCTGCTTGCGGGCAAACTCGCGAGCGGCGTGGATGGCATCGACGTCGGCCACTTCGCTGATTTCGGTGAGGTAGGCCTCACTTGGCAACGAGAGCATTTCGGCAACCATGGCCTGGTCCAGTTGCTCGTTGGCCAACACCGTGCCCAACGCGGTCACCAGGCGCTGATCAAGAACCAGCCTGGCGCCCTGTTGGTGCTGGGCAATCAACTCCTGCAAGACCTGCACCGACAGTTGCTGCCCCGCTTCCCAGCGGTTGAAACCATCACTGTCGTGCTTCATGAGGAACATCAGCTGGTCACGGTCATAGGGGAAGCTCAGCTTGACCGGTGCGCTGAAACCACGCAGTAGCGATGGCAGCGGCTTGGCGGCGATGCCCTCGAAGGTGAAGGTCTGCTCGGCTTCGGTTACCGACAACACCCGCGAGGTGCCGTCTGCTGCCGCTTCACCTTGCAGGCGCAGGGCGAGGTCATTGCCCTGGGCATCGAGCAGGCCCAGTTCCACCGGGATCACGAACGGCTTCTTCTCGACCTTGTCCGGGGTTGCCGGGCAGCTCTGACGGAAGGTCAGGCTGTAGGTCTGTGCAGCGCTGTCGTAAGCCTCGCTGACCGCCAGGCGCGGCGTGCCGGCTTGGCTGTACCAGCGCTTGAACTGGGTCAGGTCGACGCCGTTGGCGTCTTCCATGGCCTTGATGAAGTCGTCGCAGGTTACGGCCTGGCCATCATGGCGCTCGAAGTACAGGTCGCTGCCTTTGCGAAAACCCTCGGCACCAAGCAGGGTGCGAACCATGCGCACCACTTCCGAGCCCTTCTCGTACACGGTCAGGGTGTAGAAGTTGGAAATCTCGATGAAGCTGTCGGGGCGCACGGCGTGGGCCATGGGGCCGGCATCTTCGGCGAACTGGTGGGTGCGCAGGTAGGCGACGTCCTCGATGCGCTTGACCGTGCGCGAGTTCATGTCGGCACTGAACTCGGAGTCACGGAACACCGTGAAACCTTCCTTGAGCGACAGCTGGAACCAGTCGCGGCAGGTCACGCGGTTGCCCGACCAGTTGTGGAAGTACTCGTGGGCGACCACCGCCTCGACCCGCTGGTGGGCGGCGTCGGTCGCGGTTTCGGCGCGGGCCAGCACGCAGCTGGAGTTGAAGATGTTCAGGCCCTTGTTTTCCATGGCGCCCATGTTGAAGTCGTTGACCGCGACGATCATGAAGATGTCCAGGTCGTACTCGCGGCCATAGACTTCTTCGTCCCAGCGCATGGACTTCTTCAGGCTGGTCATGGCGTGCTGGCACTTGTCGATGTTTTCCGGCTCGACATAGATGCGCAGGGTCACGTCGCGGCCCGACTGGCGGGTGAACTTGTCTTCGACGCACCACAGGTCGCCGGCGACCAGGGCGAACAGGTAGGCCGGTTTCATGAACGGGTCTTCCCAGGTCGCCCAGTGCCGGCCGTCTTCCTGCGGGCCCGTACCGACCGGGTTGCCGTTGGACAGCAGCACCGGGTAGCGATGCTGCTCGGCGATCACCGTGGTGGTGAACTTGCTCATCACGTCCGGGCGGTCGAGGTAGTAGGTGATCTTGCGAAAACCCTCGGCCTCGCACTGGGTGCAGAACATGCTGCCGGACTTGTACAGGCCTTCGAGGGCGGTGTTGCGCTCGGGGTGGATCTTCACGCTGGTGTCGAGGGTGAAGGTCGCCGCCGTCGGCTGCACGGTCAGGTGGCTGTCGTCGAGCTGGTAGGCGCCTGCGTTCAGCACCTGGTCGTCCAGGGCGACGCTGAGCAGCTCCAGCTGCTGGCCGTCGAGCACCAGCGGCGGCAGGCCGGCGCCGCGGGCCGGGTTGCGGCGCATGACCAGCTGCGCGTGGACCAGGCTGTGGTCCTCGAACAGTTCGAAGGTCAGGTGCGTCTCGTCAATCAGGTACTCGGGGGCCTGATAGTCCTTGAGGTAGATCACTTGCGGCTGTTCGGTACGCATGTGGCAGTCCTTTTTTTACTGATGCACGGCGAGCTGGTACGCCGTGTATTTGCGAATATTGATCACGCCGGTGTCGAAGATCAGGTACTGGCCCTTGATGCCCAGCAGCGTGCCTTCAGCCACGGGATTCTTGTCCAGGTTGAAGCTGACGATCTTGCTCGGGTAGGCCTCGACCGGGTAGCGGATTTCCAGGACCTCGGCGTCAGTCAGCGGCTGGATCGCCTGCAGGCCGAAGCGCGCCTGCAAGGCACTGAAGCCCTCGGCGCAGCTGTCGAACAGTTGCTGGCGCACGGCCAGCAGGTCGACCGCCTCGGCATCGCCCTTGAGCAAGGCGCGCCAGTTGGTACGGTCGGCGACCTGACTGCGGAACAGGTCTTCGACCAGCCCCGATTGCTGGCGGGTGGCAACCCGCACGATCGGCAGCGCCTGGCTGGCACCCTGGTCGAGCCAGCGCGTTGGCAACTGGGTCGCGCGGGTAATGCCGACCTTGATGCCCGAGGAGTTGGCCAGGTACACCACATGATCGGTCATGCAGAACTGCTCGCCCCACGAGGGTTCGCGGCAGGTGCCCTGATCGTAGTGGCATTTTTCCGGGGCCATGATGCACACGTCGCACTGTGCAAGCTTGGTCATGCACGGGTAGCAGTAACCCTGGCTGAAACTGGTCTTGGTCTTGCGCCCGCAGTGGCTGCAATGGATGGCACCGAGGTATTCCAGGCGCACGGTCTTGCCGATCAAGGGGTTGACCGGCACTTCCTGCTCGCCCAGGCGAAAAGCGTACTGCACCACCGGCGCATCGAGACGCGCCGACATTTTACTGATGGAGCCGCGGCCGAGTTCGATCAATGGATCGCATCCGACTTGAACAGAAGGTTCGGCACCGGTGCCGACTTCGAGCTGCATTCCTGCGGGCCCATGTAGCCGGTACGCTCTTCTTCGGGCAGATTCTGCAGTTCCCAGGCGATCACCGCCTGCAGCGACAGCTCTTTCTGCTCGGTGGTGAGCTTGCGCCCGTCTGCCCATTTACCCAGTTCCACGGCCAGTTTCAGGCTTTCGTAGATTTCCGGGGTGATGTTTTCGATCATTTGCGCAAAAGTGGACATAGCGTCTCCCAAAATCAAGCAGTCAGTTTACGCCGGGCCAGCGCCCCGCCCAAGAGCCCGCTCAGGCAACCGACCAACAGCCCGCCGACATGGGCAGCGTTGGCGATCTGGCCGAAGCCGAGCAGGCTGATCAAACCGGACAGGCACAGCAGCAGCCAGACCAGCATCATCACCAGCACGCCACGCGGCATGCGATACACCGGGTTGGGCGCCAGCCACTGGTACAGCCAGATGTGTCCGAGCAAGCCGTAGAGCACCCCCGACAGGCCGCCGAACAGGCTCGGGCCGCCAAACAGGTACTGGGCGGCGTTGGACACCAGGCTGAACAGCAGGGTCATGCCGAGCAGGTTCCACGGGCCCTGGCGCAGCTCGATGCGCCGGCCCAGTTCCCAGTACCAGAGGCCGTTCATGGCCAGGTGGAGGATGCCGAAATGCACCAGCATCGGCGTGAACAGGCGCCACCACTGGCCATCGGCAAGGCTGGCGGCCAGCGGGGTGAAATACAGGTAGTCGCCCTGCACGCGAAAATCGAGGAAGGTCAGCCAGCTCAAGGTGGCGAAGTTGTCGCCAAGGCCGGTGAGGCCGGCGACGATCAGGCACAGCAGCAGGATCGCCGCCGTCGCCTTGCTGGCGCGCAACTGCTCGCCGATGCTCGGCCGCGCCGGTGCGGCCAAGGCGGTGTCGGCCGGCAGTTCGAACTCGGCATTGCCCTCGGGGAAGCGCTGGTACAGCTGGCGCACGTCTTCGGCGAGGTTCTCGGCCACCCACAACACCTGGTCGCCGCCCTCCTCGCTGACCCGGTGCGGCACCTGCAGGCGCCGCAACAGGCCGACAAAGCCGCTGAGATCGGTACTCAACGGCATGCGTAATACCACTACTGCAGTCATTGGCTGGCCTCCGGCCGGTCGACATCGACCCAGACGAACTTGCGCGGGTCGATGCGGGTTTCAGCATCCAGGCGGTAAGCGACCAGTTTGCCGTACAGCACCGCACTGTAGTCCAGGCAGGCCAGGTTGGCGCGGATCGGCGCCGGTTTGCCGCTGCGCCAGTAATGCCCGACGAACAGCATCGGTTCGTCCTCGCTGTAGCGCAGCAAGGCGTTCTTCTGGCTGTGGCTGAGCGGCGCGTTGGCCACCTGCTCGGGCAAGGCATCGGGCTGGAAGACGATATCGCCGTAGGTCTGCGGGTCTTCTTCCCAGAACTTGGTGCGGAAAAACGCGCGGGTCAGGCCGTCGCCACCGGTCAGGGTCAGGCCGTCCGGCAGGCGCATGTCGGTACCGCGCAACAGGCGGTTGCAGACCGTGGCGGCAAAGCTTTCCGGCACGGCCGAGGCCTGGATGAAATGCTCGTCGATACGCCCGTCCGGGTATTGCTGGCGCAGCGGGTCGATCAGGCGCGCGTCCCAGCAGGCGTGCACCAGGCGGAACCGCCCGGCGTCGATGAACAGCGGTAGCTCGTAGAACCACTCGAGAAAATCATGCCAGTCGCCCGGATGCTGTTCGAACTGGGTCAGGGTCTCGTAGATCAGCCGCCCGTGGCGCGGAGTGTGCTCGCGCACGTAGTGCTTGCCGCTCTCGGGCAGGGCCGGAGTGTTCCAGCCCAGGGCGTTGTACTCGTGGTTGCCCATGATGCAGTAGGCCTGGCCAGCATCGACCATGTCATGGACGATGTGCAGCGCTTCGCGAATCCGCGGGCCACGGTCGATGATGTCGCCCAGAAACAGCGCCTGGCGCGACGGATGACGCCAGACGCCGCCCTGGCGCTTGTAGCCAAGGGCGTCGAGCAGCCGTTCGAGGGTGTGTGCACAACCGTGCACGTCACCGATCAGGTCGAAACTGCGAGCGGGATCGAGCATCACTCGCCTCCACCACCCAGGCGGCTGCCCCAGCCGAGCTTGGTCCGGCAGACCTCATAGTAATTGTGATCCAGCGGGTGGATCAGACGCAGCTTCTGCGGCTTCTTGTTCACCGTGATGGTATCGCCGGGGGCGCAGGTGAAATGGTTCTGGCCGTCACAGGAAATCTGCGGGTAGATCTGCAGGTCCTTGGACACGACGATTTTCAGCTCGCTGTTGCCGTCGACCACGATCGGCCGCCCGGACAGGGTGTGCGGGTACATCGGCACGATGACGATGGCGTCGAGCTTGGGGTGCATGATCGGCCCGCCCGCCGACAGCGCGTAGGCGGTCGAGCCGGTCGGGGTGGCGACGATCAGGCCGTCGGCTTTCTGGCTGCAGACGAACTGGCCATCGATGTAGATCTCGAACTCGATCATCCGCGTCGACTTGCCCGGGTGCAGCACCACATCGTTGAGGGCGTCGCCCTGGCCGATGGCTTCGGCGTGACGACGGACTTCGGCCTGCAGCAGGAAGCGGTTTTCCACCAGGTAGTGGCCGTCGAGCACCTCGGCGACTTTGACTTCAAGCTCATCGGGGCGAATGTCGGTCAGAAAGCCCAGGCTGCCGCGGTTGATGCCCAGCACCGGAATATTATGCCGGGCCAGGGCGCGGGCGGCGCCGAGCAGGCTGCCGTCGCCACCGACGACGATCACCAGGTCGCACACTTCACCCAGCAGCTTGCGGGTCGAGGTCTGCAGGCCATGGCCGGGCAGGACTTCGGCGATGGTGTCCTCGAGGATGACGTGCAGATGCCGCTCCAGCAGGAATTTTTTCAGTCGGCGAATGGTATCGAGCACCTGGGAGCTGCCCAGCCGTCCGATGATACCGATATTGCGAAATTGCTCCATGGGGCTCCAGGGCTCTGCGGCGGGTAAAAAGGCGATGCTCGCCAAAGAGTTCGATTATGGGCGAAAGCGCCGGGCAGCGGCAAACCCCGGAGAAATTCAGCAAGCGCACAGGCTGAGCGGCTATGCTCGCTGAATGAACCCGTTCCCCAGCCTGACCGACCTGCCCTGCCAGTTGCACCAGCCCCAGGTGCGCGACCTGGCTTGGGTCATTCTTGCGCCGCCGATGCTGCGCGATACGCCGTGGCCGCAGCGTCATCCGCTGGCGGCCAGCCGCTGGGTGGCCGAGCCTGAACAACTGCGCCAGTGGCTGCTCGAGCAAGACCGCGACAGCCACGCCCTGCTGCACTGGCTGGCCCAGGCCAGCACCCGGCGCCTGGGGCTGTACTACGAACGTCTATGGCAGTTCGTCCTCCAGCATGCCCCCGGAGTGACTCTGCTGGCCGCCAACCTGCCGATCCGCAACGGCGGGCATACCCTCGGCGAGCTGGACCTGCTGCTGCGCGACAGCGACGGCGTGCACCACCTGGAGCTGGCGATCAAGCTGTACCTGGGACCGCAAAGCGGCAATGGCGATAACCCGGCGCAGTGGCTGGGGCCCGGTTGTCACGACCGCCTGGACCGCAAGCTTGCGCACCTGGCCGAGCATCAACTGCCGATTTCGGCCCGCAGCGAAAGCCGCGAAGCGCTGGCGGCGCTGGAGATCGAGCAGTTCAGTGCACAGTTGTGGCTGGGCGGTTACCTGCTTTATCCCTGGCCGGGGCAGGCGCAACCGCCGCAAGGAGCGAATCCGCAGCATCTGCGTGGGCGCTGGTTGCACCAGCGTGACTGGGCAGCGTTCCGTGCCCAGAGTGCGCCCGGTCGCTGGCAGCCGTTGCCGCGCCATGCCTGGCTGGCGCCGGCCTGTTACCCGGTGCAGGACTGCTGGTCGGTGCAGCGCTTCGAGACCTGGTTGCAGGCGCTGGACCCGCTGGCGCCAGCGCAGTTGCTGGTGCGGCTGGTCGCGGGTGAGCGTGGCGAGTGGGAGGAAGCCGAGCGGTTGTTTCTGGTCTCGGACTTATGGCCGAACCTGCCAGGGTGACGGGTTTTGCGCCTGCTGCGCAGGCGATCGCCGGCAAGGCCAGCTCCCACAGGTTGTGGGAGCCGGCCTTGCCGGCGATGAAGCCAGCCCTAAACCACAGTCAACCGCAGCGCCAGCGCCACCAAGGTCAGCAACAACACCGGCACCGTCAGCACAATCCCGACCTTGAAGTAATACCCCCAGCCAATCTTCACCCCCTTGCGCTCCAGCACATGCAACCACAAAAGCGTCGCCAGGCTGCCGATCGGGGTGATCTTCGGCCCCAGGTCGCTGCCGATCACGTTGGCATAGATCATCGCCTCCTTGACCACACCCGTGGCAGAACTGGCGTCGATCGACAAGGCGCCGATCAGCACCGTCGGCAGGTTGTTCATGATCGACGACAGCACCGCGGTCAGCAGCCCGGTGCCCAGCGCCGCGCCCCACACCCCGCCCGCGGCAAAACCGTCGAGCCAGCCGGCCAGGTAGTCGGTCAGCCCGGCATTGCGCAGGCCGTAGACCACCAGGTACATCCCCAAGGAGAACACCACGATATGCCAGGGCGCCTCCTTGAGCACCTTGCGCGTGGAGATTTTGTGCCCGCGTGCCGCCACCAGCAGCAACACCAGTGCACACACCGCCGAAATCGCGCTGATCGGAATGCCCAGCGGCTCCAGGGCAAAGCAACCCAGGAGCAGGATCAACAACACCAGCCAGCCGGCGACAAAAGTCGCCGGGTCCTGCACCACGCTGCGCGGCGCATCCAGTTGCAGCGGATCATAGTCAGCCGGGATGTCCCGACGGAAGTACCACAACAGCACCGCCAGGGTCGCCGCCACGGCGACCAGGTTGACCGGCACCATCACCGCCGCATAGCGGTTGAAGCCGATGCCGAAGAAGTCGGCAGAGACGATGTTGACCAGGTTCGACACCACCAGCGGCAAGCTGGCCGTGTCGGCAATGAAGCCTGCGGCCATGACGAACGCCAGGGTCGCCGCCGGGCTGAAGCGCAGGGCCAGGAGCATGGCCACCACGATCGGGGTAAGGATCAGCGCCGCACCATCATTGGCGAACAGCGCCGACACCAGCGCCCCCAGCAGCACGATGTAGCAGAACAACCGCCGGCCACTGCCGCGCCCCCAGCGTGCCACGTGCAGCGCCGCCCAGGCGAAGAAGCCGGCGGCATCGAGCAACAGGCTGATGATGATCAGGGCGATGAAAGTACCGGTAGCGTTCCAGATGATCTGCCAGACCACCGGGATATCGCTCCACTGCACCACCCCGCAAAGCAAGGCCAGCAGCGCCCCGCCCGTGGCACTCCAGCCGACGCCAAGGCCTCGGGGCTGCCAGATCACCAGGGTAATGGTCAGCAGGAAAATCAGTGATGCCATCAGCATGAAGTACAAGCCTTGCAGATTAGAGTGGGTACAAGCGCCGGATTCTAGCGACAGATCAAGGTTGCCGTGATGAATTTCTGCTGCAATGCCCGGGTAACCGGCTGGCAAGCGGTTACAGTTAGCTGACTGCGCCAGAAGAGCGCGGACTTCGACCTGATGATGAGGAACACCCATGACTCTGAGCCAAAACCAGGCCCGCTACAGCGGCCTGTCGATAGCCCTGCACTGGCTGATGCTGGTGCTGCTGGCGGCGGTCTACGCCTTTATCGAACTGCGCGGGATGTTTCCCAAGGACAGCGCCGAACGCGCCTTGATGAAAGACCTGCACTTCATGCTCGGCCTGAGCGTGTTCGTGCTGGTCTGGCTGCGCCTGGCCCTGCGCCTGGGTCGCCCGACCCCGCCGATCATTCCGGCGCCACCGGCCTGGCAGACAGGCCTGGCGCACCTGATGCACCTGGCCCTGTACCTGCTGATGATCGGCCTGCCGCTGGCCGGCTGGCTGCTGCTCAGCGCCGCCAACAAGCCGATCCCGTTCTACGGTTTCGAGCTGCCGGCGCTGGACGCCCCGGACCCGGACCTGGCCAAGTTCATCAAGGGCTGGCACGAGCGCATCGGCACCTGGGGCTACTGGCTGATCGGCCTGCATGCCGTGGCCGGCCTGTTCCATCACTACGTGCAGCGCGACAACACCTTGTTGCGCATGCTGCCGCGCAACAACTAGGCAAAACCGCGGCGGCCCTGCAGGCCGCCGCTGTGCAGGAAGATCAGCCGGGTGCCGGCGGCAAAGGCCCCGGCTTCGACTTCCCGGCGCAGCGCCAGCAAGGCCTTGGCGGTGTACAGCGGTTCCAGCGGCATGCCAGTTTCAGATTCGCAGTCGGCCATAAAGGCCAACAGCCCGTCATCGACCTTGGCAAAGCCGCCACGGCAGGCCTCATGCAAGCGGTAACCGCCCTTGCCGACCAGCGCTTGCACAGCCTCGGGCACGCCATGATCCAGCGGCACGGCCAATGCGCCATGGACCTCGTGCCTGCCTGCTTCCGCCAACACCAGCCCGGCCAGGGTGGTACCGGTACCGGCCGCCAGCCACCAGCCGTGATAATCCGCCCAGCCCAGCGCCGCCAATTGCGCTTGCGCCTGCTCGACAATCAAGGCGCAGCCCTTGGCGCCCAAGGGCCCGCCCCCACCTTCGGCCACACATTGCCAGCCTGGATACAGCGCCTGCCAGGGCTGCCAGAAACCCGGCTGATGACGCTCGCGATAACCGCCATACCCCAACCAATGCAGCTGCATGCCGAAGGCCTGCAGGTCGCGCACGGTCGCTGTGTCCTGGGCATGGCCACGCAACAGGCCAGCGGTGGCAAAACCAAAGCGCTTGCCGGCCGCCGCCAGGGCATGCAGGTGATTGGAATGGGCGCCGCCGAGGCTGATCACCCCGGGCGCACCTTGGGCCTGGGCGAGGCGCAGGTGTTCGAGCAGCTTGAACCACTTGTTGCCGCTGATCAGCGGGTCGATCAGGTCCAGGCGCAACACCGCCAGCTCGACGCCATGGGCGCGTAGCCAGCTCAGGGGCAAGGGTTGCAGGGGTGCGAGGGGAAGGTCGTCGAATCTGCCGATCATGGGCGGGGCACAACAGGGCTGCCAGGGCCGCGCAGTGTAACAGCGCGACGGGCCCGGCGGCCCGCCGCGCTGCGCCAATCAGAGCTCGGCGGCCAGGCGCGAACCCTGGTTGATGGCGCGCTTGGCATCCAGCTCGGCGGCGACATCGGCGCCACCGATCAGGTGCACCGACTGGCCGGCGGCGACCAGGCCGTCCTGCAGTTCGCGCAGCGGGTCCTGGCCGGCGCAGATGACGATGTTATCCACCGGCAGCACCTGCGGCTCGCCCTCGGCGATGCGGATGTGCAGGCCGGCATCGTCGATGTTCAGGTACTCGACACTGTTGAGCATCTGCACCTGCTTGTTCTTCAGGCCCGTGCGGTGAATCCAGCCGGTGGTCTTGCCCAGGCCATCGCCGACCTTGGTCTTTTTGCGCTGCAGGAGGAACACCTGACGCGCCGGCGCATGGGGTTCGGCCTTGATCCCGGCTACGCCGCCGCGGGCTTCAAGCTGGGTATCGATGCCCCACTCCTTCCAGAACGCCTCGCGGTCCTGGCTGGTGGCCACGCCCTGGTGCACCAGGTACTCGGAGACGTCAAAGCCGATACCGCCGGCACCGATCACCGCGACCTTCTGCCCTACCGGCTGGCGCTGCAGCAGCACATCCAGGTAGTTCAGCACCTTGGCGTGCTCGATGCCGGGGATGGCCGGCAAACGCGGAGCGATCCCGGTGGCGAGGATGATCTCGTCAAAGCCGCCCGCCGCCAGTTGCTCGGCATCGACGCGGGTGTTCAGGCACAGCTCGACGCCAGTGGTCTGCAACTTACGTTTGAAGTAGCGCAGGGTTTCATAGAACTCCTCTTTGCCTGGCACGCGCTTGGCCACGTTGAACTGACCGCCGATCTCGCTGGCCGAATCGAACAGGGTCACTTCATGGCCGCGCTCGGCCGCAACGGTGGCGGCCGCCAGGCCAGCGGGACCGGCGCCCACCACGGCGATGCGCTTGACCTGGGTGACTGGCAGGTAATTGAGCTCGGTTTCATGGCAGGCGCGCGGGTTGACCAGGCAACTGGTCAGCTTGCCGCCGAAGGTGTGATCCAGGCAGGCCTGGTTGCAGCCGATACAGGTGTTGATCTCGTCGCCACGCCCGGCGGCGGCCTTGTTGACGAACTCCGGGTCAGCGAGGAACGGCCGCGCCATCGAGACCATGTCGGCATCGCCCTCGGCAAGGATCTGCTCGGCGACTTCCGGGGTGTTGATGCGATTGGTGGTGATCAGCGGGATCTGCACCGCACCGCGCAGCTTGGCGGTGACCTTGCTGAACGCCGCGCGCGGCACCTTGGTGGCGATGGTCGGGATCCGCGCTTCGTGCCAACCGATACCGGTGTTGATAAGGGTCGCGCCGGCCTGCTCCACGGCCTTGGCCAGCTGCACGATCTCTTCCCAGCTGCTGCCGCCCTCGACCAGGTCGAGCATCGACAGGCGGAAGATGATGATGAAGTTCGGCCCTACCGCTTCCCGCACACGACGGACGATTTCCACCGCCAGGCGCATACGGTTCTCATAGCTGCCACCCCAGCGGTCGGTGCGCTGGTTGGTGTGGGCGGCGAGGAACTGGTTGATGAAGTAGCCTTCCGACCCCATGATCTCGATGCCGTCGTACTCGGCGCTTTGCGCCAGCAGCGAGCAGGTGACGAAGTCCTGGATCTGCTTCTCGATGCCCTCTTCATCCAGCTCGCGCGGCTTGAACGGGTTGATCGGCGCCTGGATGGCGCTCGGCGCTACCGATTTCGGGCTGTAGGCATAGCGACCGGCGTGGAGGATCTGCATGCAGATCTTGCCACCGGCCTCATGCACCGCTTTGGTCACGATGCGGTGTTTATCGGCTTCTTCCGGCGTGCTCAGCTTGGCAGCGCCGGAATACACCCCGCCCTCCACGTTCGGGCCGATGCCGCCGGTCACCATCAGGCCGACGCCGCCACGGGCGCGCTCGGCAAAGTAGGCCGCCATGCGCTCGAAACCGCCGGGCTTCTCTTCAAGGCCGGTGTGCATCGAGCCCATCAGCGTGCGGTTGCGCAAGGTGGTGAAACCCAGGTCCAGCGGGGCGAGCAAATGCGGGTATTGAGCGGCGGCCATAGTCAACTCCACAACAGGCGTAATCACGGAATGCGGGCGCCTCGCCAAGGCTGGCGGGGCCCGTCAGTTATCTGAGGCCGACATTAAAGAGCCAGCGGGCGCGGCTCAATGACCGAAAGTGACAAGTTATTGATCCTACTGCACCCGAGGTCTACCCTAGGGGCCGAATCCCTTGTCGGCTCTATTGCGTTTCATGCGAAAACTTCTGTTGAGCGCCCTGGCGCTGGTTGTCATTGCCGCCCTGAGTGGCTACGGGTTCTGGACCGAACAGCGCCCGGCCGGGCACTACCTGTCGGACCTGCGCATCGAGCTGGCCCTGAGCGAAGGCGTGCCGGCCGATCACGGCAACCTGCTGGGCGTCGAGCCGCAACTGTTCCCCGGTGACTACCAGAGCCTGCAGCGCCTGCATCGCAAGCTGGCCGCCTACCTTGAACATGCCCGCGCCCAGGGCCTGATCAACGCCAAGACCATCGTTATCCTGCCGGAACACATCGGCACCTGGCTGTGGGCCCGTGGCGAGAAAAACGAGCTGTACCAGGTCACTGAGCGCCGCGAAGCCCTGCAGTGGCTGGAGCTGAGCAACCCGCTGCGTTATGGCCTGGCCATGCTTGGCGCCGAAGGTGACGACCGCCGCGCCGATGCCCACCTGCGAATGAAGGCCGGGCAGATGGCCGAGGACTACCAGCAGCTGTTCGGCGGCCTGGCCAAGGAGTTCGGCGTGACCCTGGTGGCGGGTTCCATCGTGCTACCTGAACCCTATGTCGAGCGCGGCACCCTGCGGATCGGCTCCGGCGCCCTGTACAACGCCAGCCTGGTATTTGCCAGCGATGGTTCGGTACTCGGCCAGCCACAACGCCAGCAGCACCCGGACAGTGAAGTGCGGCGCTTTATCAGCAGCGGCACCGACCAGCCGCCACAAGTATTGCAAACCCCGGCCGGGCGTCTCGGCGTGTTGATCGGCAGCGACAGCTGGTACCCGAGCAACCAGCAGCAACTGGTCAACCAGTTCGCCCAGATCGTCGCCAACCCGGTGTTCCTCAGCGGCCTCAACAGCTGGAACGCGCCATGGCGCGGCAACCGCCATCAGCCGCTGGCCTCGTCGCTGGCGCTCAAGCCTGGTCAAGTGAGCGAACGCGACGCCTGGCAGCGCCTGACCCTGAACGCCAACGCCGCCAAGGTCAGCAGCATGAGCGTGTTCCTGCGCGGGCGCTTCTGGGACCAGGCCGCCGATGGCCAGGGCTTTGCCCAGCTCAACGGAGTGAACCTGGGCGGCACTGCCAGCCCGGGTGCGCGCCTGTTGAACGTCTGGCTCTAAGGCATGAACAGCCCGCGTGTGCGCTTGGGCGATCTGTCGGTCGGTTTTATCCAGCCGCTGAGCGAAACCCTGCAACAACGCGGGATCGATCCCGGGCCCCTGCTCACCCGCTACGGGCTGGACCCGGCACGCCTGGCTGAACCGGGCGCGCGCCTGTCGATCCCGCGCTATATGCACCTGGGCCATGCCGCCATCGAGCTGACCGGCGATCTGGCCCTCGGGCTGCACATGGGCCACATCAGCCGCCTCGGCCAGGCCGGCCTGGCCGGCGTCACCGCAGCGCAAGCGCCAACAGTCGGCGAAGCGGCGCGCACCTTGCTGCGCTTCGAGCCCCTGTATGCGGCCAACTACCGCGGGCACTCAAGCTTTCATGAGGACAGCGGCGGCGCCTGGCTGCGCTTCTACTCGATCAGCCCGTACAACGCCTACAACCGCTTTGTAGTGGATTCACTATTGGCCGGCTGGCTGGCGCAGTTGTCGAGCCTGGCAGGGGTGGTCCTGCTGGCGGAACGGGTCGAGATCGAGTTCGAGGCGCCCGCCTACGCCGCCCACTACCAAGCCTTGAGCAGCAACCCGGTACAGTTCGGCGCGCCCACCAACCAGCTGCGCCTGAGCCGCGCCAACCTTGCCCTGCGCAACCCGGCGCACTGCCCGAGCACCTGGCAGCACCTGCTGCAACTGTGTGAGGCGGAGCTTGAACAGCGCACACGGATACGCAGCCTGGGCGAGCGCATCGCGCACCTGCTGGGGCCGTTGCTGAACGGCGGACGGGAACCGGATCTGGAGGAAGTGGCCAGGCATCTGCAACTGCCGACCTGGACCCTGCGGCGCAAGCTGGCCGAGGAAGGCACGCAGTTTCGCGCCATCCTCAACGATACCCGGCGCGACCTGGCCATGACCTACATCCGCGACACGGAGCTGGCCTTTGGCGAGATCGCCTATTTGCTCGGGTTTGCCTCGGCAGAGGCCTTTCAGCGCGCGTTCAAGCGCTGGAACGGTATCACTCCGGGGGAGTTTCGCCGCAGCCAGCGGCGTACCGGCTGATTACAGCTCGGTAGCGTCTTCGGCGGGCTCGACCGGGTCGAGCTCAATGGCGCGGTATTCGAGTAGTTCTTCTTGATAGTCGTCCATCATCTGCTCCGTCGTTTCACATTCATGTCATTGATTCGTCAACGAGCCTAAAGTGCCGTGATGAAAGAAAAATGACAATGACGCTTATCAAAACAACGTAGCAGGGACTTCAGAATTTACAGCGGCGCCTGCCCGCTGCTGCTGGCCGGTGCTGCCGGGGCGATGCTCGGGGTCGGCTCGGCCGGCGTGCTGCTGTCCTGGACGCTGATCGGCGCAGCTTCTGCCGGTGGCGGTACCGGCTTCGAGCCGTTGCTGTCATCCACCACTGGCGCGGCGGGCGCCTCGGCAGCCGGGGCCGGCGCAGGTTCGCTGACCGGCACGGCAGACGCCGGAGCCGCTGGCGCAGGCGCTTCGGCCGGCGTGGGGGCCAGGGCGGCCGGTGGCGCTACCGGCGCAGTTTCCGGCACACCCAACTCCACTGCCGGCTTGGCCGCAGGCTTGGGGTCGGCCTTTTTCTTGTTTTCCTTGGGCAGGAAGCTTTCGACCAGAGCGAAGTAACGCTCGTAGAACTTGGCCGACGTCACGGTCTCGCTGGCGACCTTGACCATCGAATCATCGCTGGAACCGATCGGCATCGACACCGAACCCAGCACACCCACGCCGAGGCTGGCCGAGGTGTTGGATTTTTTCAGCGCGTAGCGGTCCTGCAGGGCGTTGGCGAACATGGTCGAGCGCTGCTCGTCGCCGCTGTCAGGGGCGCAGACCACATTGAAGCTGATCTGCAGGTGCGAATCGCCGGTCTGCTGGAAGCTCTTGTTGCCATTGACCTGGCCAGCGTCGCTGCTGGTGATGATGTAGCCCTGGCTGAGCAAGGCACGGCGCGCCGCTTCGCAGGTACCGGCTTCACTCACCGGAAAGCTGCGCGAGAAGGTGCCCGAGTCGGCGAAATTCTCGTGTTCGTAGATGGCAGCTTTCTTCGAAGAACAGCCGGAAACACCCGCCAGCACAAGGGCCAGCCCGAGCGCACTGCAGACGGTTGACTTTGACATTGCAAATCCTGAGGAAAACGGTCGGTGCCTATTGTGCAACACATCGGCGGAATGCTGAAACCATAGCCTGCCAATCACCGCAGAAAATTCATGCAAGGCGCCAGCTACCGCCCCTAACGCCGGGGTTTGACCATTGGTCGATAAGCCCACAGCAACTTCGACCAAGCCCTACCTGTTGATCGGATCCATCCGACTATTGCCTGGCACATTCTACGGCTACGCTGGCAACTAGCCACCACCCCATCCATACAGGTCGACAGGAGTTACCTCGGTGAAAAACCTCTCCGTGAAAATCAAGCTGTTGCTCGGTTTTGCGCCCATCCTGGTGTTGATGGCGCTGCTGGCCCTTACCGCCATCAACAGCCTGAACACCCTGACCCAACGGGCCGACCGCCTGGTGTCGGTCAATTACATCCTCGACAACCTCAATGAAATGCGCGCCGCCCAACTGAGCTTCGAGCAACGGCGCGACGCCACCTTCGCCAGCCAGCTGACCAAGGCCCATCAACAGGCCACACAGTTGGTCGAGGAAAACCTCGCCGCGTTGCCCGATGCCGATTCGCAGCGCTTGCTCACAGCCACTGGCGACGACCTCAAGCAATACCTGGAGCAGTTCGAACAACTGAAAGCGGCCACCGGAGGCACCCTGCTGCAGACCAAGCTGCACGACCAACTGCTGGAAAACGTCCATCGGGGCCTTGAAGCGATCAACCAGCTGATCACCCTGCAAAACCAGAAGAGCACCGAGGAGTCGAGCAACAGCCGCAGCTTGATGCTCAGCCTGCTGTTCGCCGCCCTGGTGCTGGGCGTGCTGATCAGCGCGCTGATCATCCGTCAGGTCACCCAACCGCTGCGCCAGGCCGTGGAAATTGCCCGGCGCATTGGCGAAGGCGACCTGACCAACACCGCCAGCGAACCCCGCCGCGACGAATTCGGCCAGTTGTTGCAAGCCCTGGCGCAAAGCGGCAACAACCTACGGGAAATGCTCGGCCAGGCCGGGCATGTCACCCGCCAGCTGTCGACCGCCGCCGAAGAGCTGTCGACCATCACCGAACAGACCAGCGCCGGCATCACCAGCCAGAAGGTCGAGACCGACCAGGTGGCCACGGCGATGAGCGAGATGGTCGCTACCGTGCAGGAAGTCGCGCGCAATGCCGAAGAAGCCAGCGAAGCCACGCGCCAGGCCGACAGCCAGGCCAAACAGGGCAATCGCGTGGTGCAACAGGCCCTGAGCCAGATTGGCCAGTTGGCCGATGACATCGGCAACTCGGCCAGTGCGGTCAGTCAATTGTCGGAAGAAAGCGAGCGTATCGGCACGGTAATGACGGTGATCAACGCCATTGCCGAGCAGACCAACCTGCTGGCCCTCAACGCCGCCATTGAAGCAGCGCGCGCTGGCGAGGCCGGCCGCGGTTTTGCCGTGGTGGCCGACGAGGTACGCGGGCTGGCCCAGCGTACCCAGCAGTCGACAGCGCAGATCGAGACGCTGATCGTGTCCTTGCAACAGGGCGCGCAGAAGGCTGCCGAAATGATGCACGCCAACCAGCAGCAGGTCGGCGGCACGGTAGCGTTGGCCAATCAGGCCGGTATCGAACTGCAGGCCATCACCCAGACCGTGACCAGCATCCAGAGCATGAACCTGCAGATCGCCACCGCTGCCGAACAGCAAAGCAGCGTCGCCGAATCGATCAACCGCAGCGTGCTCAGCGTGCGTGACGTGGCTGAACAGTCGTCAACCGCTTCGCAGCAGACCGCGGCCTCGTCGGTGGAGCTGGCGCGCCTGGGCAGCGAACTGCAACAGCTGGTGGCGCGCTTCAGGGTTTGACGGCCAGATCAGCCGAACAGACCGCCGTCATCGCTATCGATAACGATCGACGACAGGCTCACATGCCGCGGCCGGGTCACGGCAAACAGCACGGCCTCGACCACGTCACGGTTGGTGCCGCGCTCGCCCTTCCGGCGCTGGGCGGCCGCCTCCCAGGCAGGTTCGGTCGGGGAGATATCGTCCAGGTAGGGCGGGTGCACGCACAGCGAACGGATCGGCGTGCCGGCCAGTTGTTGACGCAAGCCCTCGGCCAAGGCTCGCTGGGCGTGCTTGGCGGCGTAGAACGGCACTGAGACGCTCTGCAAGGCGGCATTGGGCAAGGCGCTGATCGAGCCTATGGTGACGATGTCCGGGCGCTGGGAACGGCGCAGGGAAGGCAGCAGGCCCTGGGTGAAGAGGAAGGTGCCGGTGACCGCGGCGTTGATCACGCCGTGGACGTCCTCAGGCGAGTAGCCCTGCTCGTTCTGTTCCAGCCACATGGCACCGTTGTTGATCAGCAGGTCGACGGTGGGGAAGCGCTGGCTGATGGTTTGCGTCGCGCGGGTTACGCTGGCGCTGTCGGCCAGGTCGACCTGAACAGTGATCGGCAGTTGGCCTGTGCGGGTTTCGATGGTGGCGGCGACGTGTGCCAGGGCCGCCTCATTGCGGCCACAGAGCACCACTTTGCAACCGGCGTCAGCCAGGGAGATGGCCAGGGCTGCACCCAGGCCGCGTCCGGCGCCGGTGATCACCGCGATCGAGTCTTGAAGATTGTTCATCCTGAACCTCAGTGGAAGACTGGAGGCTCTAGCATAGCGGTTGTGAGGACTGGATGTAGACCAAGTAGGCCTCGTCGCTGGCAAGGCCAGCTCCCACAAGTTTTGTGTACACCGCGCTCCTGTGGGAGCCGGCCTTGCCGGCGATGGCCACACCACAGTGCCGAAATTCAGGCACAAAAAAAGCGACCCGCAGGTCGCTTTCTTTGTTACTTCGATATGGCGCAGCGGACGGGACTCGAACCCGCGACCCCCGGCGTGACAGGCCGGTATTCTAACCGACTGAACTACCGCTGCG